>JAUMWQ010000018.1 GCA_030529565.1 Filifactor alocis | reverse complement strand
TTTCATACCTTTTAAGAGGGAGAATTTATAATGGAGAAGACGAAGGAAAAGAAAAAATCAAAAATATAGTTATAAATTCACAAAAACAACAAAAACTATGGTATACTTGTAAAAAGCATAAGCCGATTATTTGATTTGAGGGCATTCGAGCAGGTCAGAAATTAAGGTTGTGCTATTTTTTATCTAACAATAGTGGAGTTGGCAGGTTTAACTAGGGAAGTGGCGGGTAGAACAAGAGTAGGGAAAAAATAATCGAAAAATTATTCGAATCCTTTATATCATCGACCTTACTTTTTCGCCTGGAGTGGATGATGCTTGACCTATCGTCTCGCCTTCCTGAAGAAGATCTGCTTCTTATCTAAAGTCAGAGTACAGGTCAAGAGCCCGATTCGTCTTTACTAAAGAAGAAGTATATTCTAGGAAGAGAAGGAACAACGGATTGAAACAGAGATTGAAGTGGAAAAAGATAAGTGAAATGGAATATGTCTTGGAGACGGATTATTTGTCATTAAAACAAATCTATGAGAGCGGTCAGGCTTTTCGATGGATCAAATTATCGGATGACGACTATATTGCCATACATGAAGACAGATGGATAAGAGTAGGTCAACAGGGAAGCTTTTTGAGGTTTACAAATGCTTCTCGTCGCGAGTTGACGAAGGTATGGACTCCATACTTTGATCTGGACAGGGACTATTCAGTCATACGCAAATACTATCGTGGCCTTGATGGATACCTCGATGAGGCCATGGATCACGGGGAAGGAATAAGGATCCTCAAACAGAGTCTGCTTGAGATCATCATCACCTTCATCATTTCGGCAAACAACCATATTCCCAGAATAAAGACGGCCATTGATAAGATAAGCAGGTTCGCTGGAAGTAAGATAGGGGAGGTTTCGGGACAAGAGATCATTGCTTTTCCCACCTTGGAGGCTCTTATGGAAATCAGCGATGAGCAATGGAAAGAAGTAAAGCTCGGGTATCGCGAAGCCTATATCCGAAAGAGTCTGAAGATGATCAAAAATAAAGAGGTAGATCTAGCCAAGATCAAGAAACTCTCTACGCTTGAAGCGAAGAAACAACTGATGAAGTTATCAGGAGTCGGAGATAAGGTCGCAGACTGTATTCTTCTATACGGAATGGGCAGGATGGATACTTTTCCTGTCGATGTCTGGATGAAGAGAGTTATGAACTGCCATTACGATATCGGTGAAGAGGAGAGCGTACAGTCGATTCGTCAAAGAGGAATGGATGTATTCGGAGAAACGGCGGGAATCGCTCAGCAGTACTTGTTTTATTACGAAAGGACGAAGGGAAGATAGAAATGTTTGTCACCGGAATATCGATATTGTATTTAATCATGCTCGTGTTTACGGCGATGTTTATCTTTTTGGAGAACAAGGACAACAACAAAACAATTTCATGGCTGTTGGTGCTGGTTTTTCTTCCGGTGGTAGGCTTTGTACTGTATTTGGTCTTTGGTGAAAATGTACGTTCTGATAAAAATAGCAGGAGGGCAAAACTGACCGGAGAGTTTTTTGAGCATAGTGACTTGGTCGGGATAGAGGCCTTTGATAACTTGGTTCATATTCAAAAAGAAGGAGTCCGCACCCTTCCCATCTTTAGAGAAAACGACAGAAGGATCATCTCCCTCATTTTGAATTCGGGCAAGTTTCCGGTTACTTCCAACAATAAGGTGAGGGTCTTTGAAGAGGGGGTTTCCAAGTTTGAATCCCTGCTTAGGGATATAGAACGTGCTGAGCACCACATTCATATTGAATATTTTATTATCAAAGACTCCGTTATAGGAAACAAACTAAGGGAGGCTCTGATTCGAAGAGCGAAGCAAGGGGTCAAGATCAGGATCATCTACGACGATCTTGGGTCATGGAGACTTCGGATTGAGCAGAGCTACCTTAAGAGCTTGAAGGAAGCCGGCTGCGAGGTCCATTCCTATGCGATGGAAAAGTTTCCCTTTCTGTATCGCAACATCAACTTTCGAGATCACAGAAAGATCGTTATCATCGACGGGAGGATTGGTTATATCGGAGGTATCAATATTGGGGATGAATATGTGCACCAGGATCCTTACTTTGATTTTTGGAGGGATACCCACCTCAGAATAGAAGGGGAAGCGGTATACTCTCTTCAGATCGTATTCCTTTTATCATGGTATCTGATTCGTGAAGAAATGATAAAGGAGGGTTTCCTCTTTCCTCCGATCACCAAACAATTGGGATATTCGATGGTACAGATTGCAACCTCAGATGCAAGTACACCACATGAGACCATATATCAGGCTTATTTTTCCGGAATTACAGGAGCAAAAAAAAGCATCTTTATACAGACACCATACTTTATTCCAGATCAAGCTCTTCTTACCGGCTTGAAGGCGGCCTTGCTTTCGGGAGTGGAGGTGTCGATTATGTTCCCGTCTTATCCGGATCACTTTGTGGTCTACCACGCTTCTCACTCTTATCTTGAGGAGATGATGGAGCTTGGGGCGAAGGTGTACCTGTATAAGAAAGGTTTCCTTCATTCCAAGGTAGTCATTATAGACAGGACCTTTGCCACGGTGGGTACTGCCAATATGGACATCAGAAGTTTTTCGCTCAATGCGGAGATCAATGCCTTTATTTATGACGATAAGAGTGTCGATCGCCTGTATGATATGTTTAAGAGAGATGTTGAAGATTGTGTGGAAGTCGATTATTTGAAATATAGACAGAAATCGGTGTTCAAACGATTTGTAGAGGCTTTTTGCAGACTGTTTTCACCTTTGTTGTAAGTTTTGTTGAAAACGGTCAAAGTGAATTTTAGAAAGGAAAAAAGATGAGAAACAGGCTAAACGGGATGAAATTAAAGGATTTGAAGTTGCTTGCAAAAGAGGCGGGACTGAGATCGATCACGACCTTGAAGAAGGAAGAGTTGATCCGCGTTCTTTTGGAGACTGAAGGTTTGGAACATGCGTTGTCCTCCTTTGAAGAGAAGATGGATGAGTTTGTTTCACAAGAGGAAAAAGCAGTCGACAAAGAGACTCCGGAGCCATCTAAAGAAAAGAAGATTCCGGAAGAGGGCAAAGATTCTCCTACACGAGGTGAGGTTGAAGTAGCAAAGACCCCTTTAAGGGATAGAGACAACACATCTTTTCCAGCTCCTGTGAATTCAAAAAAGGTAAGCTATGACAAGGATGAGTATGAGAGGATCATACACAGCAAGGACGCACTGCTGGCTGAGGGGATCCTTGAGATTTTGCCGGACGGCTTCGGTTTCTTGAGAGGGCCGAACTATATATCTACCGAAAAAGATGTCTATGTGGGTCCTTCTCAGATCAGACGTTTCAATATGAAGACAGGGGATAAGATCCTGGGTATCGTGCGTCCTCCCGGGCCTAACGATAAGTTTAGTGCCATCTTGTACGTCAAAAGTATCAACGGTCTAAAACCTGATGTTGCAGCCAAGAGAAAAGATTTTGACAAGTTAGTACCGATCTATCCTGACGAACGACTTTGTTTGAATAACGAAAAGATGGACAAATCAGTTCGATTGATCGATGTCTTCGCGCCGATAGGAAAGGGTCAGAGAGGTTTGATCGTAGCGCCTCCCAAAGCCGGAAAGACTGTACTTTTGAAGAACGTAGCAAATGCGATCCTGAACAATTATCCCGATGTTGAACTCATCATCCTTCTTGTGGACGAGAGACCGGAGGAAGTTACCGATATTAGAGAATCGGTCAATGCCGATGTGATCTCCTCGACCTTCGACGAGCTTCCGAGCAACCATATTAAGGTTTCGGAGATGGTTCTTGCCCGTGCAAAGAATCTGGTGGAGCACGGAAGAGATGTCGTCATCCTCATGGACAGCATCACGAGGATGGCAAGGGCCTACAACTTGACTATCAATCCTACCGGAAGAACTCTTTCCGGAGGTCTGGATCCGGGAGCCTTGTATGGCCCCAAGAAATTCTTCGGGGCGGCCAGAAACGTGCGCGAAGGAGGTTCGCTCACCATCCTTGCAACTGCACTTATCGACACAGGTTCAAGAATGGATGATGTCATCTACGAAGAATTTAAGGGAACCGGAAATATGGAGCTCCATCTGGATAGAAGGTTGGCGGAAAAGAGAATCTTCCCTGCTATCGACATCCAGCGTTCAGGAACTCGTAAGGAAGAACTCCTTCTCGATAAAGATCGTTGCGAGATGCTTATTAAGATAAGAAGGATATTGGCAAACTATTCTCCCCAAGAACTTATGGAAGACCTGATACCGATGATAAGCAATGCGTCGGATATGGGACAGTTCCTGTCGGCGGTAGAGCAGGTGTATTCAGATACCGGATCGCGCAGATAGTTTGATATGTGTGAACGGACGCAACTTTGAGGAGAACTGTTTATCTGATGAAACGCTTCTGTATGCGCAAGAGTATCCTGTGCATTCATCAGGATGGATGCAGATCTCGACTGAAGTATTGAGAAGAGGAGTTGTGTAGAAGACAAGAGAAACTAAGGTTCTTATGGAGTTGAAGCCGAGTTACGCCGGGGCAATGACTGATAGAATAAGACCCCCTTTCTCCCTTCTTTAAAGAAAATAAAATGTGAAAGATTCTTAGGAAACTGAAAAACAAAAAAGCCTTGAACTCGAGATATTGAAGTGATAGAATAGAAAATAAGTAAGAACTTAAGTTGGAAGAACCTTGATTTTCATAAAAAACTATGATATACTTTCCAAGTTAGAAGTAATGAGTATTAAAGTCCAAGCGAGGTGAAAACAATGAAAGAGAATTTGCATCCCAAATACAAAGAAGTACAGGTGCGTTGTGCATGCGGAAACACATTTCAAGCAGGCTCAACAAAGGAAGAGATCTCTGTAGAGATCTGCTCTCAATGCCATCCCTTTTTTACAGGTCAGTCCAAGACAGTAGAAAAAGGTGGACGTATTGAGCGTTTCAATAAGAAGTTTAAGAGAGATTAGTCTTGATTTTAGCAATGGAAACTTAGGTAAAAAAGAGGATGGTTTCATCGGGATGGAACGATCTTCTTTTTTAATTTAATAAAAAGGATCGAGGAGGAGATGGCGCGACAGCGCAAAATACAGACTCGGATCTTCGATGTAACAGAGAGGTGAGTTTATGGCAAGAGGATTTGTTAAACAGTCGTTGGAAGAGAGAAGGGAGATGATACTGAACGGAGATATATTGAAGACTTTGTTGTTTTTGTCAGTCCCTACCTTGTTGATGGGAGTTGTTCAAGCCTTCATCCCCATTGTAGACAGCTTCTTCCTCAATCATACATCGGGCTATGCAGTAGCCGCCGCAGTAGGTTTTGTTGTACCGATCATACAGATGATAAACGGAATGTCCGGAGGCCTGGGTGTAGCAGGGATGGCCATGATAGGAAATGCCAACGGACGGGGAGACATCGACATGGTAAAACACTACTCTACCCAGTTGATAGTCTTCGGCTTTATAATCGGAATGGTGCTTGCACCCCTCTGCCTCGTGAGCGGCTATATTGTTTCAAAACTGATCAATCCGGAGATCTCACAGGAAGTCTTCGTCTATATGGGTCTTTATTCCTTTGTTTTACCCTTTCTTTTTTTAACCGCCATCTACAATGCGATCAAGAACTCCGTCGGCCAGCCCGAGGCGACCTTATATCGGATGATCCTTCTTTTGATCCTAAAAATTATATTCAATACCTTGTACCTCCATATCCTGGACTTAGGTACGGTAGGTTCTGTCTTGGGCTCGTTCTCATGTTATCTTTGTATCGGTTTTTGGATGTACTATGATCTTTTTGTTAAAACAAGCGACTTGAAGCTGGTTTTGAGAGGTTTCTCCTTTGATAGGGAGATGATAGGCGAGATCATGAGATTGGGTGTTCCCGCGATGCTCAACTCAGTTACAGTGAATTTGGGCTTCGTCTTGATCAACCTAGAGGTTCAGAAATACGGCGGGGACGTGATGAATGCTCAAACGATAGCAAACAATATCAGCAGTTTGTATTTTCTTTTGCCGGCTTCACTCAGTACGACAGTTACGACAATGGTCAGTATGAATATAGGGGTCGGAGAAACGCAAAGGGCGAAAAAGAGCTTCTTTACCGCCTGCATTGTAGTCATTGTGTTCTCGGCTCTTATAATTGCGATCTCCCTTCCCTTCTCCAAGTTCCTCGTGGGTTTGTTCCTGACGGATACCAAGATGTTGTCTTTAGCAAAAGATGCGGTTGATATCTACACCTTGGCGATTATAGGTTTCGGAATTTATATGGCGGTGTACGGAGTCTTCATCGGTTTGGGCAAGACGAAGATACCGCTGTTTACAGGGCTGTTGAGGATATGGTTTTTTCGATATATCTTCATCCTTGCCTTTGAAAACATTCTGGGAGTATATTCCGTGTTCTGGGGCAATCTTTTCTCCAACACGGCTGCAGGGCTTCTTTGTTTTCTCTTGGTGATGAAGGTTGAATGGAGAACCAATATGAGGATCTCTTAAAAAGAACAGGTTGATCAAAATACAAGTTAAAACGGGGCTTATCCGAACTTTTGAGATAAACGGACAGAGACTTCGAGGTTTAAGTAAGCGGTTTGATCAAAATATAAAAAAATAGAAAATAGTAACAGATGTTACGGAAAACCCTCCGGACTTTTTCTATAATAAAACCATGGATAGACGAAAACATGAATAAGAATTCAGGAGGGTAATTATGAAAAGTCTTTTAGATAATCAAATGTTTTGTTTCCAATGTCAGGAGACAGCAGGCAACAACGGGTGTACAAAAATGGGTGTCTGTGGAAAGACGCCGCAGGTATCGAATATGCAGGATATGTTGATCTGGGTATCCAAGGGGATCTCTCAGATTACAACGAGACTGAGGGAAGAGGGCCGGACGATATCCAAGGAAGTAAACCATATGATCACCTTGAACCTTTTTACGACGATCACCAATGCCAACTTCGATGAGGATGCGATCGTAAAGAGGGTAATCAATACCATCGACTTGAAAGAAGAGTTGAAAAAACAACTCAAGAACAGTGAAGGTCTAAGCGAAGCCGCTCTTTGGAATGAGAAGGATCGAGAAGTTTTGACAAACAAGGCGAAGGAAGTAGGAGTTTTAAGTACGGAAAATGAAGATGTAAGAAGCCTTAGAGAACTTATCATCTACGGTTTGAAGGGCCTCTCCGCCTATTCCAAGCATGCAAACGTGCTTTTGGAAGACAATGAGGAGGTCGATGCCTTCTTGCAAAAAGCTCTTGCAAAGGTTCTCGATGACAGTTTGAGCGTCGATGATTTGGTTGCTCTTACCTTAGAGACGGGCAAGTTCGGAGTGGAAGGAATGGCAATGCTGGACAAGGCGAATACCTCCACCTACGGAAATCCGGAGATGACGAAGGTCAATATCGGAGTTAGAAACAACCCCGCCATCCTGATCTCGGGGCACGATCTTCGGGATATGGAAATGTTGCTTGAGCAGACAGCAGGAACGGGAGTCGATGTATATACTCACTCCGAGATGCTTCCGGCGAACTATTATCCGGCGTTCAAAAAGTACGATCACTTCGTAGGTAACTACGGAAATGCATGGTGGAAACAGAAAGAAGAGTTTGAGAGTTTCAACGGACCGATACTGATGACGACCAACTGTATCGTACCTCCGAAAGATAGCTATAAAGACAGGGTGTATACAACAGGTTCCGCAGGTTTTCCCGGATGCAATCACATTGAAGGAGATATCGGCGAGAAGAAGGATTTCTCCGTGATCATTGAGCACGCTAAGCGATGTCCTGCACCGACAGAGATCGAGAGCGGAGAGATCATAGGAGGCTTTGCCCATAATCAGGTATTCCAGTTAGCAGACAAGGTCGTAGATGCCGTTAAAAGTGGAGCGATCAGGAAGTTTGTTGTAATGGCAGGCTGTGACGGACGTCAAAAAGGAAGAAGCTACTATACCGATTTTGCACAGGCACTTCCCAAGGATACAGTAATTCTGACAGCGGGCTGTGCGAAATATCGATATAATAAATTGGGTTTGGGTGATATCGGTGGAATCCCGAGGGTACTTGATGCAGGACAGTGCAACGACTCCTATTCTTTGGCAGTAATTGCGTTGAAATTGAAGGAGATCTTCGGTCTCTCCGACATCAATGAACTGCCTTTGGCCTTCAACATTGCATGGTATGAGCAAAAAGCGGTCATCGTTCTTTTGGCTCTGCTCTATCTGGGAGTAAAGAACATTCACCTGGGACCGACTCTTCCTGCCTTCCTTTCTCCGAACGTTGCAAACGTCTTGGTAGAGAATTTTGGAATTGCGGGAGTGGGAAGTGTTGAAGAGGATATGAAACTTCTAATAGGATAAACAAAGGAAACTTTTTCTTGAAAATATGGCTTTTTCCCGAGAAATATCCGTTTGGAGAGGGAGACGGTATGCTTCTACAGCTAAAAAAATCCTTTAAGCACCTGAAAACTACAGGACATGGATATAAATTTCCGGTATAAGATGTTGAAGATGGAGACGTACTTCTCTGAGCGTATATTCTCGGGATGAATTTTCTACAAATGAAAAAGTGAAATTTATGTTATCTAAAGGGGAAAAAGGGTATTTTATTAAAGGAAGGATCAGCGGAGAATGTGCAGGGGTGTAGGAAACTCTGATTCCTTTGAAACACAGGGAGGAGTTCCTCATTCTAACGAATATCTTCTTGCACACCCGGCTGACAGGGTCGTTATATCTAGCGACGACCTGTTTCCGTTTGCAGTTCCTCCATAATTACAAATATAAACAACAACATGGAAAAACAGCCATCTTTCTCAATGGGAAGATGGTTGTTTTTCGATTAGGATATAAGCGTGAGGAAGGGAATAGTCAGCATTTGGACGAACAGATCCGTACTGTTTTCTTAAATTTAATATTTTTTAATTTAAGTCTTGCCAAATCAAAAAGAGTATGCTATTATAATTAAGTATTCAGCGCAGGCGTGGCGGAACGGCAGACGCACTGGACTCAAAATCCAGCGATAGCGATATCGTGTGGGTTCAAATCCCACCGCCTGCACCAATCTTATCTCACGGATTGTGAGATTTTTTATTAAAGCTCCGAGAGTTTTTTGTCGGGCAGATGTGGCGGAATGGCAGACGCGTACGCTTGAGGGGCGTATGAACAACGTTCGTGAGGGTTCGAGTCCCTCCATCTGCACCAATCATAAGAGAGAATGTACATTTTTTAAGAGGTACATTCTTTTTTTGTGCAGTGGATAATGGGTGCTCGAGTTTATCTGTGAATGTTTTCCGAAATATCCAAGGATGCTTTTTTTGTTGAATATCACCTTAAGAAATTTGTAAGAACTATGGTAAGGTTTTTTTCATATTCTTATGCTAGGATAAGAGTAAGAGATATCTCGAAGAAGAACTTCTTCTTCCAAACTGCCGCGGGAGGAATGAACTTGAAACAGTATAAGATACTCGTCGTAGACGACGATTACGAAATTGCAAACTCCATACGCATCTATCTGTCGAACCAAAACTACCTCGTATACTTGGCACATGACGGTCTGCAGGCCCTCCAAGTTTTTGAGAAGGAAGAGATCGACCTTGTCATCATGGATCTTATGATGCCCAAAATGAACGGGGAGGATGCCACGATGAAGATCCGCGAGAAGAGCATCGTGCCCATCATTATGCTCTCTGCAAAGTCGGAGGATGTCGATAAGATCATGGGACTCAATATCGGTGCGGACGACTACATCACCAAGCCCTTCAATCCCATGGAACTCATCGCTCGGGTCAACTCCGCTCTGCGTCGCTATGCCAAGTACGGAACAAGTGAAGGCCTCGGAACGGACAAGGTCATCCGCATCGGAGGGATAGAACTCGACAAGGAGAGCAAACAACTGAGGGTCGATGACAACGAGGTCAGGGTAACTCCTCTGGAATATAAGATCCTCCTTCTTTTGATGAGCCATCCGGGACGGGTGTTTTCCATCGAAGAGATCTACGAAAAGGTCTGGGAGGAGCCGGCCTACAGCCCCGAGACCGTAACGGTCCATATCCGAAGGATAAGGGAGAAGATAGAGATCAGTCCCAAGGATCCCAGATATTTGAAGGTCGTTTGGGGGATCGGATACAAATTTGAAAAACATTGAGGTGAAGATCATGCAAGAGAAGGATCATATAGAAAAGAAAGAAGTCGAAATAAATCAGGTGCAGACCGAAGATACGAAGGGGGATGAACACGAAGGACAGCCGGATCGCAGAGAAGAGAGGGAGATCTTTTCCGTGGAAGAAGAGGAAGTACCCCCGAAGAGCAAGCGTCTGAAAATAAGATGGGAGGAGAAACGCGATCTCAAAAGAATAAGAGAGGAGATGAAGGAGGAGGGGGAAGAGAGCGGATTTTTTGCCTCCGGAGCAAAGACGACGACCCTGATCTTCTTGATCTCCATGCTTATCATAAGTTCCTATCCCCTTATCTTAAAAACCTTGGAACGCCGCTATCCTCAAACCTCTTACATCAACAGTGAAAACTATGTAAGTGATAGCTTCGATACGATATGGGATGCCTGGACGGTGGGACGCTTAGGACAGCAGCCTCAAAGAGGAGGGGCCTCCACGGCAGTCAACGAGGAGCAGGAGGGGATACAAACGGAAACGGTTTCCATAACAAGCTATAACGACGAAAACACAGTAAGCTACAACGGAGGAAATCCTCGGTTGATGTATTATATCTCAGATAAAGAGAAGAAACATATTGCGACCAATCTGACACAGGATGAATTGAGCAAACTGTATGACGAGAAAAATAAGCAGGTCTACGCCCGCTACCTCATCTACCCCGACGGAAGGGTGGAGCAGATCAAGGCAGTCGGAGTTGACAAGTATGAGGCATATATGAATCAGATACATCGCCTTATCCTTGCACAATTGGGTTCGACGAGGGACGAAGGCTTCTATATCCACAAGGCTGCGAATAAATACGGATTTCGGTATGAAGAAGACACTCAGAGCTTCAAGTCTTATCGAGATAAGTTTGAGTTTGATAAAGACGGAAATCCCATTATCTCGGAGGGGGAAGGACGCAGAGAAGCTCCCGATGAGAAGACAAGGGAAGAGGCAAAGAGGAAGATATCGAGGCTCCTCAAAGAAGCGGAAGAACTCAACAAGCTGATGCAGGGAGAACAGGAACTTGTCTTCTACTTTACCCCCGAAAACATAAGCCTTGAAAATCCGGAGTTTTTCTACGGATATATGGAGTATAATTCGATGAGATCCGGCCTTCTGATCGCCCTCTTGGCACTGACGGGAGTCCTACTGGTCTTTCTCATAGCCCTTTTTGTACCTTATAGGAAGCAGAGAAAGGCAGGGATCGTCAGGGCATTCAATCATATGTTCCTGGAACTGAAGTTTCTTGCACCCCTCTGTGTGGGAGGTCTTATCATCGGTGTTGGGGTAACTATGGCTGAGAGCGGTCTTCTGCTTCTGCCTTATCAGAAACTGAGGTTCTATTCTCCCGTGGAAGACTTGATCTTTCGAATCATGGAGGGAAACAACGCCCATTATTTTGTGTTTGCAGCCTTTGTCTCCTTCTTCGGTCTGTTGTTTGTCTACCTCTTTACGACCTACTTTAAGTATGCCTACTATATGGGTTTTATCGAGGGAGTCTTTAAGAACAGTATATTCGGACGATCAATCAGTGCGGTTACAGGTTTTGTGTACAGACCTCTTCGAACCCTGTTGCGTTTGGATCTCGACAAAAACTTTAAGATGAAGTGGCTCCTTATCCTCGTCGGACACTGCCTGTTTATCTTTTTCTCCTACCTGTTCTCCGGCGGAGATGCGGTGAGTTTTCTGTTTGCCTATGTGCTTTACAGTGCGGCTCTGTTCTACTTTTCGACCAAGTTTCTCCAGAACCTTTCCTATATTCAGGCCTATACCGGGGAGCTCGCCGGAGGAAGGTTCGACTTGCAGGCGGAGGAAGAGGTCGGAGTCTTTTCTCCTATGGCGAAGAATCTCAACTCCATCAAGGAAGGATTTAAGATCGCAGTGGAGGAGGAGACGAGAAGTCAGAATATGAAGACGGAGTTGATCTCGAACGTATCCCACGACCTCAAGACCCCTTTGACCTCGATTATCAACTATTCCGACCTTCTCCAAAAGGAAGGTGTCGGAGAGAAGGAAAAACAGGAGTATATCGACATCATCCACAAAAAGTCTCAGAGGCTCAAGGTGTTGATCGAAGACCTGTTTGAGGCGAGTAAAGCAAGCAGCGGGAACATCTCCATCCAAAAGGAGGAGCTTAACATCATCTCTCTCCTGCAACAGACCCTTGGAGAGCTGGAGGAGAAGATAGAAAAAAGCAGGCTGGATTTTCGTCCGGACCTTCCCAAAGAACCTGTGATCTGCTTTATCGACGGACGAAGGACCTATCGCATCTTCTCCAACATCATCGGAAACATCACCAAGTATGCGATGGAGGGCACGAGGGTCTACATCGATGCAAGAACGGAGGCAAGAGAGATCCGGTTCGTATTCAAGAACATCTCCAACTATGAGATGAACTTCGATGCGCAGGAGATCACCGAGAGGTTTCGCCGTGGAGACGAGTCCAGAAACACCGAAGGCTCGGGTCTGGGACTTGCCATCGCCAAGAGTTTGATCGAACTTCAGGGAGGAAGAATCGAGATCGAAGTGGACGGAGATCTGTTCAAACTGACGGCGATCTTTCCGACACTGGAGGGATAGGAGATATCGCATCATTCTAAAAATCAAAAACTTGCATTTGCAAGGGATTCCCATAGAACTTCGTTTCGTCCCGTTCGAAAGAAAAACATCGATAGTGTTGACAGAAGGACGAGGACTGATTTATAATAAGAGTTGTTAGCAATCGATCTTATAGAGTGCTAACAACTCTTATTTATGTATAAGTGCAGTATTTTTCCAAGTTCTTTACAGATCGGGGAGGACAGAAGAGAAGATCAAGCAGGATCGAGAGAGTATAGGATCGCTGTTTGCAAAAGTCGAACTTCGCTGTTTTGTTAAGGAATGAGGAGGGCACTGAGATATATGAAAAATAAATCAAGACGGAGGAAACACTATGGAGAAAAAACAGTTTAAGGCGGAATCCAAACGGTTGATGGAGTTGATGATCCATTCTATCTATACGCATAAGGAGATCTTTTTGAGGGAGCTGATCTCCAATGCGAGCGATGCGATCGACAAGCTCTACTACGAGGCTCTGACCAATGAAGATCTGACCTTCAACAAGGATGACTACTATATCCATCTTTCGGCAGACAAGGAAGCCAGGACCTTGACCATTGAGGATACCGGCATCGGGATGAACAGGGAAGAACTTGAGAACAACTTGGGTACCATCGCTCAGAGCGGTTCTCTGGCATTTAAGGAAGGGCTTGAGAAGGAAGAAGGTTTTGACATCATAGGTCAGTTCGGAGTGGGCTTCTACTCCGCCTTTATGGTCGCCGATAAAGTCAGCGTCCTGACCAAGCGTTTGGGCGAAGATCAGGCCTATCTGTGGGAGTCCGAAGGAGTGGAAGGCTACACGATCACGGGAGCTCAGAAGGACAAGAGCGGAACGAAGATCACCATTCGTCTCAAAGAAAACACCGAGGACGAAAACTACGATGAATACCTGGAGCCTTATTACCTCCGCAGTCTGGTCAAGAAGTATTCGGATTTTATCTCCTATCCGATCAAGACAGAGGTCGAAAAGAGCAGGCTGAAAGAAGGCAGTGAGGACGAGTACGAAGAATACACCGAAGTGCAGACACTAAACAGCATGGTCCCTCTTTGGAGAAAGAATAAGAACGAGTTGAAGGACGAGGACTATGAGAACTTCTACCATGAAAAACACTACGGTTTCGACAAACCTGTCAGCCACCTCCACCTTCATGTGGACGGGATGATAAGATACGACTCCGTTCTGTTCCTACCCTCCAAGACCCCTTACGACTTCTATACTCCGGACTACGAAAAAGGTCTGGAACTCTACAGTTCGGGAGTTCTGATCATGCAGAAATGTGCGGATCTGCTACCGGATTATTTCAGCTTTGTCAAGGGGATGGTCGATTCCGAAGACCTGTCGCTCAATATCTCTCGTGAGTTGTTGCAGCACGACAGACAGCTCAAGGCGATCGCAAAGAACATCAAGGGCAAGATCAAGGGAGAGCTCGAAAACCTTCTGAAAAACGAAAGGGAGAAGTACGAGGCCTTCTTCAAGGAGTTCGGTCGTCAGCTCAAATACGGGGTTTACAGCGACTTTGGGTCAAACAAGGAAACTTTGCAGGACCTTCTTCTCTTTACCTCGTCCTTTGAAGACAAGTTGAGCACCTTGGCGGAATATGTCGGCCGGATGAAGGAAGACCAAAAATACATCTTCTATGCGACAGGATCTTCTCTTACTAAACTCAAGAAGCTTCCTCAGGCGGAGCTGCTCTTGGACAAGGGATATGAGATCCTCTACCTGACCGATGATGTAGATGAGTTCGCCCTCAAGATGATGGCAAACTACGAGGAGAAGGAGTTCAAGAACATCTCGTCCAAGGATCTGGGGTTGGACGACGATGAGGTCAAGGAAGAAGAACTGAATGAAGAAGAAAAGAGCCTCTTCGTTTCGATGAAGGAGGTCTTGGGAGACAAGGTGTCCGAGATCAAGGCGACCAACCGCCTGAAAACACATCCCGTGTTTCTCTCGGCGGGCGGAGATATCTCCATAGAGATGGAGAAGGTCCTAAGCAATATGCCCGGAAATCCGGGAATGAAGGCGGAGAAGGTGTTGGAGATCAACAGAAACCATGAGATCTTTAGCAAACTGCTCAAGTTCAAGGACGATGAAGCCATGCTGAAGCTCTATACCAACCTTCTGTATCAGCAGGCGAGGTTGATCGAAGGCCTGGAGATCGAAGATCCGGTCGAGTTTACGAACGATATCTGTAAGCTTATGTAAGAGAGATATTGCTATGTTTGCAAAAACAGTCCGATCCTATTTTTCGATAGAAGTGCTTGTATCTGTTTTACGACTGCGGAAAGTTGTTTTATCCTCTGTGTAGGACAGATCGTCGCTCTCCATAACTCAAAGGAGGCTACTATTCTCCGATAGAAGTGTTGTCATATCCACACCTGTGAGCACAAAAATCTGTTTTATCACAGGTAGAGGAAAGGACATTGATATCGGCAGTTCGAATGAATAACGGTATAATATCATTTTCCAATAGAAGTATGGTTGTATTTACTTTTGAGCCACACAAGTTCACCCTATCTCTTACGGAGTACAAGTCGGTGATATCGATAGGTCAAAAGAATAACAGTATAAAACCTGTTTTTTATAAGAGATGACTTTTTTGAAGGACCCGGTGCTCTGCAAGGATTTTTATCGGAGAAGGGTATTGACAAAAGGAAAACCTGATTAGTTTGAAATCAAAGAGGGTAGAGATAGAATATCGATATCAAAGGAGGATGCTTATGAAACCTGTATATATGTTGATCACGGATTGGTGCCCTCACTGCAAGAAGGCGAAGGAGTGGATGAAGGAGCTCGTTGAAGAGAATCCGGAGTATGCAAAGGTCGAGATCGAGATCATCGACGAGGAAAAGACTCCCGAAAAGATCAAGGAGCACAACTTCAATTATTACTATGTACCGACCTACTATGTGGAAGGCGACAAGGTGCATGAGGGAGTACCTACCAAGGAGATCGTAAAGTCCGTATATGAAAAGGCTCTTGGAAGATAGGAACTTACATTCAACAAGTTTATAGAGACAGAAAAACAAGCCGCTGCGGGTGCCCGTAGCGGCTTGTTTTAACTAAGATTACAGCATTCATTTGATTTGTCTGTTGATATAACGGCATTTTTGATATCTGTAGCCTATGTTATACTATTCTCCAATAGAAATATGGATATATCTATTTTTTGACTACGAAACATCGTTCTATCTTCTATTGCTGACAGATCGGTTATATCCACAACTCAAAAGAAGAATAGTATTACAGGTAGTTCGATCAACACCAAGCGATATACCCCTTCTTTAGAACAGAGGTGAGTCCGGCTCGGAATCCGAAGAGGGCGGTTCCGGTTGTTCCGGTTCGGGAGCTTGAGGCTGCAAAGGCGCGGGGATGGTTTCGGTTTCGGGAGGATCCTGTGTTTGGTTTGAATTCTCCTCGGGATTCAACTCGATCAAATTTCCGTCCTCGTCATACATAGCATCCTCTTCGGTAACGATGGATTCGGAAGAGTATTCCTGTGGTTCGGTACCTGCTCGGAACACTTCCGTATATCCTCGGTTGGACAATAGGCCCGTGACAGAAGAAACTTTGACCTCTACGACATTGGAAGGTTTCTTAAAACCGACGTTTTCCAAACCTTTGTGCACGTCTTCCATAACCAGTTTCCATAGACGGGCAGCCATAATACTCCCTTCGTTGAGTTCCTTGGGCATATCCGAACCTATCCAAAGAGCTGAGGTATAATAGGGAGTGATCCCGACGAACCAGGCATCCTTCTTGTCGTTTGTAGTCCCTGTCTTTCCTGCGGTCGTCATATTGGACAGCTTTGCGGGAAGTCCCGTACCTCTTGGAGATTGGCTGTTGACGACTCCGTAGAGCATATGCTTGAGAATAAAGGCGTTCGCAGGGTTCATCACCTTTCGTGTCACGGGTTTGTTCTCCAAAAGCACCTTTCCGTTCGAATCCTCAATTCTGGTGAAAAACACGGGTTTGATATAGGTGCCCTCATTGGCGATCGCACCGTAGGCGGCGGTCATCTCCAAGGGACTTATTCCATGGGACATCCCACCCAGAGCCAAAGACTCGACCTCATCGTGGTGGGCGGGATTTTGATCTCGGGTTACGACGGAGGTAATTCCAAAGTCCTTCAAGTAACGGATCATCTCACGGATCGACGCTTCCTTGCTTCCGGCGATGATACTCGTACCGACCTCTACGGCACCGACGTTGGATGAGCGGATCAAAAGGTTGCGCATAACGGTCTGCCCCATATAACCGGTCGAGTTCTTAGGCCACATCTTGCCCTTCTCCTTGTCATATCTTGGAGAATCCTTGAAGACCGTCGCTGCCGTCATTCCGTTCTCTAGAGCAGGAGCGTAGACTGCGAGAGGCTTGATGCTCGATCCCGGAGAGCGAGGGTTAATGGCACGGTTGTAGATCTCGTTTCCGCCGATCCCCCTTCCTCCGACAAGAGCTCGGATCTCTCCGGTATTTGGTCGCATGATCACCATGGACACCTGAGGTTGAACGATACCTTCCTTGTCGATATACGAACCCGGAAAGTTTTCGGGGTTATTAACCGTCTTTTCCAATTTTTTCTGAACATCCATATTTAAGGTGGAATAGATACGCAGACCTCCTTGGTAGAAAAGCTCCTCAGCTTCTTCTTGGGTTCGTCCGTCTGCGACAAAACTCTTGATCACTTCGTTCTTCAAAACATCCGTAAAGTAGCTTGAAATGCCCGAAGCCTTTCGCTTTCCTATTTTAATATGAATCTCTTCATTCAAGGCCTCCTGTTTTTCCGCCTCGGTGATATAGCCCAACTCCAACATCTTGTCGAGGACCACGACTTGACGTTCCTTCGCATGGGGGTTGAGCACGGCCTTGCGCATATAGTAATCGCCCTTCTTCAACTGAGAGAGCATAAAGCGATCTATTTTTCCAAAACTGTAAGCCTTGTAGTAGTTGGAGATATCCTGCTCCGTAGGTTGATAGGGCTCCTTCGTGCTCAGGATGGTAAGGATCTGAAGAGTTCCTACATCGTCATCGGCAGTGATCTCCTCGGTCTTGTAGGGAGAATAGTAGACGGGCCTTCGGGGCACGCCGGCCAAAAGCGCAGACTCTCCCAAGGTAAGCTCGGACACATCCTTGTTAAAAAATGTGTTTGCCGCCGCCTGTACCCCCTTTACATTTCGGCTGAAATCCGCCACGTTCATATAGGCGAGGAGGATCTCGTCCTTACTGAGTTGTTTTTCGATCTCGATGGCATAATAGGCATCCTGGATCTTTCTCTTGTAAGACTTCTCAAAAGAAGTGTAAAGATTTTTGGCAAGCTGCATGGTGATGGTGGAAGCCCCCTGACCTAGAGAACGCGTCCTCAAATTGTACCATACTGCACCGAACAGTCGTTTGAAATCGACCCCCTTATGCTCATAAAAACGTTCGTCTTCAATAGCTACGATCGCTTGCTTCAAGACTTTTGGGATCTCATCGGTAGATGCGACCACTCGATAACCGTCTTGATGGGCGACTTTTTCGATGAGGTTTCCTTCGTAATCGTAGACGAAGGTACTTTCATCCAAAAGCTCCCCTATCTTCGTAGGATCTATCTCGGGAGTTGTGTTGATAACTCCCATGACAGCATACAAGGTGAAGCCGACGGTCGAAAGCAGAAAGATGAAAAACAACAAAAAAATAAAATTCCATACCTTGATCTTTCTTCTCTTGCGTTTCGGTTTTGTGGTTTCGGTATCCGACTGTTTCATTGATAACATTCCTCCGTTTCTCTTATGACAAAAAAGCTCATAAGTTATTTTGAAAGGATGGGCCAAGCCCTGATCCTTCGTTGAGACAAAATGAGTTTTTCAAGCGAAAACAACTTGAGAAAATCGCATTTTTAAGACAGTACAAAATAAGTTCTGCGGCTTTATTATACCATAAAACCGTATGAATTTATAGGTGGGATGTATGACAAATCTATTAAGAGAAATTCCTGAAGAAGGCAGAGCAATGCGGGAAGTTTGGATCAAAGCGTGCAATGGAAAATAAGGAACTTGACTGAACACTTCCTTTCGCTCGTATTGTTTTGTACCTTACCTGGAGAATGAAAGTAAGGTGCTTGACTGAACGACTTTCATATGTAATAATTGTATGGAACAAACTTTGGACTACAGCCGAAAGGATGAAATAGATGATTAGGAAACCGCTGAGAAAACAAGCGTTTTTGGGAATATTGATGGTATTGATGATGACGGTGATGTTCCACCGTCTGGCTACCATGAACAATAGCGGGGATTGGAAGAAAAAACTTGACAAATATCCGCAGGTCAACCGCATCGTTATTCAACCACCAAAGGGTGAACCTATAGAAATAGAGAGTGAGACGATGTTACAGCAGGTTAAGCGTTATTTTGAGATTAAGAAGGATATCTCGATCCATAAGGGCGTCATTGAATCAAAGATAAAGGGAACCCCTGCAAACATAGACTTCTATATTGATGACAAACCTCTTTTTTCCGTGCAGATCTATGCTTTGAAAGAGGCGGCTTTGAATGAGGATAACCCCGGAGAGAGTTTCTCCGGTTATATTGCAGGCAAACCCTACGCCTTTAAGATGGAGGGCAGGAACGTTTCGATCACGGCTTCGGATGCCCAACTTGATAAGTACCTCGACAAACTGCTGAGGTAGGACAGGTTTTTTTGTGTGGATACTTCTTTGTTTGAAGTACCGGATATACAGAGGATATAATTACTGAAAAAGCAATTTAGATGTCTGTATGTTTCAAAGTGTCCGATTTGTCAATTTTATGGCATTCTTCGTTTGAAATATCGGGTATGCAGACTTATCATTGCCGACGACACTTGGATAATGAGATGCTTCAAAGCATTTGACCCGA
>JAUMWQ010000017.1 GCA_030529565.1 Filifactor alocis | reverse complement strand
AACATAGGCTCGTCTTTCCCGATACAACTTCCTTTGTTATGCGGTAGCGACACAGGAGGGTGGTCGCGCTCTTGAGGTTTCCGATACACATGGTAGTCGCATAAGGGTTGTTGTGGAACTTGCCGAAGGCGACGACCTGCATGGCACAGACGAAGGAGAGCGTCATATTGGCAAGGGTGTCATAACGCGAGGGAAGCAGGCCCGCACAAAACAGGAGGAAGATCTCCATAAGGAGGATGAGCTGCCTCCAGTGAATAGGATACTTCGGCTTTGACATCAGCTTGATCCTCTGACAGAGATAGGCTCCCGCCGTGAACGAAAGGAGGGGGAAAAGGTAGGTGACAGCCTTTTTGTAGTTTCCTTCTGCGAGGTTTTGTCCCAGAAGGACAATGTTTCCCGTCTGTGCATTGACGAAGACCTTTCCTCGGCATATGTAGGAGTATGCATCCTGGAAACCGCCCGATAGGGTAAGAAATAAGCCGAGTCGAAGGGACTCCGACATCTGATACTTCGCTTGCATGGTCAACCTCCTTTGAAAATGACATCTTTTCTATTTTACCACAGTTTCAGCGATTTCTAAAGGAAGGATGAGAAATAAGATGTTTGAATCAGCGCTCCTCTTAGATTGGAAGGATCTGCAAAACAACAGTCCGCAAAGTTGATGTACTCACGCCGTTATCATCAAACATTGATAGGCTAAACACTTTGAACTATAGGATCTTTCAAATCATTTTTGATAGTTATATGCTCCGTAAGTTCGTGAGTTTAAACGGAGAATAGTATTAGCAAGTTTCGGGATACTGCTAAAATCGTATCGTGTATAAGAACTGATATGAGGTTTTGTTTTAATCGATGATTTATCATAAAGCCGAGATATCATATACTTGAATTATCTGTATTACTTCCCTTATTCCTTAGGGTGGGGAAATGTGATTTGTGTTTGTAGATGAGTATAGAAACATATTTCGACCGTACAATTAAAGTAGGACTTCTAAGATGCAGAGAAAATAAAATAAATTATTTTGTACCTAAACTTATCCTTCATGCAGGAAATATGGTATAATAGATAAAGAATTAACAGGCTGATGTGGAAATTATGATGTAAATTGTTAGAAAAGATAGGTGGGAACAGATGGATTCAAAGAAAAAAATATCGATGGCAGTAATAAGAAGATTACCGAAGTACCATAGATATTTGAAGGAGTTATTGGAGAAGGAGGTCTATCGTATCTCGTCAAAAGAGTTGAGTGAGATCATAGGCTTTACTGCTTCTCAGATCCGACAGGATCTTAACAACTTCGGAGGATTCGGTCAGCAAGGTTACGGTTATAATGTAGATGAGTTATATGAGGGTATCACAAAGATCTTGTACCTCAGTCGTCCCTATGACGTTGTTATTATCGGAGCGGGGAACATGGGACAGGCACTGGCAAACTATCCGTGGCTTCAAGACTCCGGTTTTCGAATAAGAGCATTGTTCGATGTCAATCCGAGGTTGATAGGACTTAAGATAAGAGACTTGGAGATCTACGACATCGAAGAGTTGGAAACCTATATCGAAAAAAACAATATCAATATCGCCTTTGTTTGCACACCCAAGGAAAAAACACAAAAAATCGCGAATGTATTGTCTAAGACTTCGATTCAGGGAATCTGGAACTTTTCTCCCGTCGACTTGAAGGTAAACAGTAATATCGTTGTGGAAAATGTCCATTTGAGCGACAGTTTGTTTGTGCTTTCCTATCTCCTTAACAACAAGGAAGACAGTGAAGAATAAAACTCGCTAAACATATGGTAATATCTCTTTTACAAACATGAAAAATCATCTCGACTTCCATTACACCGCTCTCCGATAAAAAATACCTGTTTTAGAAACGATATGAATTCTAAAATGCATGGGGCTTTAAAGAATATGCTTTTCTACAAGTTGGAAGTTCGAACAGGCCATGGCATTACAATTTGTTGACGAATAATGCAATAGGGATGGCGGATTTTTTTGAACCGCTTCTTTGGGAAGAGAAAAAAGATGTCAAACCGTGGTTTGTTACTGTTATTGCAGTAATGACCACGGTTTATATTTTTGCATAAAAAAACACCCTACACAAGGGTGTAAGGTGTTTTTTGAGATCCTTTCGGATTTTAGTACCATCCTCTAAGCTTCATAACATCAGCAACTTGTTTGATTGCATACATATAAGCTGCTTCTCTCGGTGTTACGGAGTAGTCTTCTTTTACTTTCCAAACGTTGTTGAACGCTTTGACCATTTCTTTTTCTTGCTTTTCTTCTACTTCAGCCTCAGACCAGTAGTATCCGTATCTGTTTTGTACCCACTCGAAGTAAGAAACAAGTACACCGCCGGAGTTTGTCAAGATATCGGGAACAAGAGTGATTCCTCTTTCTTTCAATGCAACGTCTCCTTCAGGTGTTGTAGGTCCGTTTGCAGCCTCGCAAACCAATTTGCAGTTCAATTTGTTAGCAACTTCGGTTGTAATTACGTTTTCCAAAGCTGCAGGTACGAAGATATCGGTTTGAAGAGCCCAGAATTCGTCCATGGAGATCTTCTTAGCTTTCGGATATTCAACAAGGTTTCTGTGCTCGTTGAAGTAAGCCAACATATCAGCAAAATCCAAACCTTCTTCGTTGTAGATTGCATAAGTTCCTACGGAAGGAGCCCACTCAGCGATCGCTACGATTTTTGCTCCTTGTTTTTGGATGTTTTTCACTGTGAAACGTCCAACGTTACCGAAACCTTGAACCGCTACTTTAGCTCCTTTGATGTCGATTCCGCATTTTGCAGCAGACTCTCTTACAACGATGGAAACTCCGAATCCGGTAGCTTCGTTTCTTCCTTCAGAACCCCCGAATGCAACAGGTTTTCCGGTGATAACGCCGATGCTCATTTCTTCGCCGTTCAATTTAATGAACTCGTCAACCATCCAGGACATGATTTGTCCGTTTGTGTTTACGTCCGGAGCGGGGATGTCAATCTTGTCGCCAAGATATTTGTGAAGTCCACGTACCCAACCTCTGGAGATTTGCTCCAACTCGTTTTGAGAAAGCTCTAAGGGGTTACATGTAACTCCACCTTTTCCTCCACCGTAGGGAAGACCCAATACTCCGCCTTTGAAGGTCATCCAGATGGAAAGAGCTTTTACTTCATCAGGATTTACATCCGGATGGAAACGAACTCCACCTTTGCAAGGACCTACTGCGGAGTTGTGAGCGGAACGATATCCTTTGAAGATCTTCAAGCTTCCGTCGTCCATTTTCACAGGGATGGAAACTTCGATCATTCTTTGGGGCTCTTTCAAAAGTTCGTAAACTTCGGGAGCGGCATTCAATTTTTCACAAGCATTTTTAACCTGTAACTGTGCATTCAAAAAAGGATTCAAAGATTCATTAGCCATGGTAAACACTCTCCTTTAAATAATTATTATAATTTGATGATAGGTTCTTTTCTCTCTGACACAGGCTTCATTTTGCTATGTAAAAGCCATGGATACGGTTTTGTAAATGGCTGCGATAAGGAGAATCAAACCTCGTATTGATACAAAAATATCAAACCACAATGTAATTATATATGATAAAAATGGATAATGCAACCGATATATTGTGAAATATTTTAGTGAAAAGTTACATACGAAAGAGCGATCTGTAAGTATGGATCCGATCAAGCGTTGTTAAAGTCTCCCGAAAGGTGTTTGATCTTTCAAATTTCGATGTGCAACGAAGGTGGCGAAAAAGGATATGAGATATCAATTGATAATAAATTACCTTTACAACAGTATCGATGATTAACGATACTCTTACGAAACAAGACAGCTAAAGTATGGTTTTTAGCTATGTTTTAAAAAGAATTAAAAATACAAAACAGGAGATGTTTGAAGAATTAAAAATTCTAATTCAAACTTAATTGAAAAAATTTTTGGCTAAAACACTTTACTTTTGAGAGGGCGTTTGTTATAATGATCTCGTAGAAAAACATTAGAACTATTTTTAAGGGGGAAATGAAAATGGCTTATAAAATTAGTGATGCGTGCATTAGTTGTGGTGCTTGTGAGCCGGAATGTCCGGTAAGTGCGATCTCTGCAGGAGATACTCAATATATTATTGAAGCAAGTGCTTGTATTGACTGTGGAGCTTGCTCCGGAGTTTGTCCGGTAGATGCACCGAAACCTGAATAAGGATAAAGAGTTTACTTAACTGTTAAAGTGGGATGTAGGGGTACATCCCATTTTTTATTGTCCAAATACGTATGGAGGGTTTTCTTACCGTTGATTATTTGAACGGTTGGCATCGATGTACTTTGTTCTGTGGGTGATGAAATAAATTTTGTGTTCTTGTATATGACTATAATCATACTTTGATTTGAGGTCGGGATCACGACGGTTTGTTGTTCAGTTCTCTCTTATCTTTGATTGCAAAAGGTTGTGTTGAAATCGTTGATAGACCCGGAAGAACAGAGTATAATGGATGTCGAGGGGACATTGAAAAGGAGGTCTTTGGTATGTTTTGGGACAAGGTGGCCGGTATATACGATGTGTTTGCTGATCTTTACAATGCAAAAGCTCACGAAAGGTTGTGCAGGCAGGTTGAAGAAATGATCAGTGAAGAAGATGAGATATTGGAGTGCGCCTGTGGTACGGGGATGCTGACTCTTCGTTTAGCGCCGAGGTGCAGGAGTATCATAGCTACGGATCTCTCTTCTAAGATGCTCCAAAAGGCGCAGGAGAAGTGCAGGAATTACCCAAATGTGAGGTTTGAATGTTCGGATATGTGTTTGGACTACAAGGACGGTAGTTTTGATAAGGTCATTGCGGCCAATGTCATTCATCTTTTGGATCGCCCTTATGAGGCACTTGGAGAGTTGGACAGGGTGTGTCGCAGAGGAGGCAGGCTCATTATTCCGACCTATGTTAGTCTCAAAGCGGGTGGAGATCAAGGTGTTTTTTCGAAGATGATAGGTAAGGCGGGAGCAAGTTTTAAACGCCAGTTCAGCTATGAACTCTATCGGAAGTTTTTTGAGGATGCGGGCTATGAGGAGGTCAGTTTTTTTCTTGCTGAAGGCAGGGTGCCTTGTGCGATCGCCGTCATCGTGAAAGTGTAAGAGGATGTTTTCGACTCCGAACGTTGGAGAGCAGAGAATCCGCGGATCAAATGATGAAGAGCTGCGCCTTATGATAGAAGATTTTTTTGAGAGACCTCTCGTGTTTAAGAGAGGGTTTGCAAAGCGGAAACCTTTTTGGTCTTCCGCTATTTTACTGTTTTTTTACTTTCATTTAATTCCAATTTATGATTCATATCCTTCTTTGTGTTATAAACCTTACATTTTTAATTAGGGATCTACTGCACAATTCGAACGATCGGAATAAAAATCACTTGAATTTAATTAAAAAGGATAAACTTTTCAAAAATGTTGATATGACAACCTTCGTCTTTTATAAACTTAAGGGAAATTTGTAAGTTTGCCTTTGTGTTGAGTTTCCTTGATCGCTTTTTCTTTTTGGAATTATGCGGTATTTTTACAGTGTTCATTGTCGATTTATATGGTATGTTCCACCGTTTGTCGGGATATTGAGTTTATCATATGGTTTTGCGAAGGTGGAGTTTTGACAGATAACACTACCTGATCTTAATCGCGGTTTGTTTTTGAATTATAATTTCTGTAATAGAAATTTTATTTTTCTTCCGAAAGGGTATGATACAATGGGATAAGGATGTTGAAAAAACGTTCTTGCGTCGCTTTCGGGAACTGCTTTTTTGAAGAGTATTGTTAAAGGAGGATACAAGTTGGATACTTATAAAGATAGAATAGACACATCCGTGTTGATAAAGAGGTTTGCACCTTATTTTAAGAGGTATCGGAGGATCTTATTTTTGGATCTGGTGTGTGCGTTTTTTACCACCGTCTGTGAGATTGTGTTCCCTCTGATGGTTCGAAACATCACCAATAAGGCGATCACGAACAGTGCACAGCTGACGATAGACTTTGTGGCGAAGGTCTGTGTTCTCTACTTCCTTCTTCGCTTGGTTGATACGGCTGCAAACTACTATATGGCATCGGTCGGCCATATTATGGGAGCCAAGATCGAGAGGGATATGCGCAGGGATCTGTTTGCACATTTGCAGAAGCTCTCCTTCTCATACTTCGACAATACCAAGATCGGCCAGATCATGGGTAGGATCACCAGCGACCTGTTTGAGATCACGGAGTTTGCCCACCATTGTCCTGAAGAGTTCTTCATTGCGGGGGTCAAGATTTCCATTTCTTTTCTTATTTTGGCGAGAACGAATTTGCTCCTGACGGTGATCGTTTTCTCCGTCATCCCTCTGATGCTGCTCTGCACCATCTACTTCAGAAGGAGGATGAGGATGGCGTTCAAGCGCTCCAGAGAACAGATCGGAGATCTGAATTCGCAGGTGGAGGACAGTCTGCTCGGAGTGCGGGTGGTGCGCTCCTTTGCAAATGAACACAAGGAAGTCGAGAAGTTTGAGGACGGAAACAAGGGGCTTCTCAACATTAAGACCTACCAATATAAGTATATGGCGGGGTATAAGGCGGTCACCCAATTTTTTGACGGTTTGATGTATGTGACGGTACTTCTGTTTGCCTCATATTTTATGATCAAGGGAAGGATATCTCCCGGCGATATGGTCGCCTATCTCCTTTATGTATCGATGCTTTTGTCGACCATTCGAAGGATCGTCGAGTTCTCCGAGCAGTTCCAAAGAGGGATGACGGGGATCGAACGTTTTATTGAGATCATGAATCAGGAAGTCGAGATCAAGGACAGGGAGGATGCGGTCGAGATAGACGGAACAAACGGAGATATCCGTTTCGATTCGGTCAGTTTTTCGTATTCGGACAACGACAAGGACGTGTTGTCCGACATCGACCTTCATGTCAAGCCCGAGCAGAAGATTGCCTTGGTAGGTCCCTCCGGTAGCGGAAAGACGACTTTGTGCAACCTGATTCCGAGGTTCTACGAGGTAAGCAAGGGAAGGATCCTGCTTGACGGCAGGGACATTCGAGATATCAAACAGGAATCGCTTCGAAATCAGATCGGTGTCGTTCAACAGGATGTCTACCTGTTTTCGGGTACCGTCTTCGACAACATAGAGTACGGAAAACTCGGTGCAAGTATGGAAGAGGTCATCGAGGCTGCGAAGAAGGCGGGAGCCCATGAGTTTATTATGAAACTGGAAAACGGCTATCACACCTATGTGGGAGAACGAGGGGTTAAGCTTTCGGGAGGTCAGAAACAGAGAATCAGTATTGCAAGGGTCTTCCTCAAGAATCCTCCGATCCTGATCCTGGACGAAGCGACATCCGCCTTGGACAACGAGAATGAGAGGATCGTCCAAAAGTCGCTTAGGGAGCTTGCAGTGGGACGAACGACATTTACGATCGCCCACCGCTTGACTACGATCCAAAATGCGGACACCATCCTCGTGTTGACCGAGAACGGGATCGAGGAGAGCGGAACTCATAGAGAACTGATAGCAAGAAAAGGAAGATACTACGAGCTGTATCAGTTGTATGGACAAAATGACAATATATTTGAAACGGAACATGTAGGATAGGAGAAACGATGAGAGCGGAAATTCTTTGTGTAGGTACGGAACTGTTGCATGGGGATATCGTAAATACCAATGCGGCATTTATTTCAAAACAGTTGGCAAAAATAGGGATCGATGTGCACTATCAAAGCGTCGTTGGAGATAATCCCGATCGTATGAAGGAGGCTTATCAGATCGCACTGAACAGAGCGGATGTGATCATCTCGACAGGCGGTCTGGGTCCTACCCGCGACGATATCACCAAGGAGGTCGTGGCGGATTTCTTCGAACTTCCCATGGTCTACGATGAACAAAGTTATAGACATATGGTTGAAAGATATACCAAGTTTCAAAGGAAGGTGCCCGAGAATAACATCAGACAGGCATACTTCCCCGAGGGAAGCAAGATCCTTTCCAATGCTTTGGGGACAGCAAATGCCTGCATCATCGACAGGAATGACATGCGTAACGATCCAAAGATCGTTGTGCTCCTTCCTGGACCTCCGTTTGAAATGAAGCCTTTGTTTGAACAACAGGTAATGCCGTACTTGAGTGGATATTCCGACCAAACCGTAGTTGCCTGCAAGATCGTTGTCACAGAACTTGGGGAATCGAAGGCGGAGGAGATGGTCCTTGATTTGATCGAGGCACAGACCAACCCTACCATAGCTACCTATGCGGGAAAGGGAGAGGTCCTTTTTCGGATCACTGCCAAGGCTCGGACGAAAGAAGAGACCTTGAAGCTGATCGAACCTGTCAAGCAGGAACTGCTCAAACGCTTTGGAAGCAATGCGACCCTTGTTTCGAACGATGCGGGTGTCGAGGAGGTCGTCGCGCAGCTCCTTCTGGAAAAAAATATTACTCTGGCAACTGCCGAATCCTGTACGGGAGGCCTTCTGGCGGGAAAACTGATCAATTTTCCGGGAATCTCAAAGGTATACAAAGAGGGTTTTGTCACTTACACCGATGAAAGTAAGGAGAAAAGACTGGGGGTATCTCACAAGACCTTGGAGGATTTCGGCGCAGTCAGTGAGCAGACAGCCAAGGAAATGGCAAAGGGGGTTTGTGAAGCTGCAGGAGCGGATATGGGAGTGTCGATAACGGGAATCGCGGGTCCTTCGGGAGCAACTTCCGAAAAGCCCGTAGGCCTTGTCTATATCTGTATCTTCTACAAGGGAGCGTACACGCTCAAGGAACTTAATCGGGACGGAGATCGTCAAACGATAAGAGAGCGCGCAGTCAATACTGCTCTTGATGAGATGAGAAAACTTCTTCTCAGAGCTGTATGACGAAGAAACGGAACGAAAAATGGACTAAAGCATCATAGTAACTCGGAAAAACAAGACCGGATTCATATGAAAAACGAGGGCCGGGAAGGAGTTGCACAAAGACACAAAGCTCCTTCGTTTTGCGAGATATAGAAAGCATCTAAAAATAAGAGGTTTCAGAAATGTGTTTGTCCAAAAAAACTGAGTGTCTCTTGCTCTTTGGAAATATGCGGCGTTTTCCTAAGGCGATACCGCACACTTTGAAAAATAATATAAAATTAATTTTATGCAAAGTACGAAATTCTTAAAAATGTTGATATGACAAACCTTTAGATTCTATAAAACCTAAGAAAAGAGGAAGGCTGTTCTTGTACGGTTTTTCTCAAGAAAGGGGTTGTTTCAGAAAGATCGGTTTTCTCTTCTCAAAGCGGAAGAAAGAACAATGGATCTCTTTAGATGGTATTTTGAAGTAGGATTATTTTAGAAAGAAGGGGGTTCAATGCCTAAGATCTCTGTAAGAACAAGAAAAATTTCTCTGGATGAAATGATAGAAATAGGTTTTGAGCCTCAAAGGATAGAGACATATTGTAAGGCTTGTTCCAACTATGGAAAAAACTGGAGCTGCCCTCCTCATTTTTTTGATCGAGAGAGTTTTTTGAATACTCATCCTTATATCGTTCTGGTCATAGCGGTGTTGGAATATTCCAAGGACGAAATCCTCCGAAACCGTGGGAGAGAAGAGGTGGATAAGTATACAACAAAGACCCTGTTTCCTCTTCGTCGCGCCTTCTATGAAAAGCTGAAGAAGATTGAACGATACAATACGGATCTGAGGATATTCGATATCGGAAACTGCAACCTCTGCGAAACATGTAGTCGAGAAGAAGGTGGAGCTTGTGTCAAACCGGATGAGATGAGGTATTCTCCCGAATCCTTGGGGTTCGATGTATCTCTTCTTCTCGGTTCGTGTTTCGACTTGAATTTGGAATGGGCGGGGGAAGTTCTTCCGTCTCATTATATTTCTCTGGGAGGACTTGCGCAAAGATCGGATACGAATATAACAGGCTTGGAAGAGTTGGAGGCGGAACTTGTAAGAGAGTTTTCATAATCTCGAATGAGATCGTGATGACATACAGGAGGGATGATGATGTATAAGCACATACTGTTTGATTTGGATATGACGATACTGGATACGAAGGAGCTTTGCATAGAAGCCTTCCATCGGGCTTTTGTCAAGACTCAGGAAGGACATATCGACAAGAAGAACTTGGAGTTCATCCTCTCTCATCCCTTGAAGGTATCGATGCTCAAGTTGAAGATCCAAAGGGAGAAGGAGTTCCTTGAGGAGTGGATAGAGGGATTGAAGAAGTATTATGGGAAGGTGCATTTTTTTCCCGGGATGAAGGAGCTTCTGTACCGCTTGAAGAGCGAGGGCTACTCCGTGGGGATGGTAACATCGAGGACGAGAGAAGAAGCGCTGTTTGATCTGGAACGTTTCGATATGAAACAGTTCTTTTCTTCTCTGATCTGCTCGGACGATGTACAAAGACCCAAGCCCCATCCGGAATCTCTTTACAAATATATGAAAGAAACGGGAGGTCTTTCCGAGGAGCTCCTCTTCGTAGGAGATACGCAGTCGGATGCGGACTGTGCCTCATCGGCAGGGATTGACTTTGCTCTCGCCGGATGGGGAGCGCTTAATGCGGGCGCAATCCGAGGAGAGTTCTATCGTCTCTCGGTGCCGGAAGATATCTATGCGTTGGTCCGGGGGCATATCACAAAGAGAAAGGGGAGGAGATTGTAATAATGAGAGGATGTTTGCGACAGGTTCTTTTCGGTAAAGAGACGGACTCGGAAGAGAGAACATTTTCTTCTCAAGAACTCAGAACGATGAGGACGAAGTTTTATCCCATTTTTGTGAACGAAGATTAAAGAAATAAAAAGGATGATGAGAAATTGTAATTTGAGTATTTTGAATACAAAGGCAGCTTGTTTTTTCTGGATCCGCCTGACGTTTCTCCTAGGAACACTTTTCAATTGTTCGGTTTTGTACTATAATGAATTTGTTGGAGGAAAAAAATCATTGGCTCAGGCCTTGATGTTCATATGGAGGAAGAAGTATTTGTGAGGAGGGATTGTAAGATGAGAATATGGTATGCGAAGGACTACAACAAGATGAGCAAGATGGCAGCGACGATCGTAGCGTCTCAGGTCACTTTGAAGCCGAATTCGGTATTGGCCTTTATTACCGGGTCCACTCCGATCGGGACCTATAAGGAATTGATCCGTAAATACGAGGAGGAAGAAGTTGATTTTTCATCTGCGAAAGTGATGAATATCGATGAGTATGTGGGGCTTTCCAAGACATCCGATCAAAGTTATTCTTACTTTATGTATCATAACCTATATAAGCATATCAATGTATTTGAAGAAAACACTCTGATGTTTCGGGGAGAAAATCTTGAACTTGACAAGGAATGTCAAAGAATGGAAGCGAATCTCAAACGTTTTGGAACCATAGATCTGCATCTTTTGGGAATAGGAAGAAATGGTCATGTAGCCTTTAATGAGCCCTCTGAATCTTTTTCAAAGGGAATCCGTCATGTGGAGCTGTCCAACGAAACGATCGAAGACAACTCCAGATTTTTCGATACGCGCTCGGATGTTCCTAAACGGGCCTATACTTTCGGTATAAGGACTATTATGTCTGCGAAGAGGATCCTTCTTCTGGCTTCGGGAGAAGCGAAACAGGAAATTTTGTACAAGGCCCTGTTCGGGCCGATCACACCTGCCGTACCGGCATCGGTGCTTCAATTGCATCCGAATGTCGATGTGATCGCGGATGAGAAAGCCTTGAAAGAAGTTGTGCAACGTATGCCGGAGGAAATTGTCAATCTGAGGCGATAGAGCTTTGTTGCCTTCTACAAAGGTATTAGAGAAAAGGAGGAGAGAGCATTGGTTGAAGTTTTTGTGCTGACTTTGGCGGCTTTTTGCTTTGTCGAACTTTCACATGCGTCTGTCTCTGTATTGTTTTTTAGGATAATGAGTTATCCTGTGCAGTTCACCCTGTCGTTGATCTTTTTCTATCTCATCGTAAACTTGGTTTACATCCGCTTTGGAAGGAAGATCACCTATCGCTTTGTCGGGGTCATTACGATGTTCTTGGGTGTGGCAAATGCGTTTACCGCGAAGGTAAATGACAAGTTTTTTTCGATTTTGGATTTCTTTATGGTCAAGGGGAAGGGAGATCTCTTCGTTCTCTTTGTACCTGTGTTTATGAAACCTCTATTCTTTATGTATATTTCGTTGCTGTTGGTTTTTTTGTATCTGACCTTTCACGTTTACAGTGATATGTGCAAGCTGGAATCCGAGGAAGGGGACTTCTTTTTTCGAATGTATCGTAAAGTAGGACTGTATCGTAAGTTTTGGCTGATGTATGAGCCGGTGATTCAACGGCGCAAGAAGACTTTGACAACTGGGATATTAGCGTTGTTGCTCGGTATGCCACAGATGATAGGAACCAATTCGCAGTTTTTGTTTGCGCAGATGATGAAGGATATGAAGGTGGTGCATACCTATGCGGAGCCTACGGAGATCATAGGAGCCTTCACTTCTCAGGAAATCAAGCTCAAGGATGAACCGGAACTATCCGAGCGTTACAAAAATGCGGACGTAGTCGTTATTCAGAGTGAAACTTTCTTCGATGTAAGCAAGTTGAAAGATGTGAAGATCCATGAGGATGTCATGAAAAACTTTCACGTCTACCAAAATGAAGGAATCCATGGAGAGGTTTTTGTTCCTGTTGTAGGAGGTTTGACCTGTAATTCCGAATTTGAGTTTCTTACAGGGATCAATATCAAGGAACTCAACCATATTGACATTCCCTATGAGAGGATGCCTCTGAATGAGATTCCAAGCTTGGCTTGGGACTATGCCGGCAGGGGTTATAAAACGATCGGAATTCATGGATATGAAGGAGAATTTTTTCGAAGAGACCAAGTCTATCCGTTGCTTGGATTTGAAGAGTTTATAACTATTGAGGATCTTGAAAACAAAAGTTGGTATGGACCTTGGCTCAGGGATGAAGTGATTTTTGATAGGATAAGCGAGATCTTGGAAGAAGACTCCAAGGAAAAGAAATTTGTCTACGCTGTAACGATGCAAAATCATGGACCTTATCAGGACACACCGGAAAATACGGTTCGGGTGGATAACCTCACCGAAAATGACAGGCAGTCGTTTACCAATTATGTAACAGGTCTTTCGATCTCGGATCGAGCTCTCTATGAATTTATGGAGAAACTCAGAGAACGGGAGAGGGATACCATCGTCGTGTTTTACGGAGACCATATCATAGGGGTGAACCACGATTTGGTGAGCGAAGACTCTTACTTTAAATCCAGTCTCAATAATCGGTATAAGACAGATTACTTTGTTTGGCACAATCACGGAGGACTCACTCCTCAAAAGCGAGATATTTCACTTATGGCACTGGGGCGTCTTACCAAGTATCTCACTATGGACTGGAGCTATTTCGATACCTTTGTATGGAACCATTTTAAAGATGAGTATGATTACTTTAAAAGCGATAACTACTTCCTGGATCCTTCGCATATGGAAGAGCACAATGCCTATGGAAGCGTTGTTAACTCTTTGTTGGAGAACAAACAAAGACGTTACGAAGAGATCTACGAAAAAAATAAAAACCACTGACACTGTTGTCTGCTCAAAGCGTGAGATATCTGCCTTGCCCATTGCAAAATTAATTCGTCGCTTATAGAGTGCAAGTTGTGGATATCAACAATTCGGTAACGGTATAAAGTGAGGCTTTAAGAAGAGAACAAAAACCTGTATTTTGTCCAAAGATAAAATGCAGGTTTTTTATTTGGAAAGTAAGGGAGCACCAAACAAAGATAAACTCTTGATTTCTCTTTGAGATTATACAATACGAAAGTTTCTCAAAATAACATTCTCTAGAATTTCATCCTCCGTATAACATCGACTTTTCAAATTATGGGTGTTTCCATAACATTAAACACATAGCGATGTTAGACAAATATCGGAGGAAACATCACAAAAACAGCATGAGATCCGCCTTATAGCTCAAGAAACTTTGCTGTTATTTGGATCTCTTTTCCGAAAGAAGAGTGTTGATAATATCCACGTAGAGATCCGAACTGCGCTCCTCCCAATTTTTGCAGGCAGTCCGTGCCATTTCGGGAGTCGGCACCTGAAAATAAAGATGGAAGGGGACTTCCGCTTCATTGTGTAGGGACAGCTCGACAAGGTAGAGAGAAGGTGCTATTTTTTTGTAGTTGCTTTTGACTTCTTTTTCTCGGAGGATGGTATCCTTATGTTCGGACAGATACTGTTGCAGACGCTCACGCTTTGAATAAGGCAGGGCTTTGATAAAGTAGGAGAGTACTTCGCGCCCCCTGTCATTGATAAAATAGGTGTCGACAATGCCTTTTTTGTCCAGCGACACAAAGCCGTCTTCGCTCAGTTCGTAGAGGTATTGTTGTAGGGAAAAGAAGTCGAAAAGCTCGTTTTCCATAAAGATATGAGTGATTGTATTGCGTGATAACTTCAACTTCGCCTCGTTCAAAACGAAAAGAATATACAATTTTTCTTCGGCCAATTGTTGGATCGAATGTTCAAACATAAGAACCCTCCTTTGAAAAACATCATATCATACTATGGAGACTTCGTGTAGATGTTTTTGGGAGTTTGTTATGGAAAGAGAGGTTTTCACGCTTTCGAACAAGTATCGAGAGAAGGGCGGGACGTTTGGATCATGTATGTGTCGTTGATGAAGAAGAGAACTTGGTAGAAACTTCCTTGTATGGCTGCTCTTGGAATATAAGTTTGACTTAGGGGATACCGCATAATTCGAAAAATCAGTATAAGACCAAGTTTGTACGAAGGATGAAATTCTTGAGAATATTGATATGACCATCTTAGCGCTTTATAAAATCGAAATAAAATCAAAAGATTGAATTTGTACGATACTTCCTTAGAAAAAATTAGGAGGATCAACCGCAAGGGAGAATTCCCCTCTTTTCTGGCAACTCATACAACAAGAAGGCCCTTCAAGCCACTGTTCCAGGAATTGTGCCGGTAACATAGAGTTGATATGATGCCTTTTTTTATTATATGCTATTGCACGAGATTCGAAAGAATCTTTGTTTTTGCTTTGTAAACTCTCATCTTTCAAGCTGTACAAGGGGAAAAATCGACTTGATTTTAACACGGTTTTATTGTATCCTAAATAAAGATAACCTTAAAAAAGTATATTAAGACAAACTGCTACATAAGGTGTAGAAAGGGGAAAATTATGAATGTATTGGTAATTAACTGTGGAAGTTCTTCTCTTAAGTATCAATTGATCAACATGAACGACGAGAGTGTTCTTGCGAAGGGCCTTGTAGAACGTATCGGGATCGATGGCTCCGTGTTGAAGCACGAGTCCGTAAAAACAGAGAAGAAGGCTTTTGAACAAGAGATGAAGGATCATAAAGATGCCTTGAAACTGGTTTTGGAAACCTTGTCAAGCCCTGAATACGGTGCGATCTCTTCCATGGATGAAATTGCAGCGGTAGGTCACCGTGTCGTACACGGAGGCGAAAAGTTTGCCAGCTCCTGTGTGATCGATGACAGTGTGATCAAGGCTTTGGAAGAGTGCATTGAACTGGCACCGCTCCATAACCCGCCCAATTTGACGGGAATTGCCGCTTGTAGGGAGATTCTTCCTAATACTCCTATGGTTGCGGTCTTTGATACGGCCTTCCACCAAACGATGCCGAAGAAGTTCTACCTCTATGGACTTCCCTATGAGTACTATGAAAAGTACGGAATCAGAAAATACGGTTTCCATGGAACCTCCCACAGATACGTTACTCTTAAGGCCGCTGAAATGCTTGGTAAAAAGCCCGAGGAAGTAAACCTCATCACCTGCCACTTGGGCAACGGTGCGTCGATCGCAGCAATCAAAGAAGGAAAGTCGATAGAGACCTCTATGGGATTTACACCGCTTGAAGGTTTGATCATGGGAACCCGTTGCGGATCGCTTGACCCGGCAGTTGTACCCTTCCTTATGGAAAAGGAAGGATGGAGTACGGATGAAGTAAACAACCTTATGAATAAGAAGTCCGGAGTTCTTGGAATTTCAGGAGTAAGCTCCGACTTTAGAGATGTGGAAAATGCGGCGGAAGAAGGAAACGAAAGAGCAGCCCTCGCTTTGGCAGCGTTCCGTCAGAGAGTAACTCAATACATTGGTGCCTATGCGGCGATCTTGGGAAGAGTTGACGGTATCGTATTTACCGCAGGTTTGGGCGAAAACTCCGCGGACGATCGCGAAGTGATCTTGAAACCTATGGAAGCATGGGGGATCAAAATCAACCCGGAGACCAATAACACAAGAGGAAAACAACTCTTTATTACTACAGATGACTCTACCATCAAGGCTATGGTCATCCCGACAAACGAGGAGTTGATGATCGCAAGGGATACTGTGGAATTGGTAAAATAAATATTGACAAAAGAAGGGCAACTTTGTATAATTAAGAATGTTGAATTGTCAAAGGGGGCGGGAGTATGTCGATCATTGACCTGAAAGACTTGAAAAACCAGAAAGTCAAAAGTGTGCGTGTGGAAGATACCATCCCCTTGGAAGAATGTAATGCCAACGATGAAGATGTTCTTTTTTTGGAGACACCTGTAATAGAAGGACATATCCGATACGACAGAGAGAATCTTCTCTTTGAAGGAAAGGTCGAGACAACACTGTCCATACCTTGTTCCAAATGCTTGGAGGAAATTTCGTTTCCTGTCAACAAACCGTTTGAGGTCGTTTTGGTAACAGAGGATGAAGAATACTTTATGGATTACGACAGCTATTGTTATAAAAAAGATCGGATTCATCTGTGGGATTTGATTCGGACGCAGATATGGGACGAAGTTCCAAGCCGTATTCTGTGCAGGGAAGAATGTAAGGGCATTTGCAGCCGTTGCGGGCACAACCTGAACAAAGGAGATTGCGGATGTCCGCCGGAAGAAAAACCCATCGATGAAAGAATGGCGAAATTGAGAGAATTGTTAGACTGAAGGAGGGGAAAAGAAATGGCAGTACCAAAGCGTAAAACAGGTAAGTGCGACACCAGATCGAGAAGATCTGCAAACATGAAAATGACGGCAAAGAGCTTGGTGAAATGTTCTCAATGCGGAGAGTTGATCTTACCGCATACAGTATGCCCTGATTGTGGACATTACAAAGGCAAAGAAGTTATTGTAAAATAGTTTATCAACAAGAAGCGTGTAGGAAAAACTCTACACGCTTCTTTTGAATGTAAGTACGGGTTAGGAGAGATGAAATGATACACATAGGGATTGATGCAATGGGTGGAGATCATGCGCCTTCCAAGATCGTCGAAGGTGCGATCCTTGCAACCCAAAAAGATAAGGAACTCATGATCACTCTTTTCGGAAAGCGTGAGGAGATCGACGCATCATTGGCATCGCTTTCTTACGATAAACAACGAGTGAATCTTGTCGCAACAACCGAAGTCATCGAAGGAGATGACAAGCCGGTCAATGCGATCCGTAGAAAAAAAGACTCCTCTTTGGTCGTTGCCTTGACACAATTGAAGGAGAAAAAAATCGATGCGGTCGTATCAGCGGGTAACACCGGAGCTTTGATCGCAGGAGCTATCTTTGTTACAGGAAGGATCCGGGGAATATCCAGACCGGCGATCACGGGCGCATATCCGACGATCAAGGGGCCGATGGTCACCTTGGATATCGGAGCTAATGCCGATGTAAATCCCCAGCACCTCTTGGAATTTGGAAAGATGGGTAGCCTCTTCTCGAAGATCGCATATCACAAAGAGAATCCGACGGTAGGACTTGTCAATATAGGAACGGAAGAAACAAAGGGAAATGAACTGACTAAGGCGGCCTATACCCTATTAAAAGAAGAAAAAAGTATCAACTTTGTAGGCAATGTTGAAGGCAGAGATATTCCCAAGGGGATCGTCGATGTTCTTGTCTGCGACGGTTTTACGGGTAATACCATCTTAAAGGTGACTGAAGGTGTCGCCGAAACCTTATTTTCGATGTTGAAACAGGCCATCGAATCCAATGCCAAAGCAAAACTGGGAGCACTTATGATGAAGGACTCGCTGAAAAAGATGAAAGAAAGTTTGAACTACGAGGAAGTCGGGGGAGCGGTTCTTCTCGGTGTGGACGGGATTGTTGTAAAAGCCCACGGTTCATCCAAGGAGAAAGCATTCTCCAACGCTGTGTTAAGAGCGGCCCAATATCATAGAGAGGGCCTTGTTGATAAGATAAAGGCCTTGGTCGAAGAAGAGAAGGCGGAGGCATAGAGTCAAAGTCGGGGAAGATGTCGAAGATTCCTTTGTGGGAACGAAAGTTTTTATCTACCTTATATAAAATGTTTGTGTTGCGTGCCGAAACGGTAAATATAAGGTAGGTATTTTGTTTGATTTTTGGTATAATAGAAAAAGAGATTTATAGAAATAAAGGAGGTATGACAATGAGTATGGAAGAGGTTATGGCAATCGGAGGAATCCGTATATCCGATGAAGTAATTGCTACGATCGCATCCTTGGCAGCGAGCGAAATAGAGGGAGTGTCCAAGATGTCGGGAACCATCACGGGAAACCTGGGCGAGATACTGGGCAAAAAGAACTTCTCAAAGGGAATCAAAGTCGTTCTGGAAGAAGATACGGTAGAGATCGAAGTCTTCTTGAGCGTTGTTTACGGAAGCATCATTCATGATGTTGCAAGAAAAGTACAGGAGAACATAAAGAAGACGATCGAATCCATGACGGACTTGAAAGTCATTTCTGTCAATGTACACGTTCAAGGAATTACGCAGGATGAATCGGAAGCTTGATGAGGAAAACGAAAATCAAGGATACACAAACCGTAGCGGAAGGAAGAGGTATGGATAGAATAAGAGAGAGAGATCTGGCATTTAAACTGTTGTACGAAATGACGATCAAGAAAGAAGAAGAGCCTTCTCAAGCGAAGATCTACCTACAAAGGGAAGGAGTATCGGAAGGATATATTCCCGAAGTCATTGAAAGGTACTTGGAAAACAAAGACGAGATACTCGCTTTAATTCAAAAATCTTCCAAAAAATGGGATGTATCCCGAATCTTAAAATTGGATATCACGATCTTGAAACTGGCATTGGCCGAGATCCTCTATATGCAGGACATTCCTATGGGAGTTTCGATCAACGAGGCCGTAAAGTTGGCCAAGAAGTATTCGGGAGAAGACTCCTATAAATTTGTCAACGGCATTTTAAAACAGGCGACTGTCGAAAAAGGACTTCAGTAAGGAGAGGTCGGTAGGAAACGGAAGGAAATGGCGATGAGCTATCTATGTAAAAACAATCATTCGGACTTTCTTGTAAATCCCATTTTAAAAGACTATCCGGAAGTGATCGGTTTTATGAAAAACAGAGGGATCAATCTCATCTTTCTATCCGAAGATCGTAGGTTCTATAAGGCTATTCAAGGACATCCGGACATTATCGGGTGTCCTGTTTTTTCGAAGACGATCATCGATGAAGAGGTTTATTGGCGACACAGGCAAGAGCTTGAAGGTTTCGAGATCGAAAAAGGAAGGGCTACTTTGTCGGGGAATTACCCTTATAATGTTGCCTATAATGTAGCAGTATTCGGAAAGATCGCGATACGTGGCAGGTGGGCAGACCCGGTTCTTTCGAGTGAACTGGAAGGGAGAAAGATATCGTCCCTTGTCGTCAACCAAGGATATGCAAAATGCAATATCGTCATCGTCGATGAAAACAGCATTATCACTTCGGATCGGGGTATATATCAAAGTTGCAGAGATTCCTTGAATATCCTCCTTGTTTCTGTTTGGAAGGAGATCGAACTTCCCGGTTTGGATTACGGGTTTTTGGGAGGAGCTTCCTTGACAATAGGAGATGAA
>JAUMWQ010000232.1 GCA_030529565.1 Filifactor alocis | reverse complement strand
CCATATTGGCTTTTTTCTTTCATCAAATTTGTCTAGCTTAATTTTACCATCCGGGCTTTGATCATTTTGATTTTTTTCCGAAAACTTTACCATAGGTGTGATATTCTGTATATCATAAGGATACTTTGTGTTCACTCTGTAGTTTTTCACATTCGGATGCTCCTTAACAAAATACTCAAACTTCTTCAATATGCCCTGATATTTATGGGAGGATGAAACAGCACCCAAAAGCGAATCCATTTCGCTACATATCAGTAATAACAAATTTACATATCGATTTGAAAAAGTATCATAATTATCTTTACTGATCGAAACATACTCATCCGTTTGTATAAATATTTTTTCCAACAGCCGATACTGTTTCCAATATATTTTCAAAAACTCTTCTTTGCTTAACTTTTTCTCAACCTCTTCATCCTCATATACTTCTTCCTTATTTTCTCCTTCCCTGATTTCTTTACTTGACATTATATTCATCCTTTCCACTCATTATTTCACATTAATCAAATTTAAAGTGTTTTCTTGAGATCTTTTCCTACAACAGATGAAGTTTCTTTAAAACAGCTACGATCTTCTTCCCTTTTCCCATCGAATTCAAGTCTTCTTCGGTTACGACCCCGGCCTTAAAGAGCATGAGGACGAAGAAGATCCCTGCCACCACCATTGCGATCAAGGTGGAAAGCTTCGCTCCCGATGCGATGCCGAGGTTGTTGACAAGAACAACTCTTCCCCCATACTGGACAAAGAAGGCGATCAGACCCATAGTTACTGATATCGCAAGGGGACGAAGAATGATCTCGGAGAAGTTGAATGAAATATCGAGCAATTTCCTAACCGCGATAAAATCCAGAACGGCTGCCACGATATAGGCGACCAAGGTACCGATCGCAGCTCCCTTGACTCCGAGTTGAGGGTTGGAGGTCAACATGTAGGTCAAAATGATCTTCAATACAACGCCGATCCCAAGGTTGAAAACAGGAATATAGACCCTGCCTATCGCCTGAAGAATGGCCGTCAGCACCTGGATCAAACTCAAAAACACAACGCCGGCTGCAGCAATAAACAAGATCTGTCCCGGAGCGGCACTTGCCTCCTTGGGAAAGAGGAGGGACATGATGGGCTCGGAAAGCGACATCAATCCGATTCCTGCCGGAAGTCCGATCAAAACAGCAAATCTTATGGCAAGAATAGCATTTTTCCTCGCCTTTTCCATCCCTCCCTGAAAGTATTCATAGGAGATCACAGGCACCACGCTCATCGCGATCGCCGAAATCACGATGGAGGGCAGGTTTACCATTGTAGTCGCCATTCCGCTGAGTTGCCCCAGGTTGGAGTTGGCCTGGGTTTCGGACATACCGTTCTTCATCAACAATTCGATGACCATATTGGCATCGATAAGATCCATAATAGGCTTGACCAGAGCCCCTATGATGATGGGAACAGCTATGGAGAGGAGTTCTCTTATGATCCTCGAAGATTCTTCTCTCTGATCCAAGGTGGAGATCAAGTTCTCCTCCTTCATTCTCTGTCCTTCCCTGTGATAGAGCAAAATAACGGTCAGGGTTCCGAAGACTGCACCGACGGTTGCTCCCATCGAAGCTCCTGCAGCTCCGTATTCCAATCCCCGTTTGACCATAAGGCCGGCAAGGGTGAGGCCTATCGCCACCCTTCCTATCTGTTCCGCAATCTGCGACAGGGCGGAGGGAAGCATATTGTTCCTCCCTTGAAAAAATCCTCTGTAGGAAGACATGATAGGAACGAAAAACAGAGCGACCGACAGCGCCCTTAACGAATGTACCGCCTTGGGATTATGCAACATCTTCTCCGCCACAAGCTCTGAGGAAAGGAAGAGACTCAAGGAGGTAACCAGTCCCAACACCGCCATAAAAGGCAGAATGGTCTTGAAGATCCGATTTGCTCCTTTGACGTTTCCCTTCGCCCTTCTCTCTGCAACCATCTTGGAGATCGCTATCGGAAATCCCGAGGTGGCAACTGCCAAAAGCATGACATAGATCGGATAGGCCGAGCTGTAATATCCCATTCCCGTAGAAGTGATGATCGATACAAGCGGGATCTTAAAGACCGCTCCCAGTACCTTGACTAGAATTCCTGCAAGTCCCAAGATCGCCGCTCCCTTTACAAATGTTTTC
>JAUMWQ010000016.1 GCA_030529565.1 Filifactor alocis | reverse complement strand
TGGTTTACCCCAAGGTGGGAGATGACTGGATGGTCTATCCCCAGGCGAGAGATAATATGATGTTGTATCCTCAAGCTCAAGATGCGCCCATCACCTATCCCGATTATATCGCAAATGTCGATGTGATGCCGGCGATCGTCGACGAAGAAGATGCCTTCGACTATCTGTTCTCCGTCTTGAGCAACATCCCCAAGTATAAACTCGGAAAACATCGCATCCAAGTTGAAAAACACAAGGACCTTCCTTCCGCAAGCGGTGCTCAGGAATGGTACTTCGCTTACGGTCCCAAGAAGGGCAAGTTCACAGCGAGCAAATATTTCGCCGTAGACAAAAACGGTGTGATCTTTGAATACAATGCGAAGAAGAACCTTTGGTCTCCCCTGGTGCTCGCAGTCAAAAAATAACAAAGGAAATCTGATCGATCGCGGAGTTCATGCTGTTATTCGGTAGAAGAACGGTCATATCGATCCTGCGACTACAAATAGCCGTTTCATCTCCTGCGAAACAAAATCTTCGATATCTACAGTTCAAATAAACGGTAGTATCAAACCTCATTAGAAGCAAATGCAAAGGATGAAATTCTTGAGAATATTGACAGGACAGACTTTCGTATAAACGCGGAGCAGGATCAAGAGTTTGCCTTTGTGCGGTGTTTGCGTAACTACAATTGCTTACAACCGATGTGCCGAACTTGGTTTTAACCTTGTAAGGCACAATCAATTCCATAATTCCTTTTGACGGTGCACCTTTTCTCTGTGAAGGGTGCATCGTTTTTGTAAGGAAGATCTTGTAATACTTGTTTGGATTGCCGATCTCAACATCCTGTATGTTAATGAAGATAGAACGTTTTTTTGTTTGTACGGGGGAGGTTTCAAACAACACCGTGGGCATAAAGGAGAAGGAGATCGCTGTGGAGTTCAAAGGTGGAAGAAAAAGGGAATAGATGATATAATAGTCGCAGGAAGTAATAGGATCGAAAAATTGTGGAGGACAAAGATGGTATGTTTCATTTGTGATAGAACGGGTTTTTATACTTAATGACATAGATATATCAGAGGATAGTGTTGACCGGATATTTGAGTACTTTGAAGCATACGACCATCTGAATTGTTTTTCGGCAGTGATATATTCTATACCCTGACGTTTCAAGAGGAGAACAGTCTTGGGGAGCATTGAATAGCAGGGAGACACGGCATAATTCAAAAAATCATCGTAACATCACTTTTGTATAAGTGCTGAATTTATCGAAAGCATTGCTTTGACAAAGGTTTATTATTTGCATTTCATAGTAAAATCAAGGTTTCATATTTGTGCGGTATTGCCGCAGATCAAATGGAAGGACCGGAACATTCAAGGTTTGTGAGGGGACAAATGGATATAGAGTTATATTATCAGGAAGAAGGAAACGGAGAGCCGCTGATCTTGTTGCACGGGAACGGAGAAGACAGCTCCTACTTCAAACATCAAATAGACTGTTTCAGCAGAGATTATCGTGTGATCGCCTTGGACACAAGAGGACACGGCAAATCTCCGAGGGGGGAGGCACCGTTTCGCATCGAACAGTTTTCCTGCGATCTATACGATTTTATGAGAGCACATCAAATTTCAAAGGCTCTGTTGTTGGGATTTTCGGACGGGGCAAATATCGCTATGAAATTTGCTATAAAACACCCCGATATGGTAAGGGCTTTAATATTGAACGGCGGAAATCTCAATGCAAAAGGAGTAAAACCGAGCACGCAGCTCCCTATTGAGATAGGCTACAAGATAGCAAAATGCTTTGCCTCCAAATCGCCTTTTGCAAAAAGAAATGCGGAAATGCTCGGTTTGATGGTAAACGATCCGAATATCGAGCTACATGAGTTGCAGCAGATCACCGTACCGACACTTGTCATCTGCGGAACGAAAGATGTGATCAAAGAATCTCATACAAGAGAGATCGCAAAAAACATACCCGGTGCGAAATTGGTGATCATCGAAGGGGATCACTTTGTTGCAAACAGGTGCCCTGACGAATTCAACCGAGAAGTTGAGGTTTTTCTGAAAACGGTTTGACAACGTCGGATAAGCCGAACGGTCGGAGGAATAACAGGAGAGCTATGGGGCTTTGCAGCGGGAAGAAGGATATCATAACTGTCTCAACTGTAATACTCGGATTTGAGCGGAGGTAAAACATGGAAGGGAAGAAATATTTGATTCTTTGCATTATGTCTTTTATTATTTTAGTAACATCCGTATTTATGTCGTACCGAACAGGAAAAACAGAATACGGATGGATCATAGGTTCATTGCTTTTGGGTATCGGGACCGGAGGGCAATATTACAAAATAAGGAAAGGCAAGTAGAGAAGACGTGGAGGGAAGATTATGAATATAGAACTGTCACGTTTTCGCGTTCGAGAAGGTAAGTCGGAAACGGTGGATAGGTGGATGCGTTTTTTGAATGAACATATGGAAGAGGTACTACTCACTTTAAACGGAGAAAAAATGTATGTCGAAACTATTTTCAGAGAAAAAACCGATGGTGTCGAGTATCTTTACTGGTACTCTATTCAAGGAGAAAATGGAATTAAGGTAGAAGACTCCGAATCGTGGATAGATAAAAAACACCTCGAATATTGGGATGAATGTATCGATATAAATTATCAGGTCGATATGACGATGGAGGTCTCTATGATCCCGCATCGTATAGCCGAACGGATGATCGAGGATGAGAAGTTATGATTTTTAGGATCGGCAAATAGGAGGTTGTGAGGGGATCGGAAAGTTATGACAAACAGAAGTGTCTTGGAGGACTTTTTCAAGGCTGAAAATGAGCGCGATTGGGAAGTATACCGACAATTCCTGCATACGGAAGTATCTTGGGAGTTGTTCGGCAAGGAAGAAAAAAAGATCGAAGGCATAGAACAGTATATGCAGGTCATAAAAAAAGCATACGAAGACACGGATATTCGATTTTCGTGTCAAGATATCAAGGTCTCCGATGACGGAAACAGGATAGCGGCGTACTTAATAAATGATAGGGGAGCGCGTTCGCTGGATATTTTTGACTTTAAGGATGGTCTGATCTATAGGGAATACGAGTTTATTTTGGATCGATAGATCATACTATGGAGATACCGCATAATTCTAAAAAACAGAGAGAAACCGGTTTCATACCAAAAATAAAATTGTTGAAAGTCTTCACTTCACAAGATTTTTGTAGCGTATAAAACAACAGTGAAATCAGGAAGCAGCTTTGTGCGGTGTTGCTCTATTGCTCATTCGAACGGTAGAGATCAATGCTCTTTATTCTATGGGTGGTATAGTACTGTTATCTATTAGAATCGACAGGTTGAATGTTTCAAAGCATAGAATCATCCAAGTTGTTTTTTCGGCAGTGATAAGTCTGTATATTAGGCATTTCAAACGGAGAATAGTATAAAACAAATTTCTGTGATCGCGAGTCCGGATATAACCACACTTCTATCGAAGAATAGTACTGAAGGCCGGAGAAAACAGAAGACTGTTGATTTGGGGAAGTAGAGGCGAGTTCGTCGATACTTCTTTTTTCGTATGGAACAAAAACATTGATCAGTACCTTGTATTATAAGGTACTGTTTGTTATACTATAAGTGTGAAGGGAGGAAGCCTATGAACATACAATTTAAAAAAGGAGTCTTGGAGCTCCTGGTCCTTTCCTTGTTGAGCGATCGTGACAGGTACGGTTATGAGCTGGTCGAAGAGATATCGGCCCATGTCGATATCTCCGAAGGTACGATCTACCCTCTGCTTAGGAGACTGAAGAGCGACGGCTGTGTCAATACGTATTTGAAGGAATCGCAGAGCGGTCCGCCTAGAAAGTACTATACGCTTACGGACTATGGGAGGGAGATGTTTTTTGAACAGCTGAACGATTGGGATTACTTTATCGAAAGTGTAAATAATCTTTTGAGGAGGGAGTTATGAAAAAACAGGAGTTTTTGGATTTGTTACGACATTATTTAAGATCCTTACCGACTACGGTGGTCGAGGACATCATCGCCGACTATGAGGAGCACTTTGAGTTCGGATATGAAAAGAACAAGACCGAGGAGCAGATCTGTACGGAACTGGGATCTCCTCGAGATATTGCGGATGATTATTTGAAGAATGAAAGATATAAGATGAAGAGGATCGGTTCCGGGATATTTATCGATGAGACAAAGGATACGGGAGAGCAAAAGGACGGAGAGTCTTGGAAGAAGATTACTTTGGTCGTGATCCTTTGTCTTTTGGCAATGCCCATTTTCGGGATAGGGATAGGCTTCCTTGGAGGTTTGGTCGGGCTTATCATCGGTATGTCGGCCTTGGTATTCAGCTTTATATTGGCAGCTGTACTTCTTCCACTCACACTTATTCCGGGTTTTGCCCTGCCGTGGTTCGTGTCCGTTCCGGGTTTTGTTTTAGGTTTGCATCCGGTCACCAGAGTTTTGTTCACCCTTGCGAGCTTTACCTTCGGGATCATGGGGATCGCTCTTATCGTCAATTTTATTCGATGGATCGTGAAGTGCATTGTTCAGCTTTACATTTCGATCATGTGGAGGATCAATAAGAAGAGGGGGATGAGATAAGATGAAGGGAAGTTTGATCTTTAAATTGTTTGTTTTGGGAATGGTGCTTACTGTAGGTGCAGTGGCATCCTATTTTGTCTTCGACTACGGAAAACACGGTTGGAAGGAGGGTTACTTGAGCATGGGAGTTCAAGGACGGGAAGAAACGGAGGCGAGTGGGGAAGGTTTGGAAGGGGAGCTCCGTTCGTTGTCCGAGATCGAGGTCGACTCCGTAAACTTGGAGGTGGAAGTCGTCAAGGGAGAGAAGGCAGGTTATAAAATCTATGAAAAAAGAAACAAACGGATCGATGTTTCAAACTGTATCGAGCTGAAACAGGAAGGCGGAGTCTTTCGGATCAGAGAAAAAGAGCACAGGGTGAAGGATGTTCGGCTCAAGGCGGTGCTCACCGTGGAAAAACCCGAGGAAGTGGAAGTGGAGTTCAACACGGTCAATGGAAGTTTTTCTGCAAACGATCGTCTCAAGAGTTTTAGAGGAGATTTTGTAAACGGAGCGGTGTCTCTGATGGGAGAAGAGAGCTATCCCATTGCGATCAGCACGGTCAATGCGGCGATCAATATCATGTTTGATCAATACAATGCAGTCCTGAAAGTGGAGACGGTAAACGGGATCGGTGTGGTCTTGGATACTCCCCTGATCGAAGTTGCGGGATTTAAAATTGGAACTTCCAACAACATCGATCGCAAGGTCGGAGAGGGAAGGGATCTCATTGAGGTGGAAACGGTAAACGGAGCGATCAATATCAATTAGGAGATGGCATGTAATTCCCAAAGACGGAGTGATGCTATTCTCCTATAGAAGTATGGATATATCTATTTTTTGACTACGAAAAATTCTTCTATCCTCTATTGTTCACAGACCGTTTATATCCACAACTCAAAAGAACAATAGTATGAAACCGGTTTCATACCAAAAACAAACTTGTTGAAAGTGTTTACTTCACAAGCTTTTTGTAGCGTATAGAAAGAACAGCGACATCAGGAGGCAGCTTTGCACGGTGTCGTCTTATAGGAACTCCGCGCAAACAGGATGTGTTTTTCATTGCCCTACGAAATACGGAAAAGCTGTGAAATAAATATTCTCAAAGAAAAAGAACCTCATCGCGGTGCCTGATGAAGTTCTTTTTCGGTATATTTTAAAGAAGGGGTTGGTTTGTGAATAGTTGGAAGTTCTTATCTCAGCATCTTGTCATAGACGATGGCGGAGTTGTTGTCACTTGGATGAAGAAAGACCTTATCCCAAACATCCTTGTTTTGTTCGTCGATTTTTTTGATCTCCGCCTCTATTGCCAGAGCTTCGTCATCCAAGGGTTTGATCAGTTTTTGAGCATTTTCGTATGCGGCGCTTACTTCCGCCTGCATTTTTTTGATAAGAAGTTCATCCTGAAGCAGGAGCTCTTTTTCCTTCTTCGTCAGAGCAGGAGACTTCCGGATAAAGTCTTCGATACCTCGAGCTTCGTTTTGCTCCTTGGTCAAATGTTTGTAGAGCTTATCCCAAAGAGGTTTGTTTCTTTTTGCAATCTCTTCGAGTTTCTTATCCGGACTTCCCGCCTTTTTGAACACATTATCATAGATGATATTGATTTTTTTGTCGATCACATCGAGTTTTTCATATTGAGATTTGACCTTGTCTTCCGAAGCGAGCAATCTTTGTTTTTCGTTGTCGGTCAAGAAGTTAAATTCTTTCAAAAGATCTTCGAGTTTGGGTTCTTTCCCTACGATAAGAGACTTATATGCCGAGGAGGTTTGAGCCGGAACGGTTTTCGGCAGGGCCTTGGGCTCGGCATTGCTCTTGATCATTCCGCCTCCCAGACTTGCAACAACTACGATTCCTGTCAACAATATTGTTTTGATACTTGTTTTTTTCATATCCGCTACATCCTTTCATTTTTAGATCGATAATTTTCAAGTTCTTTGCTTGTTTTGTTTATCTTAATAAGAGTATAGCTTGGAACTTGAGGGAAAATCTCCCAAGTTTCGAAAGAAAGAAGGAGCGGATCTGTGGCGAAACTGTGGCAGATAGTATGATGGTCCGATACAGTGCCGTTTCTTCCATCTGCCGATTTTCATAGAAAACAGTATAGAGATCCGAGATGCTTCGGGGAAGTATCACACAAAGATAAGCTCGTTTTTGTTGTCGTTTTACAAAATACAAAGAGTTCGCAAACCTGATATTTTTAAGAGATAGTACTATCTGTGCAAGATCGGATAGCGATGCTACATATCTTGTTTTTCTTAGGAGATACCGTATAATTCGAAAAATCAGAGTAAAACCAATTTTATACGAAGGATGAAATTATTGAAAGAGTTGACAGGACAGATCTTCGTATTTTATAAAAATGGGAGAAAATCAGAAATTTGCTTTTATGCGGTGTTTTCCTTATACGCGCGGAAAGATGATCGTGAAGGTAGTTCCTTGCTCGGAGGATTCCGCCGTGATCGTACCGCCGTGTTTTTCGATAATATCTTTGGTGATGGCAAGCCCTATGCCGAAGTTACCCTTTTCTCCTTTGTAAAAACGCTCAAAAATATGAGGGAGATCGGTAGGTGCAATCCCCGGACCATCATCGGAAATATCGACGCGAGCATGTGAGTTTTGAGCGGAAATACAAAGGCTGATCTTAGAGCGAGCATAGCGTGTAGCATTGCTGAGGATGTTGAGAAACGCGCGCTCCAACAAGGTTTCGTCTGCAAGGAGGTAGATGTTTTGCTTGGCATCTACGGTAGCAGTCAGATCGTTTTTGATCGCCATTGGCCGTATACTGTCAATATATCCGTACAATATCTGTGTAAGGTTTACGGTTTTTTTGTTGAGTTCATAACCCTGCGTATTTGATAATAAGAGCATTTGACTGATGAGCTTAGACATCTTGTCGCTCTCGTCCACGATGATGGAAAGGGCCTTGTCGCTGTCCTTAAAAATACCTGCCTGCAAACCTTCGGCATATCCCTGAATCGACATCAGTGGAGTTCGAAGTTCATGGGAGGCGTTTTGAAAGAAGGTTCTCTGGACTCTTTCGGATTCATCGATCATCATCGCCATTTCGTTTACCGTGCCTATGACATCTTCAAACTCTCGGTATTTCTCAATCTCCAACATATCTACGGTCTCTCTTTTTCCGATGGAGATGATGTATTTCTTGAGGTTGTTCAAAGAACTGTCTATCGATCTGGCCAAGAGGAAGAAGACACCGATCCCCAGAACTCCGAATATCAATGTAAGTACAATGAGCACCTTATCCAAGAGATCGATAAACTCCTGCATCGGTGTGATGTCCGCGTAGACCAGGAGAACATGATTTTTGGAAGACGATGTCTTGGAGTCAAGAATAAAAAATCCGTCGAAGGTACCATGATAAGCCTTGGACTTGACCATATAGGTCTTGGAGCCCTCTGTTACCTTTACGATCTTGTCCTCCGAGAAGACGGGGTTCTTATCGACCATATAGTCACGGATATTGACGGCGGTAAGATACTCTTTGTTGAACTCCATTTCTTCATAGGGGAAGAGGATGTTCTTGTCGTTGTCAAGCAGTATGCTGTGGATGGGAATGATAAATTCATTGCCCTGCATTTCTTCGGGAGCGGTGGGTATCTTGCCGCTGTGTACTTCGTCATAGAAGGAAAATTCCTCTTCCATATTTTTTGAGACCCGGCTTACGGTGTACCTATCTACTGCGACGTGGAAGGTCAGAAGAAGGATGCTCATGATCAGGATGATGACCAGGGTCGGAGCAAGAAAGAGGATGGATTTCAGTCGGAGTTGTATTTTTTTAGGCATGGGCATCTTCTCCGTTCACGAGTTTGAACCCGAATCCCCAGACGGTTTCGATGATCACATTGCTTTGTGCGTCCTTCAGCTTTTTTCGAAGTCGTTTCACAGCATCGTCGGTCGCCCTGGTCTCCACCTCGGAATCATAGCCCCATACAGTGTTGAGAAGCTCTTCCCTCGACACGGCGCGCTCCTGCTCTTCCAACATAAACTTGAGGAATTCATATTCCGTATTGGTGAGTTTGAGCTCTTCCTCCTTGCAGTAAGCGGACTTTTGCTCGGGTATGAATTTAAGGTCTCCGAAGAGGAGTTCGTGTACTTTGGACTGCGGTTTGTTCAGAGCAAGCCGTTTGAAGACTGCATTGACCCGCATTGTAAGCTTCAAGGGGGAGAAGGGTTTGGTAAAGTAGTCGTCGCAACCCAAGGTGAAACCCGTTACATAGTCGGCATCGGTCCCCCTTGCTGTAAGAAGGATGATAGGGATGTCGGATTTTTTGCGAATCGAGGAGCAGACGCTGAACCCGTCGGTGCCGGGCATCATAACATCGAGGATGACCATATCCGGGATGGTCTTTTCGTATTCGGCCAGGAGTAGGTCGCCCGTTTCAAAGACTTTTACGGAATAACCCTCCTCTTGCAAAAACTGTTGAAGAAGTTCCCTGATATTTTTTTCATCATCAGCAATATAGATCAAACCTTCCATTAGTTACCATCCTTTCGTTTGGGTGCTATTAGGCGGATAAGCTCCGCGGATATCCAAAGTTTTGTTACAGGTTTCTGTGATATACTACTACTCTTTCAAAGGGAAACGTTATATAAATGTACTCTGCGAATGAGTATACAAACATTTACATCATTTCTGCCGGAGGGATATCGATTTGATAATATCGTTAACACAAGGCAAACAAAGATCTTTTCTTCGCCTTCCCGTGAATAAAAATAGAGAGTATGTACAATAAGGAGTCTCTGAACGTTTGTCGTCTGAAGAGGGTTTTCCACAAGGTGCAGGAGCTGCCCCAAACAAACGCTTTCAGACAGGGATGTGTTTATTTGGAAACAACTTAATTTAGTATGCTTTTGTACTTATGCGGTATCTTTCCAACAACTTTATCAGAAAAAAATATAAACACTATAATTATACCGAAGATTTGTTTAGAGAGCACGGTTATTTTGTGGTTATAGTGTAATCTGTTCATATTAAAGGCTTACATAGAACGATATGTGTTGAAACTCCATACATCGTGGGTTGCGTATCTGTCCTGTGGAGTTTTCTTATCGGAGAAGAGTATCCATGCTATTCTCCGATTTTGACCCCGAAGGTATTGAAACGGTATGAATATCGAAGTGCCTGATTGTCCACAAAGTCAAACTTGTAGGGAGCAACGGTACAAAACGGCATAAGTTGTAGGAAAGTTCCAAGAACTTGCATTCTCCTTCGCTGTTTGTTATAGAAACATCGCATACAGGCAACCTTCTGATCTTCATAGGGTAAAAAACTCTTCATATCAATGTATTCAATGACTTTATTCTTCGTATCGGATTGTTTTTATGTGGATCTTTTGATCGGGAGGTATTACTCCTGCGACACTTCGAAACCGAAATCATATTCATAGCTGTTGACAAAGAGTTTTTCGATAAGCATAAACTTTCCGCAATCGATAGACAAAACGTTGTCCTTGAGACGGATATTGGGGAAAATGTGGAAGGTGATCCCGTCGTGCACTACTTTCTCAAAGTCCTTGATGCTTCCCGAAGGTTTTTTGAGGATATCGACATCCATATAGGTTCTGCAACAAACCCTTCGTTTGAGAGGTTCGATATAGAGGTCGGTGATCTTATTTTTGTTTATATAGCTTAGAGCGGAGCTCGTCAATTTCACATAGAGCATGGGGTTCATCTCCTTTTGATCTTTTTGTGGGCAGGCAAATACCGAAAAGAAACGAAGCGATGGCCTGTCTCCTTCCTCCTGTCAATAAGTAACAATTTTGTATGCGGCAGTTTGAGGATTGAGCGGGCGTCTCCTTCGGCTTTGAAAAAGCCCTTACAAGGATAACTACCCGAAGAAAAAAGCCTTAAAAAAATAAAGTGAGATTTTGGTAAAGGTCGGGAGAGAAGGCATGGGAAGTATACATGCTGAAACCTTGATATAAAGAGGGGTTTGGAAGAAAAAACCAAGGAAGATTTTCTTCGTTTTTCCTAACTTTTCTTACAATTCGCAAGTATAATGAAGATAAGGGATAGAATAAATTTATTTATATATTTTTGTAATCAATATCAGTTTGTAATCAAGATGAACATTCTATTTTTGTAGATGGGGACGGCTTTGCACAAAACGTTGATCTTAGAGGGTTAAAAGGAAGCCGGACTTTGAAACGGGATAGTTTTCGCAAGGAGGCTATGCGTGTTGAACAATAGTTTAAGAGTAGGGATCGATGTGGGGTCGACAACGGTCAAGCTCGTTGTTATGAACCTCAATGACGGCCTGCTTTTCAAGGAGTATCGTCGTCATTTTTCCGACGTGAAGTCGACGATCAAAGATCTTTTTGTAGAATGTGAAAAAACAATAGGTCAGCAACCGATCCGAATATGTATCACAGGTTCGGGAGGGTTGTCGATCTGTGAGAGTCTGGGGATCGAGTTCGTTCAGGAGGTCATTGCCTGCACGAAGACGGTCGAGATGCTTATTCCTCAGACGGATGTCGCTATCGAACTCGGTGGAGAAGATGCCAAGATCACATATTTTTCAGGCTCTCTCGAGCAGAGGATGAACGGAAGTTGCGCGGGAGGTACCGGAGCCTTTATCGATCAGATGGCGACTTTGATGAAGACCGATGCGGCAGGGCTCAACGAACTTGCAGGGAGATACAAGGTCATCTATCCGATTGCTTCAAGATGTGGGGTCTTTGCCAAGACGGATATCCAGCCTCTTCTCAACGAGGGGGCTCTCAAGGAAGATATTGCGGTTTCGATCTTTCAGGCGGTCGTAAATCAGACGATAAGCGGTCTTGCCTGCGGGAAGCCCATCCGGGGAAACGTCGCTTTTCTCGGTGGGCCCCTGTACTTCCTGTCTTCACTCAGGGAGAGATTTATCGAGACCTTGGGACTTTCCGAGGAACAGGTTATTTTCCCTCAGGATCCTCAGCTTTTCGTTGCGATGGGAGCAGCCTATCTCGCAGGAGAGCAGGAGGCGGAACCGACGACGATAGGGGATCTGCTCATTCGTATGGAGTCTTTGAGGGAAGATACCGTGAAGCTGTCGAATGTTCTTCCTCCCCTGTTTCAAAATGAGCGGGAACTGGAAGATTTCAGACTTCGTCATTCAAAAAATCAGGTGGAAACCGCCGATCTCTCCAAGGCCGAAGGGAGATTGTACCTCGGTATCGACGCGGGTTCGACGACATCGAAGTGTGCCCTCGTCGACGAGGAGGGCAAGCTGGTGTTCAGCCATTACGGAAGCAACGAGGGAGAGCCTCTCGAGTTGTGTATATCGATGTTGAAGAGGATATACGAAAGCCTTCCCACGGGAGCTTACATCGCGAATGCGGCGATCACCGGCTATGGCGAAAAACTGATCCAAGCGGCGCTGGGCATCGACATCGGAGAGGTGGAGACCATAGCTCACTATAAGGCGGCGAAGTATTTTGAGCCGGAGGTCAACTTCATCATCGATATCGGAGGCCAGGATATGAAGGCCATCCACATCAAGGAGGGTGTGGTCGACAGCATTCTGCTCAACGAGGCCTGCTCTTCGGGGTGCGGAAGCTTTATCGAGAGTTTTGCTCACTCGCTCAAGATGCCGGTCAAGGAGTTTGCCAAAGAAGCTCTGCTCTCCAAGAAACCGATCGACCTGGGAAGTCGTTGTACGGTGTTTATGAACTCGAAGGTCAAGCAGTCACAGAAGGAAGGAGCGGCTCTGGGCGATATTTCGGCAGGACTGTCTTACAGTGTGATCAAAAACGCCCTGTATAAGGTGATCAAACTGCGTAATCCCGAAAGTTTGGGCAAGCGTGTAGTCGCACAGGGAGGAACCTTCTACAACGAGGCGGTGCTTCGTGCCTTCGAGATGGAAACGGGGATGGACGTGATCCGTCCCGATATTGCGGGGATCATGGGAGCCTTCGGCGCGGCACTGATTGCGAAGGAACGTTACCGCAAGGGACATAAGACGAGCTTGCTCCCCAAGGAGATGCTCGGAGTGTTGAAACAGGACAAGACCTTCCGACACTGCGGTCTGTGTGCAAACAACTGCCTGCTCACGGTTACGAGTTTTGGAGATGAGAGAAGGTTTGTTTCGGGCAATCGTTGTGAGAGGGGTGCGGGAGTTCAGCAGGTCGATCGGGAGAGGATAGACCTCTTCGACTATAAATATAGGAGGGTCTTCGACTACAAGAGTCTCTCCAAAGAAGAGGCGAAGTACGGAGAGGTTGGGATACCGCGAGTCTTGAACCTCTATGAGAACTACCCTCTGTGGCATACGATATTTACCGATCTCGGATTCAGGGTCGTACTGTCGGCAAAATCGAGCAAGGCCATCTTCAACAAGGGTCTGGAGAGTATTCCTTCCGAAGCGGCCTGCTATCCTGCCAAGATCGTTCACGGCCATATCAAGCACTTGATCGAAAGAGGAGTGCCCTTCATTTTCTATCCGTCGGTCAACTATGAACTCAAGGAGTTTCACGCCATAGGCAACCACTATAATTGCCCGGTGGTCAACTCCTATCCCGAGGTCATCAGGAACAATATGGAAGAGGTGGCGGAGGTTCGCTACGCAAATCCTTTTATCAACCTCAACAGCAAAAAGAGTATAGAAGATGCCTTAGTCGGCGTATTGTCGTTCACCGACCTTACGCGAAAACAGATACGGGAGGCGGTGGACAAGGGGATCTTGGAGCTGTACCGGTTCAAAAACGACATCCGAAGAAGGGGAGAGGAGACGGTGGAACAGCTCAGGAGAGAGGGCAAGAAAGGTATCGTTCTCTGCGGAAGGCCCTACCATATCGATCCCGAGATCAACCACGGCATGGTCAGCATCATCACGCAAGAGGGTTTTGCGGTTCTGACCGAAGACAGTGTGGCCCACCTCGGTGTCTTGGAAGAACCTCTGAGGGTCGTAGATCAGTGGACCTACCACTCCAGGTTGTATCGAGCAGCTTCCTTCGTCGCTTCTCAGGACAACCTCGAACTGATCCAGATCACCTCCTTTGGCTGCGGTCTCGACGCGGTAACGACGGATCAGGTATCGGAGATCCTTGAGAAAAAACAGAAACTCTATACCCTGATCAAGATAGATGAAGGCTCCAACCTCGGCGCGGTCAAAATCCGCATCCGTTCTCTCAAGGCGAGTATAGAAGAGAGGGGACTCCAAGCGAGGAGGGTGGAGGAAGAGAAGAAGGTGTCGCCGAAGAAGGTATTTACCAAGAAGATGAAGAAGACCCATACCATCCTCTGCCCGCAGATGTCTCCGATCCACTTCCAATTTATGGAGGATGCTCTGCTGGAAGACGGATATCGCATCGAAGTTCTTCCTTCCGTCGACAAGTCCGCGGTGGACGAGGGGCTCAAGTATGTCAACAACGATGCCTGCTTCCCCAGCATCATCGTAATAGGTCAGATGATGGCGGCGCTCAAAAGCGGAAAATACGATTTGGACAACACTTCCCTCATCATCAGTCAGACGGGAGGAGCCTGCCGGGCGACCAACTACATCGCCTTTATTCGCAAGGCTCTCAAAGACTCGGGGATGGAGCAGGTCCCCGTCATCTCCCTCAGTGCGAGCGGTATCGAGGAGAACCCCGGATTCAAGCTGACCTTGAAGACCTTGAACAAGATTGTCATCGGAATGATCTACGGAGATCTGTTTATGAAGGTCCTGTATCGGGTCCGACCCTATGAGAAGGTGGAAGGATCGGCAAACCGACTGTATGAGTGGTGGCTCGTCCGATGCAAGAAGAATGTTAGAAGCGGGAACCTCTTGGAGTTTAAGAAGAATGTAGACGGAATCGTTCGTGATTTTGACAACTTGGCTTTGGTGGAGAAAAAGATCCCGAAGGTGGGGATCGTCGGAGAGATCCTCGTCAAATTCCATCCGACCGCAAACAATGACTTGGTCAACGAGATCGAGAAGGAAGGGGCACAGGTCATCATGCCCGAGCTTATCAACTTCTTCCTTTACAGTCTCTACAATCAGGACTTTAAGCACACGAACCTTGGAATGAGCGGAACGACCAAATTCAATGCGACTATGGCGATCAAGATCATCGAGGCCTACCGCAATCCGGTTCGAAAGGCCTTGAAGGAGAGTAAGCGTTTTGTACCTCCGGAGTCCATCCAGGAGATGGCACTGATCTCGGACGATGTCGTCTCTCGCGGAAACCAGGCGGGAGAGGGATGGCTGCTTACGGCGGAGATGATCGAACTGATCCGAAACGGTGTCAACAACATCGTCTGTGTTCAGCCCTTTGCCTGCCTGCCCAACCACATTACGGGAAGGGGAGCGATCAAGAAGATCAAGAGCATCTATCCCAAGGCGAACATTGTGGCGATCGACTATGATCCCGGAGCCAGTGAAGTAAATCAGGTGAATCGTATCAAACTGATGCTCACCAATGCCAAGAAGGCCTTGATTGAGCTTGGAAAACCTTATGAAGTAGGTAAAGAACTGTTGTAGGGAAATGCCGTATAATAAAAAGAGAGTAAAGTCGGGTTTATACTATTATCGCTGATATCTATGCCCTTTATTCTGTGGGGATAAAGCAAATTTTTGTACTTGAGAGTGTGGGTAAAGGAGAATAGTCTTATATGAATGGAGATACTTTTGCAAGGTATGAATTCGAAAGACGCTCCTTTGACCCCTCGGGGAAATCGGATTTTTTCACTTGAGCGATGTTTCTCATGAAGAAAAGGAGGCAATATATGAGGGATTGGAAAAAACGAGGGATCGTGGCGGGGGTGCTCTTTATTGCCGTCCTGATACTCTTTGTTGTGAAAATGAATGCCTATCGGAAGGAGGCGGGCAACCTTGCCGGAGGAAGGGTGGTCGAAACGCGGGAAGAACTCTTGGATGCGCTCAAGCATAACGGTCTTATCTATGCAAAGGGCAAGATCGAGGGCAGGGTGCCTGTCGAAGATGTTACGATCAACAACAAGGTGCTCTCAACAGAGGCGAGCGACCGCTTGGAAGGTCAAGAACCCTTTCTTGAAGGAGATTTTCTGTGGCTGAAAGTCTCGCGGGGAGAATATGAGTACATCAAGGATATGTATGAACAAAGCAAGCTCCTCAGACATAATTACTTCTCGAAGGATGAGGTCACCCTGCAGGCGGACACCCTGGAGATCCTGGGTGTGGAAGTGGATGTCAGGGGCAGTGAAAACCTGTTTCATAATGTTGCCGCGGAAAAACATACCGTAACGGAAGGATCTCTTCAGTTTGATCCCAAACTCAAGGTCTCGGTGCCCGTGAGGGGAGAACATCCCGAGCAGAAGTTCTATAGCGGTTTTCAGGTAAAAGGGATTTACTCCGGCTTGGAAGGGATACTGAAACTTGAAGTCCAAGATGGAGAGGTTGTCTCGGAGAATGTGAGCATCTTGAGTCCGAGCGAGTTTGAAACGGTGGAGGATGTACGTGCTACGGGAGATGTGGACTACTCCGTAGAGATTCCGACCTATATTTTGGTATGGCTCTTTCTGACATCGATTGCGTGGATCATTATGAGGGTGCTGGGCTATTAGTGGTTTTGTGATGAACTTTTGAATTATGAGATTGTTTCCCTAATTAAAATATCAAGTTATAGTTATGGATCCTAATTTGCAGTAAGTGAAAGTAAAAACAGGTGATATTCTTGGTATTTCCCAAGAATAATACCGAGAATTACAGGCGAAACCTTTGTTTCGATACATTCTCTTCGAGTTATTACGTTGGAGGGTGCTCCATGATCAAAAGGAGCGTTTCGGTGTAGATAAGTATATCGATCGGAGGAGAGTACGAGCAGGGGTTTCGTTTGTTTTGTAAAAAAATAACGGTATTTTTTTAGAAAATGAATTTAGATTTGTCGGGAATGGTATAATTTTGAGGGAAAAGGGTGGGAACATCCGTAGACGTAAAAAAATTTTATTTAGTGAAGGAGATTTCTTATGTGGTGGATACCGATCGTAATTCTTGTGTTAATAGGACTTTGGGTCATGGCGACCTATAACAAACTCGTTGTTTTGAGAGAAAGGGTAAAAAATGCGGTGGGGCAGATCGCGGCCCAGATCGAATCTCGCTGGGATGCACTGTCATCCTTGATCCAAGCGACCAAGAAGTACTCCGCTCACGAGGCACAGGTCTTGGAAGACTTGACAAAGATGCGTTCGGGTATCAGCAAGAACTCGAGCGTTCAGGATATCGAGAGCGATATGAGCAAGTTTCAGGATCTGATGAACAAGATCAACGTCGTCGTGGAAGCCTATCCCGACCTGAAGGCGAGCAACGTCTATCAGACAGCCATGGAGTCGGTCGATAAGTATGAGAACAACGTTCGACAAGCGAGGATGATGTACAATGATATCGTAACCAAGTTTAATTCCGCGATCATGGTTTTTCCTTCCTCGATCGTTGCATCGCTCTTCTCTTTTAAGGAGAAGGATTACTTTGAGAATACCGAGTCCAAGAAGGATATGCCTTCCTGGGAATAGAAACTTTAACATAAGCGACGGAGGAAGATATGAAACAACTGAAACGTTTGACCCTACTTGTTCTCCTGCTCTTTTGCAACCTGAGCGGAGGGGTGTATGCCGCCTCGTCTTTGGAGAGTTTGGACATCCAAGTTGTCCTCAATCGGGACGGTTCTGCAGATATTCAGGAGACAAGGGTGATGGACATCGATGAGGGAACCGAGATCTATATCCCTATAACAAACTTGGGCGGTTCGAAGATCGAGAAATTTTCGGTTTCGGAGAATGCTAAGACCTTTGAAAATGCGGGAAGTTGGAACAGCAATCTCTCCCGAGAGGAAAAAAAGCATAAGTACGGGATCGTGCAACGAGGCGATGGCGTGGAACTTTGCTGGGGCATAGGAGACTATGGAAGACATGAATATGTTACGACCTATCGGGTTACCGATATGGTAAGACAGCTCAAGGACGGTCAAGCCCTGTATTGGAAGTTTGTCAACGACAGGATCGCGCCTCCGCCTCAAACAGTGAAGGTAACGATCGCGAGGGCGGACGGAGAGCCGATGACTGCGGAGCAGACCAAGATCTGGGCCTTCGGTTACGAAGGCAGGATCGAGTTTGTCGACGGACAGATCGTAGCTGAGAGCAACGGAGGATTCTCGTCAAGCAACTACACCGTGGTTTTGGCTCAGTTTTTAAATCAGCCTTTTGAGGCGAGCCTTCCTTGGGACAAGACTTTGGAAGAAGTCGAAACCATGGCCAAGAAAGGAAGTTCATATGAAGACGGGAGTTCCGGCGGAGTAGAGAAGGATTTTTCGATTTTTGAAGCGGTGATAGGCTTCGTCTTCTTCAGTATCCCTCTATTTATAACAGGGATCATTATCTATGCGATCAAGAGCAAAAAAAGTAGAAGAAAAAGCGGTGCGCGAAAGCTCAAGGGAGAGTATTACAGGACTTTGCATCAGGAAGAAGAATTCGATGATCTGATCAAACTGCTCTCTTTGATCGGTTGCAACGAAACGGACTGGATCACTGCGTTCTTCCTGAAGTGGATCAGGGACGGAAGACTGGAACCGATCAAGGAAGAGGTCGGGCTCATCTTTAAGAGGGAGCAGACAGCCCTTGTTATCGTGAAGGGCAAGGAGGATGCTTCCCCGGATATGTCAAAGGCGGAATGGGAACTGTGGAGTTTCGTGATGGAAGCCGCGGGAGGCAACAGCATCCTCGAAAAGGGAGAGTTTTCGAGATGGGCAGGAAAAAACAAAAGTGAGTTGATGCAGTGGAGAAAGGATGCCATTGAAGATTCTACACAGATCTTTATCTCACGCGGACTGATCGATCGAAAGGAAGGCACCTTCCTCTTTCTTCCCTATGTTTCGGACACCTTGACACAGGAAGGAAAGGACTTGAAACAAAACGTATATCGATTCTATAACTACCTCTATGATTTTTCTCTTTTGAACGAGAGAGAGGCCGTCAATGTAAAACTTTGGGACGATCTTATGATCTGGGCGGGGGCACTCGGTATTACGGACAGGGTAAGCAAGGAATTTGCAAAACTGTATCCGCAGTATGAACAGGAAACCGTCTATCGCAACAACACGATATTGACCGCATATGCATTTTCTCAAAGCGCGGTAACTTCCTACTCCGGAAGCTCGGGAGGAGGAGGGTTCTCAAGCTCCGGCGGGGGCGGAGGCTCCTTCGGCGGAGGTTCGGGCGGAGGTATTCGCTGAGTTTGAGAGAATACATTGCAGCGTAAACAGGGGACGAGCTCTTAGAAAAACTTGAAATTCCAATTCTTGATACACGGTCCTCTTTGTCAAGTGATACTTGAGAAGGAGGACCGTGCTTCGTTACGGAAAGGAGAAGAAGATGAAGACCATAGACTTTCGTTATAGCAGGAAGGGAAATCCGGTCATTCGAATGATTTTTATAGGATGTTTCTGGATGCTCGGCTTCGGTTGGTTTCTCGTGCTTGAAAAATTCGGCTTACAGAGAGGTTTCCAAACAGTCCCTATGAGGGAACTCCCTCTTTTTTGGAGAGACAAACCTCAACTTACCTTGGCTGTTTCCATCGTTCCGATCCTTTTGTGGATGCCCTTTTCGACCTTGCTGGCCTTAAGGATAAGGACATGGATTATGGAGGAGCGTGGAAGGGCAGAGTTCCGAGGAGAGAAAGTCCTCTTGTGCTTTCATGGAAAAGAACTTGTAGTTGACAAAAAAACCGAGATTTTGAGTTGTAGGGGTTATGGACGATACATGAAGTTTCGTTGCTATCAGATTACGAAAGAGGGAAATCGATACTATATAAACGAATCTCCAAGAGAGGTTCGGGAATTGGGAAGAATACGAGGAAGAGAAGGTGCAAAGACCTCTCTTTATAAAACGATGCAAGAAATTCTGCCTTATACGAAGGAGTCCGTTTTTATAGGAGGAATTCCCCTTATCTTCGATTTTACCCGTCCGACGGTCTTTGATGACAGTGCTTACTATGTGGACTACGACAATATTTTTCTCCCGGAAGGAATCGGGATTGCAACCTGCCTGGTGAGGGAGAGGGATAATCCTTCTCATGTCGTGGGAGATTTGGGGTTTGAAGACGATGTCAGGCATAAGACTCCACCGGATGAAGCGGTACTTAGAGCCCTTCCTATTATTGAGGCGGTTGAGCTCGATGAATGGATCGAAGTATAGCGTATGGATATAGTTAAATTTATGAAGATTCTTTGTCACGATTTAATGCTATTATTACTTTAAATGATGGATGTCAACGATTTGTCTCCATAGAAGAGAAAACGAATTTTCGTTGCTTGCAAAACAAATATAACCATACTTCTATTGAAAAATAGTATAAAAGAG
>JAUMWQ010000231.1 GCA_030529565.1 Filifactor alocis | reverse complement strand
ATGCTCCAAAGCCCTCAACTTGTCCGTTTTAATAGATAATAGTATAAACAGTCTATGAAAGACATCTTCTCAAAAAATCTATCGTTTGCATAGACTTGGCTTTATACGTTTTTTCGAATCATGCGGTATCTTGCGAAGTTTAAGTGCCGTTATTGCCGTACTGCCTTTCGATACGGTTTGAAGTCTGTACTCGCTTGGAATAGATTCGGGCTTTGCACTCTTCGCATAAAGGAGGGTTCCGTCTGATAACGGTATAAACAAAACATAAGAGTTTACCAATTTTATTTTTTATAGTATCATTATACATGTTTCTTTTATCTGTGACAATATCCTTGAACTTCGGTTGGGAAGGGTCGCAATAAAAGAGGATGGGATATGTTCGAATCGTTATCTTATTTGATCAGGGATCGTATACTGTCATTTATTTGAGTTGTGGATTAAAAGATCTATGATCCGAAGATCGAAGCGGTCTTTAGAAGGTCTTCTTATAAAACTTTGTACAGCAATAGAGGTTATGGAAGGAGGGATTGTATGATATACGGCGTAGGTACGGATATTGTCTCGGTTGCTCGAATCCGAAAACTTACAGAGAGGAACCCGAGGTTCCTTACTCGATTTTTTACGGACAAAGAAGAAGAGTATTTTTCCAAGAAGTCTGATCCCTATGAGACGATAGCTGCCTGTTTTGCGGCAAAGGAGGCGGTTTCCAAGGCAATGGGGACAGGGATCCGTCAGTTTTCATTCAAAGACATCGAGGTGCGTCATCACGAGTCGGGGGCGCCCTATATCGAGCTGTATCAAGGTGCAAGATCTCTGTTTGAACGTCTGGGTTTGAAGTGTATTCATCTTTCGTTGTCACATGAAAAAGAGTATGCTGTCGCTTATTGTGTAATTGAAATGTAATACAAAACGTTGATAAATCCTACAAAAAACTAATTAATGCCACAAATTAATGGTATACTATAGTATGCTATTGAGAAGAGGATGATAAGAGAAGGAGGGAGATCTCTTGAAACCCTACGAAGGAACCAGAGCGGTGATCAATTTGGATCACTTGGAACACAACTACAGGCGTTTGACATCTTTTGTAAAGGACAAAACAAAAATATGCTGTGTGATCAAGGCGAACGGATACGGTCACGGGAGTTTGGAATTGGCGAGGCTTTATGAAGAACTCGGTGCGGATTATTTTGCGGTTGCTACGGTTTCGGAAGCTGTGGAATTGAGAAAGAACAAGATCGGCCTTCCTATTATGTGTTTGGGATATGTTCCTGAATCCTCTTATGAAGAAATGATAAAAAGCAAGGTCGACATTCCGGTTTTTTCTTACGAGACCGCAAGGCGTCTTAGTGAGGTCGCAGGTGCGATTGGGGAATGTGCGGACATACATATAAAAATTGATAGCGGGATGTCTCGGATTGGTTTTCAGTGTACACAGGAGAGTATACGGGAGATAGAAAAAATAAGAGAACTTCCCAATCTTTACTTCAAAGGAATCTTTACCCATTTCGCGAGGGCGGACGAAACTCAGAGACAAACGACTTTGCAGCAGTTTGATGATTTTATTTCCCTTGTTTCCACGCTTGAATCAAGGGAGATCCATTTTGAGATCAGGCATTGCTGCAATACGGCAGGTACGGTTTATTATCCTGAATTTCACTTAGATATGGTGAGGTTGGGAATTTCTTTATACGGTTATTATCCGTCGGACGATGTCGACAAAGAAAAGATCGAACTTCGACCCGCGATGTCCTTGTATTCATCTTTGTCCCATATCAAAAAACTCGAAAGAGACAGGGGGATTAGTTACGGACACAAGTATAAGGTAGAAGACGACCATGAGTTGATAGGAACAGTTGCAATAGGTTATGCGGACGGGTTCACGAGGATGCTCAATACCAAGGCGGACCTTGAGATACAGGGAGAATGTTGTGAGGTCGTGGGGAGCATCTGTATGGATCAGTGCATGGTCAGGCTCAACAAAGATGGAGAATATCGTGTAGGAGAGACCGTTACGGTGTATTCCGACAGGCAAGGCTTCGGTGCGGACAGACTGGCAAGGAGACTTGGTACGATCAGTTATGAGATTATCTGTATGTTGAGCAGGAGAGTTCCCAGGATCTATATGAGAAACAATGAGATCATCAAAGTTATTGATTACCTTAAGATG
>JAUMWQ010000230.1 GCA_030529565.1 Filifactor alocis | reverse complement strand
ACTTCATTTCTTGCAAATTCACAGGAAAATCAAGATTTCATCTTTGTGCGGTATTGCCTTAGGGAAGGACCGCTTAATTCGAAGAATCAGTGTGAATTCGATTTTATACGTCGACAGACTTTCGTAGTTTATCAACTCAAAGTAAGATCGACAGTTTGACTTTGTGCGGTGTTTTCTTGGAGCAAGGAGAGGGTTTGAATGAAGTTTACAGTAAATCAGAAGGATTTTGCCGAAGCTTTGAACATCGCTTCGAGGGCAATTGTCAGCAAAACACCGATGGAGATCTTGAAAGGTTTTTATATCGAAGCCTATGACGATATCGTCGTTATTATGGGCAATAATTTGGAAATCGGGATCAAGACAAGTATACCTGCAATGGTCGAAATAGAAGGAAGATGTATTATCGAAGCTAAGATGATCTCCGACATCGTGCGCAAGCTGCCCGATGAGCAGGTCAGTGTCAGGGTCGAAGACTCCAACGTGCATATCAAATGCCTCAAATCGAAGTTTACCATCCGAGAGATGGTCGATAACGGCTATCCCACCGTCGAAGAGCTCGACGATGCCATCTACCAGAGTGTCGATGTACAGGTATTTTTTGAGATGATCCGCAAGACCCAGTTTGCAGTCTCCACCGATGTGCGAAAACCCATCTTTATGGGACAGCTCCTTGAGATCGATACGGACCATATGAACCTCGTAGCCTTGGACGGCTATCGTCTCGCTCACAAAAAATGCGAGCTCTCATCCTCCGTAGGCTATCAGAGCATCATCATCCCCGGAAAAACCATGAGCGAGATCATGCGACTCTGCCAAGGAATCGAAGGCGAGATCAAAATAGGTATTGAAAGTAGACATGCAAGTTTCGTATTTGAGAACACCATCGTCAACACCCAGTTGATACAGGGAGAATTTACCAAGTACGAGCAGATCATCCCAAAGGAGTTTGCCACAAAGATCAAGGTGGACCGACAGGAGTTTATGAACTCTTTGGACAGGGCGACCCTCGTCTCCGGCAACTACCTGGTCAAACTCAAGATGCAAAACGACGAACTCATCATCACTGCACAGGACAAGGAAATCGGCGATTTGGAAGAAGTCATCGGTATCGAGATGGAAGGAAAGGAGCTTGAGATCGCCTTCAACATCCGTTACTTCCTCGAAGCACTGAGGGTGATCGAAGAAGATACCGTCTATCTCAACTTCAACAGCAATGTAAGTCCCTGCGTCATAAAACCCGAGGTGGAACAAGACTACACCTACCTCCTGCTTCCCGTTCGAATGTAGGGACCCTTGAACTCTCAAACTTGCCGTACAATAGAATAAGACAGAATCGTATAACCGGAGGTTGCTTACAGGACCTTCGGTTTGTTGTTGTATCCTATTTCTGTAAATTCATAGGAAGATCAAGGTTTCACTTTTGTTCGTTATTTCCCCAATACTATTCTTCGATAGAAATATTCTTATATCTATTTGTCGACCACGAAAAATGGTTTTATTTTCATATGGATTATGGATCGTTTATATCTACAATTCAAAGGAATAGTCGTATAATATGATTTCCTGATAAGAAGTAGGGTTATATTCATGCTCACAAGCACAAAAATCGGTTCACTCATAGAGAGATCCGCACAAAGGCAAACTGCTGAGTTTTATTCGATCTTATAAAGTATGAAAGTTTGTTATATCAAATGTTTTCAATGATTTCATCACAAAAGATTACTTTTATTCCGTTTTGTCGAGTTATGTGCTATCTCCTAAGAATCTTTTTAGAGTCTTCACAGTAGAATAGAACGAAAGGCAAGGCGAACCGTATTCCTCGTGTTTTCGAGTTTGCGCTCGCAGTTTTTCCAAAGTCGTCGGCATTTATCCAACCATGCAGAGAAGCGTTCTACAATCCAACGTTTGGGAATGACAGCAAACTGTTCTCTTGTAATATTACTATCACACGCTTTTCGCATTGTATTTTCTCCTTTTTGATATTTACACTATGAAAAAGGAGAGATTAAACAGGTTCTAAGGAGAATTGATATCATAATTCGAATGAATAATTATAAATGCCTTGATCGTGCTTATAAAACCGTTTTTTGAACCGAAACCGAGGGGAGTCGGATATCGATGTTCTAAGGAAAGACCTCACAATTGGCAAAATAAAAAAAGAATGGGGATAACAGGGTA
>JAUMWQ010000229.1 GCA_030529565.1 Filifactor alocis | reverse complement strand
GCTTAGAACGAAAACGTTTTACTTTATTCAGGATGCAAAAGACAAGCCTCTGTTTTGTTGTGGAAAAGATGAAAGGGTCTTGTTTGAAGGAGTTTTTATGAAGTTTTCACAGATTTTATTGGAGTCCAAATTAATTACAGAAGACGATCTGCAAAGAGCGAGAAAACTCAAGGAAGAAAAGAAGATCTTGCTCGGAGAAGCCTTGGTCCAAATTGGTGTGATCACGCAAGAGCAGATGGCAAGAGCGGTTGCGCAGGAACTCAAGGTGGAGTATGTCGATTTGAGCACCTATGACATCAGTGAAGAAGCGACGAGATTGATACCGGAGAGGCTGGCGAGGCAATACAGTATCTTGCCTCTGGCAACAAAGGAAGACAAGATTCTTATCGCTATGACGAACCCCTTGGATATTATTGCGATCCAAAATGTCAAGCTTTACACGGGTAAGAGTGTATCCAGAGTAATGACGACACAAAACGAGTTGGATAACGCTTATACCAGAGTATATAATGTGTCGGAGGATGTCGAGAAAGCGATTACCGAATTCGGTGAGACTCGTACAAAACAGGTCGAAGATGTCATTGAAGAATCTTCAGATGTCATCAATGCTCCTGTCGTACGTTTGGTTAAATCGATCATCCTTGATGCCATCAAGGTAAAGACGAGTGATATCCATATTGAGCCTTTTGAACACAGGGTCAGAGTTCGCTTTCGTGTGGATGGGGAACTCAAGGAAGTTTTGACTCTCGATAAGGGGGTTCAAAACGGGATCGTTACACGGATCAAAATCATAGGCGGAATGGATATTTCCGAGAGGCGGATCCCGCAGGACGGTCGTGTCGAAACAAGCCTGGACGGTCGTGTCGTCGACATGCGTATCTCGATCCTGCCCACAGTCTATGGAGAAAAGATCGTTATCCGACTTCTGGACAGAAATTCGATCGTCGTCTCAAAGGAGCAACTGGGCTTTACCAAGGAAAACTTGGCTCTCTTCGACAAGATAATCAAGGTTCCCGAGGGAATCATCCTTCTGACCGGGCCGACAGGAAGTGGAAAAACCACGACCCTCTATGCAGTCTTGAAGGAGCTCAACAGTATCAACAAGAACATCATCACCTTGGAAGATCCCGTTGAGTATCGTTTGGACGGTGTCAACCAGGTTCAGGTAAACAAAAAAGCAGGGATGACCTTCGCGAGCGGGCTCCGCTCCATCCTGAGACAGGACCCGGACGTTGTAATGCTCGGTGAGATCCGGGATGAGGAAACGGCGGAGATCGCCATTCGAGCGGCGATCACGGGGCACGTTGTGCTTTCGACCTTGCACACCAACGATACAGCAAGCACGATATCCAGACTTGTCGACATGGGGATCGAACAATATATGGTATCTTCTGCAGTGGTGGGGATTGTCGCTCAGCGTCTGATCAAGAAGATCTGTCCCAAATGTGGCTACGAATACCGCTCTACTCCCGAAGAAATGAATCTCTTGGGCCTATCCAAGCCCATCATTCTTCGGAAAGGTGAGGGTTGCAACTATTGTAACGGAAGCGGGTATTCGGGGAGAACCGGTATCCATGAGATTCTCGTCGTGGATAGGAAGATAAAGGCCATGATCAACCAAAGAGAGTCGATAGACAAGATCAAGCAGGCTGCAAGGGAAAACGGAATGAGTACCTTGAGTGAGTCTGCAGCAAAACTTGTTAAAAACGGTATCACGACGATAGAACAGATGCTCAAAGTAACCTACAGTGTCGATGAGTAAAAATGAGTAAGGCCGAAACATAGCAAATTGTGCGAAAGAAAAAGGTTTGAGTTTATCTCTATAAAGAGTCTAAAAAAATCCGATAATTAAGACAGGGTGGCATTACTTTTTTGCTTGTTCTGTTTCAATAGAAGATAAATATTTTAAGATATACGGAGAAAGATAGATGAAAGAAATAGAGGATGATCTGAGAGGAACGGATGGTATGATAGATGAAATAGTAATGGAAGCTCTCAAACGAAACACATCGGATATACACATAACGGTGGGTCTTCCGCCGGTATTACGTGTTCACGGTAAGTTGACGCACTACGGCAACAAGGTCTTGGGTCCGAGAGATACAGTAGCGATCATCAAGGAGATGATCTCTGAGAATGAATTTAAGAAGTTCCTCTCCAAGGGAGAACTCGATACCGCCTATTCTCACAAA
>JAUMWQ010000015.1:7051-20356 GCA_030529565.1 Filifactor alocis | reverse complement strand
TTGCAATGTGTTTGGTGGGTTTTTCATTTCTAAAACTGTCAAAGACGGGATTATATAATAACGAATTTTCAAATACAACGTATTCTCAAATTTAATATTTTTTTAACAACTTGAATGTTGTTTTTCGCAAATAACATTATTTCCATCGCTGTTTATTCATAAGATATATGGGAATTATAAGTCCAATCAACTTGCCCCCCTTCTCTTTGGCTCTCTAAAACTTGGGAGGTTGCAAAGGAGTGCGTCGTTTATGTTCCGAGTTTCGATGGAGCCTTTCTATGACTTCTAAGTCCTTTTCCGGGATGCTCTCACCTTGAAGATGAGCATCGATACAGGCATAAGTAGTCCCCATCTCGTTCTCATCGGTCTGCCCCTCCCAAAGATCTGCAGAAGGAGCCTTTTCCAGAATGTTTTGAGGAACCTGAAGGTATTTTGCCCACTCATAAACCTCCGCCTTTGTCAAATGTGCAAGGGGCAGGATGTCTACTCCTCCGTCTCCATGTTTGGTAAAGTAGCCCGTATAGAGTTCGGCTGCATTGTCGGTCCCGACGACCAGGTAACCCAAGTTATTCGCCACGGTATAGAGACAGGTCATACGAAGTCGCGCCCTCATATTCGCATCCGAAATCCTTCGATATTCCTCCTTCCAAAGACCTTCCATCTTCTCCTCCACCTGCTCAAGGATATCAACTCTTACCTGACTCAGGTCGATCTCAATCGCTTTCAAGGAGCTTGTCCTCACAAGTTCTCTGGCATCTTCCAAGTCGGAAGAAGAACTCTTGATCGGTATGATAATGCCGAGGGAGTTGTCCGGAAATGCCCGCTGAATCAAACATCCGACAACCGCGGAATCAATGCCCCCCGAGATCCCCACGACAAGACCCTTGGTATGAGAGATCTCAACCTGCTCTCTCAACCATTCAATCGTTTTTTGGATCCTTTGTTCTGTTGTATCTGCTTTCATAACTTTATTCACTTCGATCCGTTCCTTTCTATATTACCCGATACTTTTTTCAGGCTAATGCCTGTAGCATTTCAAATCACGGATGATTTGGTTTTATTTTATTGGCTATGCGCTCTCTTGTACGATATCACCTATTGACGTTTCCATGTTTTTGCTGTTCATCCCCAATATCAAATGTCAACTTCGATATCGAGATACTGCTGCTCTCCCGTATCAATGGAGGCCTTACCCTCCGTCAAATCGATCAGAGCCCCAATGAGTTCCTCCGTTTCTTCCGGCTTGGAATAAAGAACAACGGACACGACGTCGGTAAACAAGGTCTCCTTGACCCTTGTCCCTCTTCGTTCCAACTCGTTTTGGACCCTACCCAACAAGGGATAGGCCAGCTCTATCCTAACCACATCGACGATCTCCTTGGAGATCAACCCCGACTCTCTAAGCGCCTCCTTTGCCGCCTGTGCGTAAGCCCTCACCAGTCCGCCCTTGCCCAGCTTGATCCCTCCGAAATACCTGGTAACAACGATGCAGACGTTCTTAATATTTCGTTGCCGAAACAGGTTCAAAATAGGAAGACCTGCTGTTCCCGAGGGTTCGCCATCGTCGGAGGATCTCTCGATAAGCGGTGTCGCATGGAGACGGTAAGCCGGTACATTATGAGTGGCATCATAGTGCTTCTTTCTGATCCGGGAGATAAACTCTTCCGCCTCCTCCTGAGATCCGACTCTCTTGCAATAGGCAATGAATCTCGATTTTTCAATGATGATCTCCGCCGTCGCTTCCCTGTTGACCGTAAGATACTCTTCCAATGTATTCACCTCAATATTTCAATAGATAGTCTTTGTACTTCTCATAATCGATGTCGTCAATCAGAAGTTTGATACGTGTTCCGCCTTCCTCGTAGCTTTCGTCCATGATATTGTACTTATTGTGAAGCACATTTAGTATGGAGCCCTTGTCGTAAGGAATGAGGAGGTCGACCTCAATGTTATTGCTGATGACATCCTGTATTTTTTGGAGCAGCTCCTCAATATGATAGCCCGTCTTTGCAGAAACAGCGATCTTGTTGTTCGCTTTTGATATGACGAAGTCGTCGCTTGCGAGGTCTATTTTGTTAAAGACGGTAACAGTCGGAATGTTTGTGGCTCCAAGTTTTTCAAAGACCTGCTCCGTCGTATTGATTTGAAGATCATACTTTTCGTTGGACACATCGACCACATGAAGGATCAGATCCGCGTAGGTAACTTCTTCCAAAGTCGAGTGAAAAGCATTGACCAAGTCGTGAGGAAGTTCGGACACAAAACCTACGGTGTCGGTCAACAGAAACTCGTTTCCGTTGGGAAGTTTCGCCTTGCGAAGCGCCGTATCCAAGGTCGCAAAGAGCATGTCTTTGACAAAAACTTCCTTGTCCGCGCTGTAATCCTGATGTTCCCTCATCAGACGATTGCAAAGCGTAGACTTGCCCGCATTGGTATAGCCCGCCAGCGCTACGATGGGGATCTGATTTTTGATCCTGCTTTTTCGCTGAACATCTCTATTCTGTCTAACCGCCTTGAGTTCCTGTTCGATCTCAAAGATCTTTCTTCTTATCCTTCTCTTGTCGGTCTCAAGTTTTTTCTCTCCGGGGCCCCTACTTCCTATTCCCGCGCCCGTTCTGGAAAGGTGACTGCTCCCATGGATGAGGCGAGGCATCTTATACTTGAGTTGTGCCAGTTCAACCTGAAGTTTACCTTCAGCTGTACTTGCTCTCTTTGCAAAGATATCGAGGATCAGCATCGTCCGATCAATGACCGTTGTTCCCAAAGCTTCCTCCAAATTTCGAAGTTGAGAACCCGAAAGCTCGTTCTGGAAGATGACGAGGTTGGCCTCCATAGTTTCGACAAAGTCCTTAAGTTCCTCGACCTTGCCCTTTCCGATATAGTATCTTACATCGATCGACTCTCTGGCTTGGGTGAGGATGCCGACCACCTCTACCTCTGCTGCCTGTGCAAGTTCTTCCAACTCTTTCATCACATCTTCAAACCTCGCATAGATACGGTTTGAGGATCCGAAGTCACTTCCTACAAGGATCGCCCTATATTCCAATTTATTCTGTGTTGTTTCCAAATCCCTTCTCCTTATCTATCTACAGTTCCATGATCTTTTCATAAGAACTTATATCGATCTCTTCTCTGTCTATACACCATTTTCGAAAGAGTTCAAGCAGATCTTTTTTGCTCAAGACCTGAGTCTGATACAAGATCCCCTCCTTCGCCACCTCAAAGAGGTAGCTCTCGATCCCCTCCTGCTTTTTAAAGCCGAAGAGGCTCTTTTTGGGATAGTTGGGCGTACATTGGATGTACTCCTCTCTTCCCTCCGGGACCCTGTCGTCGCTGAACCATGCGACAACAAAGGCATTATCTCGATTGGAAGTCCCCCTCTTTGGAGAGTCGATAGTCTCTATCGTTTTTTCAATCTCTTGCCAGTATGCCATCTTTTCATCCTCTCCCTCGGTTCGATAGCGCAGAACTTCGATCCCAGGCGCATAGACCCCTTTACTGCTCTGAAAGTTCAATACCCCCACATTGAGTTCCTCCACAAGAGAACACGCATACTCCAGGGCTTCTTCCGACACCGACCAACGGAAGGCACAGTACACCCCGTTCTCGCCAAAAGAGTAGTCGGTCAAATGAGCCTCGGACTCCTCGCTCGCAAAGGCGATCTCATCGGAGAGAGCATGCTCCCCGTCCATAGGAGGAAACCTCTCAAACATCTTATTTGCCCATTTGATGATCGTATCCGAACAACCTTCCGGGGAGCCGTAGTCCCTGTCCTCCTCATACTCGGTAAACTCCTCCATATAGGCACAGACGTCCAGGGAGGTTCTTAGAGATTCTCTTCGTTCAAATATAAACAGATCAAAACTCATTGCGATCTCATCCTCTCACATATCTTCTTACTTCCGACTTTCGAGTCCCGGATACAACCTCCTACTTCAAAAGATAGGCCAAAAACCTATCCGCCTTCTCCTTCGCAGCGGACTGTTCGAAACGTGTAATATTCCTTAACCCTTCCAGAAGCAATTCTTCATCGGATATAAGACCTTTTTTTATCGCTTCTTTGAAATAATATGCGTAATAGAGACAGTTGTCCAAGACTCTGTTGACCCAAGTCGGCGGTTTTTCTCTTTCTCCCGCAAACCGGATACACTCCACCGACATTACCCAAAAAACTGAAAGCAACTGAGGTTCTTTTTCGAGGAGGCGAACCAGCTTTGCAGGACTTACCGCCCTGTTTCCAAGAAGTTGTTTTATCGCGTATCTGACCGTTTCCTGTGTCAACTCGCCTCCTTCCACCAGATTCCTGATCAATCTCGGTACGCTGTAAACAGCACTTCCATCTTGAGCGGTCAAAGCTACGATGATGGTAAGCAAGGATGACGAAAGTCTCGTCCTTTCTCCTTGAGAGAGAGGCCCCTCTCGCTCTTCCCTCCAATTTCGGTAAGCAGAAACCACCATCTTCTTCTCACGCTCATCGAAATGAAGCCAAACCTGCCTTCCATTCTTCTTCCAATCATCAAAATCGTTGGAAGAGCCTGAAGGCACCTCAAAGGCCGATGTCTGTCCTTCCGTTTCAAAGCCGTATAACCAGCCCTCGGAGATGATCTTGTATTCGAGGTGGGAAGTCCCGGGCAGTTTTAAAGTGAATATGAAGGGTTTTACAGTCCTTTCCGTCTTCGCCACCTCGACCTTGATCTCCACTCCGTCTTCGAGCATCGACTTAGGCTCTATCTGAGATTGCCAAAACTTCTCGAAGGGGACACTCGGCACTTCTACGTTATCTTCTTGTGAGGGTGTTGCGCTTGACCTTATCTTGCCCGATGGAATCGCAACAGTAATTTTCTTCGATGCAACCTGCTTCTCCTTCCCCTTATCTCCAAAAGCATCCTCGAACTCCTCGATCCGTTGTATCACAGCCCTCGCAATCGCAACACCGACAGATGGTCCCTTCTTTGCGGCAAGAGAACGAAGACCCTTCAGTTCCAATGCACGATAGGGTGCAAGTCCCTTCCTCACGGCAAACAGCACTTCTTCGAGATATGTTCGGAGAAACTTGGCAAGTTCTCCGGTCCCTGCAATCATCCTGGGTGCCTTCAAAGACGCAGCGATCAAATCATCGGCAACCTCCCATACGACAGAAAGGATTCCGTCTCCGGCAACGCTGTCCAAGGCGTTTGCAAGACTCGCTAAATTGGAAGGAGCACCTTCGCTCCAATCCAGATATTTAACATCGGCCCTCCCCGGAAGAAGAAGGCCTCTCTCCCATGCCTCTCGTGTGGCAAGTAAAACATCTTCTGCATTTTCATCACTCAAATAACTCTGCACTGCAAGGAAATTGATCGCACCTCCCTTGTCAAAGGGTTTTCTCCTTCTCGAAGCCTGCCTTAAGATCAGACCCTGCCCGTGATACACCTCGGTATCCCTTCGAACACACATCATGGCATAGTCGCCCCACAAGGGGAATCCTGAAAGCAAATCATCATAGGTATAGTGAAATCGATTCGGAAAACATTCCAAACTTTTGGGAAGTTCGACCTTCATATTCCAATAAGGATTCTTTTTAAGATCGATCTCGGGTTCTATACAAGGATCTTTGAGGTAGTTCAACACGACATCACAGACCATGATAAGATTATTCTCTCTATTCTTCAAAAATTGACCATCCGGGATTTTAACAAGTAACTTCAACTTCTTTATCTTATTTAAATCAGACTTCGTCGCCGAGTCCACATCCAACCTCGTAAGTGCCAGCTGAAGATCCGGCTCCCAAACAAAACTGCAACCTTCCTCCTTGTAGTTCAAAAGACGATCTGCAAGATCGGAAACGCTTATTGACAGGTCTTCGAAACTCGGAGTCGATAAGATACAGGGTATTTTGTCAATATTGCTGCAAACGATATGATTTCTCGCATTAAACAACCAGCTGTAGAATCTTTTACCCGGCTCTTCAACCCTTCCTCTCGGATCTAAAGTGTTGACAATAGACTTATTCTTTGCCCAATCATTCAAAAGACGGAGGATCTGGAAACCTCTCGAACTCACCCCCGCCAAACAGAGTTTTGCTTCCTCAGGGCGAGTAAAAGCCAACTTATTTGCTACCGCAAGGAAGCGTTCGTTGATAAGATCACAGACCTCCGCCCTCCTGTTCGAAACTATAGAGGCAAGTTCCGTCAAGTCCTCCGGGGAAACCTCTCCCAGTTCAAAACGGGGAACCTCCCAAAGTGGAGGAGTCTTACGCCAAAGTCCGACAGGTTCCTCACTGAGTTCTTCTTCCTTATGAAACAACGGGCTCATCTCCCAGGAAGAACTTAAACGATCTATCAGATTTATCACAGCCTTGTCTTGCGAACCTCTGATCGAACCGATCCACTCACTCAACTCTCCGTTGTCCTTGGGTTTAGGTCTTTTCAATGCCGTCTTTAATACCAACTGCTTGACTGTCTTGGTCTTTGCACTAAAGGAGGTCATCAGGACTCGGATAAGGTCCTCGTCCTTTACGTGAGCGATCAAGGTGGGAGCAAAGGCTTCGATAACACGGGTCTCTCCCAGTCCAAGCAACGAAATAAGACTCTCCATCCTCGAAAGGATGTCCTGCTTATCGATCCCGATCTTCTTCAGGACCTTTATCCATTCCTTCCTGTCTCCGGGACGAACTGCCATATCCAGAGCCAAAAACACCATGGACTTTGCATCTTCGACAGAAAGCAATCCTTCCTGAACCCCCTTTAACAGAACCTTGCTAAAAGGGCCCGTAGCAGGCGCATTGACTCCGATCCCAACTTCAATATGCTCTCGAAACCTTCTCTTTATCATTTCCAGATCAGGAACAAGTTTTCTACCCTCTCCTATCACGGAACTCGTCTTTAGATCCAAAGCGTTTGCTGCAAAAAAAGCCCAATCCTTTATATATTCGACACTTTCAGGAATTTCCAGCTCCAACTCGTGGAGTAGACGGACGCACATACCTCCAAAAAAAGAGTCTGAGTGTTCCCAAGCCCTTCTTCTCGATGTGCAGGCAAAGCCTATGAAATCCGCCGCATATTTTTTGCCCCTGTGCTTTATCGCCTCCAGAGCCACCTCACTGCTTCTTGTAAGAACATTGGAGGCTCTTCTCGCATCCACTCCTACCCTTACCGCAAAGATTGCAAGTTTTTCCAAGTCTACATCTACGATGTTTACCAAACCGTAGCCTGTTTCGGACAATTGTTTAAACTCCGTCCACTCTCCCGACTTCAAGCCGTCTTTTGCAATTTTTTGCTCCTCCTTGGTTCCTATTCCAAGTTCGAGAAGATCTTCAAGCTCCGTCTCCTCATAGCCCAAAGCACGATATATATCCACCGCTTCCTTTAATTTGCTGTTCATACTTCCTCCCTCTTGTCTTCTTCACTTCTCCTGCTCTTTTGTATAAAAATGTTCAGACTTCATCTTCACCGCCAGAATATGCTTGCAGGGTCCTCGGCTGTTTTTATATTTCAGATACCATGCACAGGTACACTTGGCATCGTTCAGACTTTTGGAAACATCATAGACAACTCTGTACTCCATATCCTTTGAACATACCGCCCACTTATCTCTCCCTATCTGACGCGTGGACTCAAGCAACCTCCTTGCTCCCAGAAGTCTGGGATTGTCTTTGAATACCCTGTCGGGTTCCTCGGGTAACTCCCTGTGAAAGTAGGCCCCTTCTTCAACGTCATAGCCCAACTTGCCGTAAGTCGCCAAAAGCGCCAGTACGCCATCCACTTCGGAAGGAGGGAGACCCAGAATGCAAGAAAGACGTCGCTCGTCGATACCGGGCTCAAATCGGAGGATGGAAGATACCTCGTCCGCCTGATCGATCACTTCCACACTCGATAGACTCTCCAAAAGACTTCCTTCTCCCGAGTATCCTTCATAAGCCTTTGGCGTTAAACTCAAGATCAGATTCGCTCCCGGAAGTCCTACCACGACCATCATTCCTTCCTGCTCCCTATCCTCTCGAGTGTAAAAATCTATGCTCCTAATATCGACCATAAGACGCTTTAGAGCACTCAACCTGTGAAGCCCGCTGACATAGACACTGTCTTTTCCTTTTCTCGGCATCAGTTTGATCCCTGTCTTGGAATAGGTCAGCCAGCCGGATCTCTCCTTTCCGGAAGCCGGAGGGAGCGAGACTATGAAGTTCTTCGCCGACATCCCCTCCACACGAAAAACCTTTTTCATCTCCTTGTGGATACCTGCACAATTTCCCAGGGCTCTGATCCATCTATCGGGCATTTCTACAGCTCTTTGAACGACGAACTTCGTAACATCCTCCTGCGTATGGAAGGACCTCATTCCTCCTTCTCCAATATGAAGTTTCAACTTGTCTCCCCGTTTTATCTCTGTCAAGGATCTTCTAAGGTCGATCCCGATATCTACATTGGTCGTTCCGAAGGCAATTTCTCCATACAGAGCTTCCTGAAAGAGATCCAGCCTGGCATAAACTCCGTTGCATGCCGAAAAACACTCTGCCCTTAACCGGTCTCCCTGCGCGGATAGTACCGGATCTCTTAACCCTGTGGGAACATAGTTGAAATATCTTGTAGAAACGATATCGGCAAGTACCAGAAGAGACCTCGATACGACAGGAGGATCGACAATGTCTCCACAGAAAAACTGTGGATGCTCATCAAGACCCGCCGGGGTAAGAGCCGGTGCAAGTGCCAACATCATATTGTCCTTACATAGGACGGAACTGTTGTTAAATCCTCTCATAAGCACTCCTTATTTGTCGCATACGTCCTGTATGTAACCATATTCTCCACAAACAATGTCCTCGCAGTAAAAGATAGCAATCGCTTAAACTTTTCTTTTATAAAAAGTATATCACAAAATTTTATTCATATTCAATTTTATTAGATAAGTCTTTTTCAATTCTTGAGTTTTTTAGAAAACATATGGATAAAAGTGTATAATACCGGAGCCTAATCGCCAAAATTTTTATATAAAAAACACCTGATCACAGAGATATGTATCAGCCCCCTCTCTACCGTCTTCTACTTTCTTTGTGAAAAAGATATTCTATCCTCCATCAACCCCTCTCTTGATTAGGAGATTTTGAAATCGGGTAAGGATACAGTAAGGTAAGTTTCAATTTTACAAGAACAGGGAGGAAACGATTATGAAGTATTCTTACGAGCCGGGAAGAATTTTTGCAAATGATGAAAACGGAAAGACAATAGCAGAGGTCACCTTTAAACATATCGACGAGACGACCATCGATGTAGACCATACCTTCGTCGATGAGAGCCTTAGAGGCCAGGGTGTTGCCAACGAATTGATGGTAGAAGTGTCAAAGCTGTTGGAAGAAAAGAACTGGAAGGCCGTCCCCACCTGCTCCTATGCAGTGAAGTGGAGTGAAAACGAGAAAAACGACGCTTCCAACTTTGTAAAGAAATAAGACTGTTGTTCATTTGAGTAGTTGATATCGAAGGTTTATGTTTCACAAGAAACGAAGTGAGTTTTCGTGATGATTGCTATTCTCTGTTAAAATTGACAGGTCGAACACCTTGAAGCATAGGATCGTCGAATTTTTGGGGCAATTATACACTCTTCGCCCCCGACATTTTTCAAACGGAGAACAGTATTACAAAGTCGATATGACAACAGTTCTGTCGGATCACAGTATACATTTTTCCTATACAGCAAGTCCATACAAAACTCCTATAGGCACAAAACGACAGATCAAAAAAAGAAATCAAAAAACCGATGTTTGTACAAACATCGGTTTTTTTGATCGAATCATTTATTTCATCATATTCAGAATAATTCCGCCGAATTTCAGGAATATCGGTGCAAATACCAAGGATACGATGGTCATCAATTTGATCAGAATGTTGATGGACGGTCCTGATGTATCTTTGAAGGGGTCTCCAACCGTATCTCCTACGACTGCAGCCTTGTGAGCATCAGAGCCTTTTCCGCCGTGCGCTCCACCTTCGATATACTTCTTCGCGTTATCCCAAGCTCCACCGGCATTGGACATCATTACCGCCATAAGAACTCCGGATACAAGAGAACCTCCAAGAAGTCCTCCAAGAGCCTCGGGTCCAAGAAGAAGACCGATCACAAGAGGAGATACTACCGCCAAAAGACCGGGTACGATCATCTGTTTCAAAGAAGCTGTTGTAGAGATATCAACGCATCTTGCATAGTCAGGTTTTTCGGTTCCCTTCATGATGCCGGGTTTTTCTCTGAACTGTCTTCGAACTTCTTCGATCATATCATAAGCCGCATTTCCTACCGCCTCCATCGTAATTGCGGAGAACAGGAAGGGAAGCATCCCTCCGATGAACATCCCTACGATTACCTCAGGCTTCAGGATCGAAATGGCATCGATACCTACAGCGGCTGTATAAGATACAAAGAGAGAAAGTGCTGCAAGGGCAGCCGAACCGATCGCAAATCCTTTTCCGATCGCTGCTGTCGTATTTCCTACAGAGTCCAATTTGTCCGTGATGTTTCTTACCGATTCGGGAAGTTCACACATCTCTGCAATTCCTCCCGCGTTGTCCGCGATCGGACCGTAAGCGTCGACTGCAATCGTCATACCCGCTGTCGCAAGCATTCCGACAGATGCCAAGGAGATCCCGTACACTCCGGCTACCATATAGGAGAACAGGATACCCAAAGAAATAAGAATGATCGGAGCCAAGGTGGATGCCATACCTACGGACAGACCGGAGATGATGGTCGTTGCAGCACCTGTTTCAGACTGCTCCGCGATCTTACGAACGTATTTATGAGAATCGGAGGTATAGATCTCTGTTACCTGTCCGATCAGAGTTCCTACAACAAGACCTACGATGACCGCTCCAAATCCTTTCGTATCTCCAAGGATCATCTTGGACAGGAAGAAGGATGCGACGATGGTAAGTGCTCCCGCAACATAGGTTCCAAGGTTGAGAGCCTTTTGAGGATCCTTGCCCTCTTCACCGCGAACAAAGAAGGTACCGATGATCGATGCCAGGATACCTACTCCGGATACCGCCAAGGGGAAGATCACTCCCTTGATTCCGTATTCTGTAGCAATAAATCCGAGAGTCATCGATGCGATAATCGATCCTACATAGGACTCGAACAGGTCAGCACCCATTCCCGCAACGTCTCCGACGTTATCTCCAACGTTATCCGCGATAACTGCGGGGTTACGCGGATCATCTTCCGGAATCCCTGCCTCTACTTTCCCTACAAGGTCCGCACCGACGTCGGCAGCCTTGGTGTAGATACCTCCGCCCACACGTCCGAACAGAGCAAGAGAAGAAGCTCCAAGTCCGAAACCGGTAATAATATTCATAATTTCGCTTGTTTCAATTCCCATTGTTGTAAGAACAAAGTAAAGTGCACTTACTCCCAAGATACCGAGTCCTACGACACACATTCCCATTACCGCTCCGCCTGAGAACGCTACGGAAAGAGCTCCGTTCATGCCCTGCTCTTTTGCCGCATTGGCAGTTCGTACATTCGCCTTTGTAGCAACCTGCATTCCAAAGAAGCCTGCAAGGGTGGAAAAAATCGCTCCGACAAGGAAGCATACCGCCGTCAAAACATTGATTCCGACAGCTAAGATCACAAATAAAACGACAATAAAAATGACAAGAGTTTTATATTCTCTTCTCAAAAACGCCATCGCACCTTCATGAATATAGGAAGAGATCTCCTTCATCCTGTCATTTCCGGGTGCCACCTTGTTGATTTTGCCTACCAGAAACCCTGCAAACAAGAGTGCAACGATTCCGATAATGGGATACAAAATCAAGTTCTCCATTATTATTCCTCCTTTTACTTTTGAAGTGCAAGTAGTACAACTGCAAGTATTAAAAATACAACCGCCAAAACAACGGTTACTTTTCTAAGTACCGTTTCTTTTCCACGAACCTTGTTGCCTGACAGCTGTTCGGACACTCCGCCCATAAATCCGAGATTGGCATTACTTCCGGATTGCAACATGACGGTAGCAATCAATGCAATACTTACAAGGATTTCAAGAACCATAAGAAAATTCCTCATTCTACGCACCTCCAAATCTTATAAAATATACTTACCTATTTTAACACAGGGAAATTGAATTTACAAGATTGAAAGCAAGTATATTCACATCGATTTTATTCCCTCGAAACCGTGTTTTTTCGGTTAAAGTATATCTTTAATTTTATATCGTATATAGTATATACAGTATTTTTGTAAAATGGAATATCCTTTTTAAATTTTTTCTCGTTTTTTCTTCGGAAACTTATTTTTCTTGATGATCGTACTCTTTTGGTCTATAATATTCTTCGGTAATTACCTTATAAAGATCAGGAGGATTATATGGGACGTATACACAACATTGAAAACCGAAAGAACAAACAAGATTCCAAAAAAGCTGCCGTTTTTACAAAGTACGCGAGATTGATCACGGTCGCCGTGAAAGAAGGTGGTCCCGACCCCGAATATAATGCTTCTTTAAAGACTGCTGTCGAAAAAGCAAAGGCAATGAATATGCCCAATGACAATATAGAGAGAGCCATCAAAAAAGGAGCAGGTGCCGGAGAGAGCGAAAACTTTGAAAGCATCATCTACGAAGGCTACGGTCCCGGAGGAGTTGCAATGATCATCGAAGCTCTGACGGACAACAAAAACCGTACCGCCGGAAACGTGCGCTACTATCTCGATAAGAACGGTGGAAACCTTGGAACTTCAGGCTGCGTTTCTTTTATGTTCGATCGAAAAGGAGTTATTCTCATCAAGAAGAGCGATGGGATCTCCGAGGATGAATTGATGGATATCGCTTTGGAAGCCGGAGCGGAAGATTTTATCACGGAAGAAGAAGGGTTTGAGATCTTTACGGAAGCGGGAGACCTCTATACGGTAAAAGATGCGATCGAGGCAAAGGGTTATCCCATCTTATCTGCAGAGATCACAATGATCCCGCAAACCTACACCTCTGTGGACGAGACCTCTTTGACCGGTTTGAACAAGCTCTTGGACATGCTTGATGACGACGATGATGTCCAGGAAGTATATACCAACCTTCAAGCCTAGATTCCGGTATAATACTGTCCTCCCGTTCTAATGGAAGATTGAAATTCATAGTAATTCCGATTTTTGTATGAACTCTTTTGGTTCATATCCAAGATTAAGAAATAAAAATCAATATATCAACTCCCGGAAACGCTATTATACCCACAAGCGAGTACAAACTTTGTTGTATCACTCATAGAATAAAGAACCTTGATATCAATGGTTCAAAGGGATAATAATAGTACAGGAGCGGGTAAGCAGTACAATAGTTTGAAGTATGTA
>JAUMWQ010000015.1:0-7041 GCA_030529565.1 Filifactor alocis | reverse complement strand
TGCTGTTAACTGTTTCAAATCATCTTTGATATCATTCAAATCCTTCAATCATCTAAACCCCGAACCTATGCCATTCTGTGTTTGAAGAAAATTTACCTTCCTCCACAAATATAATTTTCTTGAACAATCCGGGATACAGGGCATTGATATCAAGAACTCAAATGATAGCATTACACAGTAAAATTCCCCAAGATAGCGGAAGCCCGAAGAAGCGTTTCTCTCAACAACCGTTAAAAAATATTCTTCTTATAGGCGGTGTAGAGTTCTTTGAGCTGCCCGATCTTACAATTCATCAAAAGTTGAAGTTCAGAGGCCTTTTCGTAGTCCTCCTGCGCGACCGCCTCCTTGATCTGAGTGAAGAGGCTCTTGCTGTCGACGCTGTCCTTCATCAACTCCCATCTCAAATGGTTGATCTTGGTCCAGTTGACGATATCCAAGTCGGAGATGTCCTGATGGTTTTCATGTCGGATCCTGCAACTTCGAACCAGCTCCATATTGTCTTCTATCAGGTGAAAACTCAGCTGATTTGCCCATTTTTGAACGATGGATACCGTATAAGAATCGATGATCTCCTCCGTGAAAACTCCGTCTTTTTTCAACACCTCGACCTTGTCGGGATAACGCTTGAAATTGATCAGGTTCTCATACACGGTTTTCGGAGGTTTGCCGAATTTTCTGTCCCTCTCCTCGGGAGTATAGTGTTCAAAGATATTCTTCTCACTTCGATACTGTCTGTTCCTGTCGAGATACAGAGCCTCCTCTCCCTCTTTTTTGGAAAACTCCCCTTCCAGCTCTTCGAGGGAAAGATTCATTGCTGCCTTCCAAAGACCGTCGCGGATCGCCTGATAACAAGCGGACAAAATCAAATACACGTTGTTGTGCGGATTGGGCGAACGAAGCTCAAAGCGATTGGACATCGGCTTGGATCTGTCCTTGATCAGTCCCACGAGGATGGAGCGGTTTCTCGAAGGTATTTGAGGGCTGAGGCCAAGGGAGGATACGATACAGATCGGCGCCTCGAAGTTTGGTTTGAGACGATTGATCGAATCGTTGGTCCAAGCGATAAAGGGATTGATGACCTCGTAGTTTTTGAGGATCCCCATCAAAGCGGACAGTCCGTAAGAGGTCGTATATCGGTCCTCGTTGTCCCTGTGCGTCATCAAATTCTTCATCTTACCGTTTTTGAGCCTTGCCGCAATTCCGATATGGACGTGTTTTCCGCTGCCCGCTACCCCTTCGATCGGTTTTGCCCGAAAGGTTACTTCCAATTTATGAAGGTGGAAGATATCTTTGACCAAATGTCTTATAAAATGCTCCTTATCACAGGTGTGGAACTCATCATCGTACTTCCAGTCGATCTCAAGTTGTTCCATCACGTGTTCGGACTTTCCGGTCACGGAGATCTTGGATGTAACTCCTCCGACTTCCTTATGCCCCATCTCGGGTTGAAAGCCGTAGAGCTCCATCAGGTGGATGGTGTTTTCGAGAGCCGTTCGAACCATACTGTCGGTTCTCTTCCAATACTGCTGCTTGAGCCTTTGAGATGCAGAAAGTTTCTCCACATCCGCCTTATCGTCCGGAGTCTGTACCCAAAACTCAAGTTCGGTAGCCGAAGTCAGGCAGATCTCCTCCACTTCATCCGCACTTTCTATCCCCATCTCCTTGCAAGCTGTGGGATGTTTTTTCAAAAAATCCATCGTATCCCGCTTTATCTTCTCGGACGCACGTTTAAGGATGGATCTCGAACATACGTATTTTTCTCCGTGGATCAAAAAGGAAGGGATGCGAAGGGTCCCCACAGGAAGTTCCTCCTCCGTCAAGTTTTCAAAATTGTAGTCCACATACCAATCCACTTCGGTGTCGGGAAGGATGATGACCTTTGCATTATCCAGAGTCGCAATGTTTTGAAGTACAACGCTCGACCCATCGGTCTGGATCCCGTCCCCCAACAACGAGTCCATATCCTCGATGAAGGTGGGAACAGGGATCTTCTCATCGGTGCCGTTTCCGCTGAAATCGACCGCAACAAAGGATACGAACTGTATTTCCTCGTGTTTAAGAAGGGTGGATACGATCTCTTCCTTGGAATGTCTGTCTTTTTTTAATACAAACAATAAGTCTTTCATTTTTTGACTGTTTAAGTTCATTAAAAACCTCCCTTTTTGTCTGTTTCTTTTCTATCTGTCATACGATCGCCTGCGTAGATCTCTTTTCTTAGCCGATCTTCAATGAGCCTTTTTCATCCTTCCTCGAAGCAAGCTACGACCTCTTCAACCTCAAAATATTTCTAAGGGCGAGCAGAGAGCCCATCTTGGAATAGGCATAGGTCAGACCGCCTTGAAAATAGACCGTATAGGGCTCACGGATGGGCGCATCCGCACTGAGTTCGATCGAAGAGCCTTGGATAAAACTCCCCGCCGCCATGATCACGGGATCCTGATAGCCGGGCATGGCCCATGGTTCGGGAGATACAAAGGAGTCGACCGGTGCCGCCTCCTGCACTCCCTTACAAAAGGCTATGATCTCCTCCGGATTCGAAAGTCGAACGGCCTGAATGATATCGCTTCTTTCCTCCGACCATAGAGGAAAGGTCCGATACCCGTTGTCTTCGAACAGCTTGCTACAGAACATCGCTCCCTTGACCGCTCCGTTCACCACGCTCGGAGCAAAGAAGAGCCCTTGAAGGATGGTCCTGCTCATCCCGAAGGTCAGACCGCATTCCTTTCCTATTCCGGGAGAAGTCAAGCGCTTGGCTACAAGCTCGATCAGATCTTTTCGCCCGCAGACGTAACCTCCCGTCAGGGCAAGTCCTCCACCGGGGTTCTTGATCAAGGATCCCGCCATAATATCGGCCCCTACCTCCGTAGGTTCCTTCGTGTCCAGAAACTCTCCATAACAGTTGTCCACCATAACGATGGCATCTTTCTCAAAGTCTCGTATAAAAGAGATGATCCCTCCGATGTCATCTACCGTCAACGACTTGCGACTGCTGTAGCCTTTCGATCGCTGAATGTAGATCATCTTGAGAGAAGGCGATGCCAAGATCTCCCTCTTGATGCCTTCCTTGTCAAAGTCCCCGTTGTCCAAAAGGTCTACCTGTTTGTATTTGATCCCGTAACTCTTTAGCGATTGAACATCCTCCGAGATACCGATGACCTTATCCAAGGTATCATAGGGTTTGGAGGAGATCGAAAGCATTTCATCCCCGGGATAGAGAAGGGCCTGCAAACACAAGGTCAAGGCATGGGTCCCGTTTACGATGTTCGGTCTCACCAAAGCATCTTGGGCTCCGAAGACCGTCGCAAAGATCTCCTCCACCTTTTCTCTCCCGATATCGTCGTAGCCGTAGCCCGTCGTCCAGTTGAAGTGGACATCGGACAGACGACACTTCTGCATCGCTCTGAGTACCTTATATTGATTGTGATCTCTTATTTCATCATAGCGCAAGAACTCCTTCTCAAGCTGTTCTTCCGCCTTCTTCATTTGAATGACGAGGTCTTCGGAGATACCGAACTCCTCCGCCAAAAATCGTTCCAAATTCTTCTTCATCTTCTCCCCTTTTTGGCACTTACAGCGCCTGTGGTTTTTGTGCAAATGGCTAATGGAAGGATCTCCCTTCCGAAGGCTGTAGACCCGGTGTCTTCTTTACATCTCACTTTATGCTGTTATCCGACCGAAATACCTGTAATGGGATCCTTATCATGCATTTGTCGAGTATTTTTGTATCGTCTTTATCGCCATTTCCATAAAGGAGATGCCGCACAAGGGCAAACCTCCGATCTCCCCTTGATTTTATAAAATACAAAAATTTGACGTATCAACGGTTTCAACAATTTCGTCCTCCGTATAAGGCTGATCTTATACGGAGGTTTCAAACGCTACGGTATTGCCTATTCGGATGTCATATCATCGATCCTCTCTTGCCTTCCCGACCTCTATTATAATAGAAAAATATTATTTTTTGCACATTTTTCTTTTTCTTCCGCCGGCCATATCGACACCTGTACCTCTCCAATATGAGCCTTCTTCAGGAAGAACATACAGATCCGGGACTGCCCGATCCCTCCTCCGATCGTCAAGGGAAGGACCTCATCGACAATATCTCTGTGGAAGGGATAGTCAAGCTTATACAGTTCGTCTTTTTGCTCCAACTGATGGAGCATTGCCTGTCTGTCAACACGGATTCCCATAGAGGACAGTTCCAAGGCGATATCCAAGACCTCGTTGTAAAGGATGATATCTCCGTTAAGGTTCCAGTCATCGTAGTCCGCAGCCCTCGTATCGTGAAGGCTTCCATCCCCCAGTTTGTTTCCGATACCGATGATGAAAACCGCTCCTTTTTCCTTGGAGATGAGGTATTCCCTCTCCTTGGGCGTAGAGTCCGGATATCTTCTCCTCAGGTCTTCCGAGGTAATAAAATAAATATCCGCCGGCAAGACCCTCTTATACTGAGGATAGTCTTTTGCAAGCAGTTCTTCCACCTGTCGAAATACCTTGTATATATCCCGGACCGTCTCCTTGAGATATTCGATCGTCCTGTCGTGCTTGGAGATGACCTTTTCCCAATCCCATTGATCCACATAGATGGAATGGATGTTATCGACGTCTTCATCGCGTCGGATCGCATTCATATCCGTATAGATCCCGCTTTGTGCATCGAATTTGTACTTGTGAAGCGCCAGCCTCTTCCACTTCGCCAAGGACTGCACGATCTCAAGATCGTCCTTGGAATCCTTGGTATCAAAGCCTACGGGCCGTTCAACTCCACTGAGATTATCGTTCAAGCCGCTGTCGCGACGCACGAACAGTGGTGCGGACACCCGCGTTAAATTCAAGTTTGCAGCCAATTGCAGCTGAAAAAGATCCTTGATTTTTTTGATCGCAACTTCCGTCTCTACGATACTGAGATGGCTCGCATAGCCGTCGGGAATGATCAATGATTTCATTGCCATGAGTTCTTCCTCCTGTAACTTCTCTATTTTCTTCTTTCTCCATCCTATTCTCCGTTTGAAATACCGGGAATTTCCAAAAAACAATTTAATACTATTCTCCAATAGAAGTATGGATATATATTTTTTTGACTACGAAAAATTGTTCTATCTTCTATTGTTCACAGATCGTTTATATCCACAACTCAAAAGAACAGTAGTATAAATGATCATCTGCTTCAAAAGGTTCAGCCTGTCCATTTTAACAGATGCCGGTATAACGCTGTCATCCGACCGAATGATCAAACGTATAAACTCTATGGATACCGAAACAGTTTAGAATAGGGATCATATCCCCAGAGGGTTTAATCTTATTCTCTGATAGAAGTGTAGTTATGCCCCCATCTGCAAGCACAAAAATTCTACTTTATCATCCGGAAAATGAAAGGTATTGATATCAACAGTTCAAATGGATAGTAGTACAAACTCCCCTTATACGGAAAGGCTCTTATTTCTATACTATACTTTCACAGAACCACGTTCGCAAAACCTTCTGCCCCAACAAAGATCCCAAATAAAAAAACCTCCGCCCCGATATACACCCAAAGGCATATATAGGGACGAAGGTAATCTCCGTGATACCACCCTACTTCTTGACAAACTGTCAACTCCATAAAGTACAATCATACTTTTTCCGATGTAACGTTCGGAACTTACGTCTAAGCCTACTACATTGTTCGGTCAGCTGCTCCCGGATGTTCTTCACCTTTCCTCCTGTACCGAATTTCCACCACCATCGGCTCTCTGCAACAGGGCATTGAAAAGTTACTCCTTCCGTTCATTGCCGTATCGATATTCATTTTTGATCGTCCTATGTGACAATTGAAGGTTTCGGTTCTTCATCTTTCAAAAGCTCTTTTCAAACCTTTATCATCCCTGAGGGGAACTATCGTCAAAACATCATACAAACGATTTATTTATCTATAATACATAGATATCTGCAACTTGTCAACTGTTTTTGCTATATTTTTTGAAAACTCAAACTTTCGATCTACATACGTTTTTCTATTTCTTTTTTCAAGAGTTCATTGACCATCTGAGGGTTGGCCTTTCCCTTGGACTCCTTCATGACCTGTCCGACAAGGAAACCGAAGGCGCGGTCTTTTCCGTTTTTGATATCCTCGATCGACTGAGGGTTCCTGTTTACGACCTCAGCTACGATGCCCGCGATCAAGCCCTCATCCTGAACCTGAACGAGGCCTTCACTCTTGATATATTCTTCCGGATCCGTACCTTCTTCAAACATCTTGCGGAAGATCTTCTTGGCGATGTTATTGTTGATCTTCTTCTCAGCAAGCTGTCTGAGCAGGTAGCCGAACTGCTCCATAGAAAACTTTTCGTTTCCTATCTCGGCCTCGGAATCCTTGAGTCTTCGTAAAAACTCGGAGAGGAAGAAGTTTGTCGTCAACACCGGCTCCTTCGTCAGCTTGACGAGTTCTTCATAGTATCGTGAAATATCGACATTCGTGTTTAGAATCTCCGCATCATCCTTGGCGATCCCGTACTCCTGTACGAATCTCTTTCTCCTTTCGGCAGGAAGTTCGGGAAGCTGACGACGGATCTCCTCGATGTATTCTTGCGTCAGTTTGAAGTCCGTGATGTCCGCCTCGGGAAAATAGCGATAATCCTGGACATTCTCCTTGCTTCTCATCGGTATGGTAAGCTGGTTCTGCTCGTCCCACCTGCGTGTTTCCTTTACCGTGTTTTCTCCTTTTTCGAGCAGTTCCTTATGCCTCTTCTCCTCGTACTCCATCGCACGAAATGCGGATTTGAAGGAGTTGAGGTTCTTGAGCTCGACGATGTTCGATTTGACCCCGTCCTCTCTCACGACGTTGATGTTGACGTCGCAGCGTAAGGAGCCCTGCTCCATCTTTACATCGGAAACCCCTGTGAAGAGGAGGATCTCCTTGAGGTTCTCCAGATAGCGATAAGCCTCGGTCGGCGAATTCATATCCGGATAGGAAACGATCTCTATCAGAGGGACTCCCGCACGATTGTAGTCGATCAGGGAATCTCCCGAAGTGTCATGGATGGATTTTCCCGTATCTTCCTC
>JAUMWQ010000228.1 GCA_030529565.1 Filifactor alocis | reverse complement strand
AGAGCTTTTTAATATTTGACCAAGTCTCCCACTAATATTCAAATATGGATTTCGTATTGTGTCTTTATCTGCAGGTGAATAAATTCCAAGTTCGGGTCCATGGGGTATAAAAAAATAACGGTTAAATCAAAGAAAGGGTTTAGGCTTATGAGAAGCGAAGAAGTGATGGAGTCTAGAGAGTTGTTTTGGATAGTAAAAAAACATTGGAAGTTAATTTTGCTTCTTCCGCTTATATGTGCAGTGATTGGAGCATATATGAGCGATTCTTTTAATACTCCAATGTATCAAGCTACAGCGAAAATTCTGATCAAAAAGGGAGAAGCTTCAAAACAGACGGAGATCGTTACTAAGGGAGAGACTAAGAGAAAAGAACAGATCGTAAGCGCTACAGGAGAAAAGAGAGACGAAGAGAGCGCAAGGCTTGATGAAACTGTAAGACGAGAAGAACAGAAACAGCAGGGCTTTGTGATGGATGATGTCAATTTCGGACAGCAGATCGCGATGACCTATACCGAAATCGCAAAATCCCGAGAGGTGACAGAAAAAGTAAAAAAACAGTTAAATATAGCAGAACATGGGGACGTTCAGATTCAATTGACTCATATTAAGGGAACGCAGCTTTTGAATCTCAGGATAGTTGGAGAGGATCCCGATCAAGTCTTCGAGGCTTGTGATGTGTTCATGAAGACTTTTTCTCAGACGATAGAAAAGATTTCCGGAGCAGCGAACCTTGAAGTTATAGAAGCTCCGCAACTGCCACAACATCCGATGAGAACAAATAAAAAGCAGATGGCCTTTGGAGGTTTCCTGCTGGGTTTGCTTTTGGCAATGGGTTCAGCTCTTGTGACGGAAAATACGCGCAACACAATAAAGACGGAAGAAGATATTCAAAACAAAGTTGGAATTTCTGTGCTCGGCTCGGTTCCAAACAGCGCTTCAGGCAAAAGCGGTATGAAGGACGGAGAGCAACTTGTTGTGATCAGAGAACCTCATTCTTTTGCAACGGAGACGTTCAGGGGAATCAGGACGATCGTCAATGCTCTTCCATCGGAAGAAAGGACGAAAACTTTGTTGTTGACAAGTGTCAAACCGCTGGAAGGAACGAGTACGGTTGCTTCGAATTTGGCGTGTGTTTTAGCGAGTGAAGGAAAGAAGGTATTGCTTGTGGATTGCAACTTAAAGAAACCTTCACTTCACAAGGTGTTCGGTGTGGACAATAAAAAAGGACTCGTGGAGATGTTTGCTCAAGGCGGAGGCTATGGGGAGTACATTCAAAAGACTCCTCAAGGTCCGGATCTGATGCTTGCGGGAAATAATTCTGACAGAAAATCGGATCTTTGGGGAACGGAGGCGATGAGGGCCGTTATGGGAGAAATCAAAGGAAACTACGATTATGTATTGTTTGACGCTCCTCCGGTAACTCTTTGCTCCGATGCCTTGGAACTATCGTCGCATTCGAACGCGGTGTTATTGGTCGTGAAGCAGGATAGTGTGTCATACGAATTATTTGAGAAAGGTGTATATAGACTTCGACAGGTGTCTGCAAATATAGTAGGTGCAGTTCTCAACAGAGCGACCGGAGCGGATATCGTGAAGAAATATTAAATCTCAGACGGCGATGATGGCAAACCCACGAAATGTTTCGGGGGGATATAGAAATGTTTGTTCGTGAAGAAAACGGAATATATTATAATTCCGCATATTTGGCAGGAGATATTTTAGCTCTGCAAGGCTCCTTGTTGGTGGCCTTTTTGTTGAGAAGGTTGTTTAAAGATATATCCAATACGGAGAGTTATTTTCTTTTTGGGATGAGTATCATATTGACGACTTTCCTCGTGGCCTTTTTCAGCGAAAATTACAAAGACATCTGTAATAGAGGATACTATCTGGAGTTTATTAAAACTTTTCAACTGGTTTCTTTGGTTTGTTTTTTGGAATTGGTCAGACTCTTTATCTTTCGGGATATAAATACCTTCTCAAGAGGAATTGTACTTTTTTGGTATGTGATTGGACTCTTCAGTGCGTATGTGGTGCGCTGTTTTCTGAAGAAAATGTGTAAAGAACATTCTGAAAGAGGAAAGACTAATGTCCTGTTGTTGATTACAGACGAACAGTATCTTTCTAAGATGAGCGGGTACATTGAAAACAAGGCACCGAAAAAATATAGCAAACTGATGATTGGTGTTTTGGGAAAGAATGACAACAAGTCCAAATGGAATGAAAGATGCCTTATGGGAGAA
>JAUMWQ010000227.1 GCA_030529565.1 Filifactor alocis | reverse complement strand
TCGGCTCAGGAGCAAAATCTTTATTTTATCCTAAAAAATAAAAAGCAGATAACGAAAGGACGATTATTATGAACAGAAGACTGGTAGGTTTTATATTAGTAGGACTTTTAACCATATCCCTTGTCGCTTGTCAAGGTAGCAAAAACGTGGATGCTCCCCCTTCAGATGCTTCCTCATCTGATATGACCGAGCAAGAAGACGAGATGGGAGACGAGGACATCATCATGGGAGAAAGCATCCTCCAATGGGGAACCATTACTTCCGTCAATAAGGGCACTCATCAAATTGGGATCGAATCCAAAAATATCGCTGACACCGAGGCTTCCATGAAACTCATCTTAAATACGGCAGAAGATACTCCCGTACTCGATTCGGCTTCAGGAGAAAAACTTCCCATGGATGTCTTGAAAGAGGGGGATGAGATCTACGCTTGGGTCTCTCCGGCCTTTATGACAAGCCAACCTCCTCAAACCGCAGCCAACGTCTTGATAACAAACATTGAAGATGGTACTGTACCAAACTACCAGACTGTTGAAAGTGTTGAGGAGCAGGACGGTAGCTTTGTGATCACAACCTTGGATGGAACTAAATGGAAATTTGAACAAGGAATATCTTTAAAATCCTATCCTTCCTATGAAGATGTAGGTATAGAAACTCTCAAGAAGGGGAATAAGTGTCTATTTTGGCCCCGAAAGATCGTTGCTGCAGAAGAGGATGTACTCTTCCTCCAAACAGAAAAGATCCTTGTTATGGAGTAAGGCATAAAAAAACGGGAACTTCAGTAAAAACATATAGCCCGTATTGCACATCACCTATACCGCTCCCACCTCGACGGATCTTCCTTTATACACCTGTTTGATTAAAGCCTATAAAATCGAAATTGTTTTCTGAGGATACGCCGATATCAATGACTTAAAAAGAAATCGATATCGGCCCTCCTCCTTTTATAGACAAAGATCCCCTTCTCGGATCCAAGACGATCATTTCGAAAAAATATTTTTTGGAGGTATGTGTTTATTATGAAAAAACTGATCTTGATCTTAGCTACCCTTTCTATTTTTACCGCCTGTTCTTCAAGTCAACAGGCACAACCCGCCGAAGAGCTTCCCACAGATCCTTCCCTCTCCTCCGTGTCCTATCACAACATCAGTAACGAAGCTTCGCAAAATGAAGTTAGAGAACTGCTGAAGGGACGCATTAGCGATGAAGGCATCGATTTATTCCTCAATGATGTAGCAACTTACAACGCTCTTATTCCCGATCTGAAGTCGGAATATACAGAAGCAACCTCTATTCCTGTTGCCTATGACGAGATGAGCATTGCAGATGCTTGGGAAAAATCCAATCCCGAATTTATCGGAAACAACTGCCGAATCACGACCTTCGGTCTGATCCAAGATTCTATTGAACTCAACGTGAGCGAAGACGATCCATCCAACCTGGCATTCGATAATAACTCCTTGAAAACTTCCAAGAAGTTCAAATCACATCAACAGTACAAGTTCAACACCTACTATCACCAAGTTCCAACCGAAAATACGAGGGATATCGCTGTCCATGTCAAAAAAATCCAGGACTATCATCAAAAGATCGGTCTTCATTATGCGCTTCCTGAAGATGTCGGTGTCATCTCCGTCGTATTTCACGATACTATCGATGCGGATAACGTACACCTGTTTATTGGGCACACAGGACTTCTCGTCAAGGAGCAGGATGGCTACAAGTTTATTGAAAAACTATCCTTCGATCTTCCTTATCAGATCGTTCGTCTCAAAGATAAACAACAGCTCAACGACTATCTGATGAAGTATTACGATGTGTCTGAGGACCAAGAGACAGCAAAGCCCTTTATTATGGAGAACGGAGAACTTCTCAAAGAGTATAGAGCCTTGTCGGACACTCCATAATACAATCTCCTGTTTTGAACGATCTGTCCTACTATTCATTGTATAGACGGAATCTATCGATTTTCACTCTATAGGAGATGGTGGGGGATTTTTGTAGTCAAAGAATAGATATATCATAGCAGTTCTACTGAATATCATCATATCAAACAGGCCTTATTCTATAGGAATAATTCTATTATCTATTAAAATTTACAGGTTGAATGTTTTGAAGTATCGAACTTTTTTTGTGAATATAAAGTGTGCATACCCGACATTTTTATTGGAGAATAGTATAATACTATTTTTCAATAGAAGTATGGATATCTCTATTTTTCGATGACGAAAAACTATGTTG
>JAUMWQ010000226.1 GCA_030529565.1 Filifactor alocis | reverse complement strand
AAGGTCAGCGACGAACTGAAGGGATGCAAGATTACGGTTACGGCAGGACCGACCATCGAGGACTTGGATCCTGTGCGATACTTCACCAACCGTTCTACGGGAAAGATGGGCTATGCGATCGCGGGGATGGCTGTCTGTAAGGGAGCGGAAGTCACTCTGATCTCGGGGAAGACCGATCTTAAGCCTCCCGCCGGTCTCAAACACTTTGTGCCTGTGCGTTCGGCGCAGGAGATGTATGAGGCGGTGGACAGGAATTTTGCAGATACCGACATCCTGATCAAGGCCGCGGCGGTCGCGGATTTTACTCCGGTGCAAGTTGCGGACAATAAGATCAAGAAAAAGGAGGGAGGCCTGCAGATCGAGATGAAGCGGACCAAGGACATCGCCTACGAGATGGGACGAAGAAAAACGGCTCATCAGGTCATCGTAGGTTTTGCTGCGGAGACGACCGCAGTAGTCGAGTATGCGAGCGCCAAACTCCAAAAGAAGAATATGGATATGATCGTATCTAACGACCTGACAAAGGCGGGAGCGGGCTTCGGGACGGACACCAATATCGTAACAATGATTTTTTCGGACGGACGCAGCCGAAGTGTCGATAAGATGAAAAAGAGTGGTATTGCTGATGAGATCCTCAAGGAAGCCGGTGCCCTTTGGAGAGGTAAAAAGGCTTATTGAGGCTCTGTCTGCAGTACTTTTTCAAACGCTGAACCGGTGTCGGGACATATGGATGGTTACTCTTGTTTTATCTCCCTGTTATAACACGGACGGATCAACAGCATGGTTGAGCTCAACAGGAATATCGATATATCGACACAACGGGTCAAGCGAGAAATTGGAACTGTCGTAATGCTATCATCTATCAAAATTGAAGGCTTGAACGCTTTGAAGCGTATAATCATCCAAATTGTTTTTCGGTAACGATATGTTCTGTGTGCCTGGAATTTCAAATGGAGAATAGTATAAACATAGATTTGATTAGAGGAATATAGAGTTAGGAGTAGACGATGTTTGAGTTGGAAAAACCGATATTGTACAAGGCGGTGATTCATACCTTGAACAAGAATGAGGAACTTCCTTCTTTTTCGACCTTTGAGATCGACAGAGAAGAGGAGATGACCTATGATTTTCTGTTGAAACACATAGGCTCCTTATATCGTTCCGGGGATATGAAATGGGCGAGGTTTGAGGAGGACAGCCTTGTCGATGCGATGATGAGCAGCCTTGACGAAAACTTGGATCGATTTATGGAGGTAACGAGGGATATTGCAAGCATCCTGCATAGGACGATCTATGAAAACCGAGCGGGACTTCCGTCCTGTGATCTGGCCTTTGTCCTCTTTGAGATGCAGGAAGTGATGTACTTCGGTTGTTTTAAGTGGAATCACAAGAAACTCCTCATACGCGGGAGCGAAAGAACGAGCGACGGGAGCATTTGGACCCTTGTCAACAAGGAAGACTTGTACCTTCCTAACCGTTCCAAGGTGGATGAGGGTTTCCTCCTTCATTTGAAACATAAGGACATTGCCATCATCGACAGGGAGTATGTCATCAACGGAGAAAAGGTGCTCCTCCTCTCCGAACTGTTGCTAAAGACCGAAAATGCCTTGTCGGAGAAGGAGAAGTTGAAGGAATTTCGAGATATTTCTTCAAACTTGGAAGAGAAGTTCGTCGGGGAAGACTTCAATCAAAAGGTGGAGATCAAGAAGGCGGTCTTGGACAGTGTATTCGAAAACGGCGCCGTCCATGTGTCCGATATTGTGGATAAGGCCTTTGAAGATCAAACCGAGTTGAAGAGCATCTACGAGAACGCGTTCAAAAAGTCGAATCTTTGGGACACTCCGGTGGTGATCCCCGAAACTTCGTTGAAGAAGAACTACGAGAAACAGACCATCATCACCGATACGGGGATCGAGATCAATGTGCCGATCCACCTGTTTGAAGACAAGAATGTACTGGAGTTTGTTTCAGCGGAAGATGGAAGCTGGTCGGTCGTGATAAAAAACATCAATAAGTTTTTTGACAAGTAAGGCAAGTGCCGAACAGGTGCACAACAACGACAAGCCTTATCTGTTTATACCGTCGTCCGTTCGAACTGTCGATGCTCTGTATTCTATGGGCGATAAAAAAATTTCTGTACTTGCAGGTGTGGATATAAGCACACATCTGTCGGAGAATAGCACTATAAAGGAGATACCGCATAATTCGAAAAATCAGCATAAAACCAATTTTATATGAGAGATGA
>JAUMWQ010000225.1 GCA_030529565.1 Filifactor alocis | reverse complement strand
TCAAGGTCTACATAAGGTGCATCCTTCCACAATCGTTCAAGATTGTAAAACTCCCTCTCCTCCGAATGGAAGATGTGAACCATAACTTCACCATAGTCCAAAATGATCCATCTGTTTGTTCCATATCCTTCTTTTTGACGGCATTCCACCCCGTTTTTTTCCATTTCCGACTCCACAAAATAAGCGATCGCCTCCGCCTGTCTTTCGTTGTCCGCATCTGTGATAACAAAGTAGTCCGACAAACTCGAGATCCCTTTGATATCCAGAACACAGATATTTTGTCCCTGTTTCTCCTGTATTGCTTCCACGATCGTTTTTAGATAGTTCATATCCACTCTCCTTCTATTTCTTGTGTTCTTACTCTTGTTCCATAACAAGTTCGCTACATCTCGACTTTCGTATTCTTTTTCCGCGACACTCCTCTTTCGCCCTTACGGGAACTTGAAGTCTATCCACCTCACTTGTTGAAGTCCGCGCCTATGATCACTACAATGTCAGGCTCGCGATAATCTACCGCCCTCGTGCCTTCCTTAAGTCTTTCGACACCCAAAATCTCTCCTACTTGTTTTGCCAACTTTTCGTTGTCCTTGTAGTAGACTGTAGTCTCCTGATAGTCGAACCTACTCGCATTGCCTGTATATGACACAGGCAGATCCTGTATCTTCAACAAATCTGAAACCCTTCTTGCAACACCGGTCTTGCCCGAGCCGTTGTAAGCAAAGATGGTATAGAGGGGCTTGTCCTCCTCCTTACCTTCTTCCAACTCGATCGGTGCTTCCTCCTGTGCCACGACAGGTTTCTGAACCGGATAATCTCCCTTCAAGAGGTAGCTTATCATCTCTGATTGCTTTTCTTCATCGAGGATGTAGTAAGATATTCCGTTGATGTTCTTCGCCTTACCCGGCAACACCTTCTTCTCTATCCTTTCAGGATCCAGCTTGATCGCTGTAGCGGCCAGAGATATCAACTCCTTTTTTGAAAGATCGGTATCGACATACCGATACATGGTCTCCAGATACTTAGGTATTCTCGTGATCGACTGGGGAGAGATGATCTTGCGGAAGAGCATTTCCATAAAGTACTGCTGCATCTCGATCCTTCCCAGGTCCTTGTTGGCATAACCGTTACGAAAACGAATAAACTGCATCGCCTGTTCCCCGTTGAGGGTCTGCGGTCCCGCCTTGAGATGGATGTGGAGGTTTGCAGCATAGTCGTCCCAGTCCATATCCTGGGGTACGTTGACGTCAACTCCTCCGACATCGTCCACCGTTTTGGTAAGTGCCTGATAGTTAACCCTGATATAGTGATGGATAGCAAGCCCCGTTGTCTTCTTGACTGTCGATACGGCAAGAGGAATACCTCCCTTGGAATGAGCGTGGTTAATCTTTGTCTTCTTAGGTCTTCCTTCTATCTTTACCCTACTGTCCCGAGGTATCGAAAGAATGAAGCCGGTCTTCGTCTCGGGATCGGCACTCAAGACCATCATTGTATCGGTCCTGGCATGTTCTTCCGTCGTATCTTCCTCAAGGGTATCGACTCCCATCAAAAGGATGTTGACCCTCTTTTTCTCCTCCACGGCATTGAGCCAATATTGCTCAAACTCCGTCCTCTTCTTAACTTCCTGTTCATCCTTCTCTAAATAGAAGGCGACGATCCCCGAGACGATAAGCGCAGCGGAAACCATTGTGATCAAAATTATCTTTATTGCTTTTTTCATATTTCGTAAACCTACTTACCTTCTGCTTGTTTTCGTGAAAGGATCAAATCGTTCCTCGCCTCCAAGGTGTCGGGATGGATCAATTGATCTTCCTTCAATAGATATTCGATGGTATGGTTCAATCCTTGCAAGAGGGCCTCCCTCATACCCAAGTCTTTTTCCGCTCGGCGCAGTTCTTCTACTCCGGGATAGGATCTGCTCGGCTCGATATAATCCGCGAGGGCTATCACGATCTCCAGATCGCTCATACCTGCCCTACACGTCGTATGGTAACGGATGGCATTCAACACATCCTCGTCCTCGATCCCATACTCCTCTTTCGCTATCCTCTGCGCTACCTTCGCGTGCCACAGTTGAGGAGATCTTAGTTCCAGCTCCGTGAGATTTACGGAGGATCTTTCAAAAAACTCCAAAGCCTCCTCCTTCGTCCACTCCTTCGCATAATCGTGAAAGAGGGCTGCAAGTTCCGCCTTTTCTGTGTCGATGCCATACTTTTCACAGAGGGCTACAGCAGTGTCTATCACCCCCAT
>JAUMWQ010000224.1 GCA_030529565.1 Filifactor alocis | reverse complement strand
GTTTTTCGTCATCGAAAAATAGATATATCCATACTTCTATTGAAAAATAGTATTACACGACAATCCAAGAAAGAAACGGCACAAATTGCCATTTCATTATAGCACAAAGAAGAGATGCAAAACGTAAAATAAACGTAGGAAGGCCGATATCGACCTTCCCTTCTCCATAAATCCGTTTTGTTTCGACCCTTCTATAAATAAAATCTCCGGCATAACATCATATGGATATTTACCATTTTTATATCCCCGTCATGATACAGACAGCTCAACAACACGGTTGAAATTAGAACGAATACCACCGTGCCATCATCCCGGCAAACACCGCATAATTCAAAAACCCATCATAGAATCATTTTTGTATGAATACTGTCGAAAGCATTGATTTGATAAGATCTCACTTCTTGCAAACTCATAGAAAAATTAAGATTTCATATCCAGGCGATATTGCTTTAATCCAACCCCAGTTGTTTTCTGATATGGGCTCTGCTCTTGACAAGCCTCTTGTCCTCATAAAAAAACAGAATCTTCTTCTCTGCGATAGAATTGCCCTTGGGTTTCTCCCCGGCTACAAAATGCAGGAAGGTCTCCGCTACGTCTTCAGCAGGATCCGTCGCCGCGTAGTCGCTGACAAAAGAACTTCGGTGTCTGATGTAGAAGAGATGATCGGTAGGTGTGTAGGAAATGCGATAATCCTTCCAAAACTTTTGGTAAAAACGATTGATAAATGAGTTTTCTTTCGCTACGAGACCGACCTCGCAGTACCTGTTTAAATCATATTCATCCGTATAATCAACTTCTTTCTCGTTTAAGGTCAGATAGTGCCCGTATTCGTGGATCAAGGTATCTTCCAACTCGTATCCCATATCCTGCGAATCCACTTGCAAAAGCCACCTCTCCCCATTTCGTTTACCATCCGGACTTTCTATAACGGAAGCAAGACTGTTGTCCTCTCCATCCGTCGTTACGATCACATAATCAAACTTCTTAAGATTCTCCGTTTCGATCACACTCCGGATCCTCTTCCACAACAGATCCTTCTCATGAAACGGCTTTATCTTCGAATCCTCACCGAAGCGTTTCATAAAATTTCGAAAGACACTTCCTCTTCCGTCTTTAGAAAACAGCTGCTTCTCCTCAAGTTCCAGTTTCTCGTTGATCCGAAACACCGCTTGGGTCTGCTCTACATCATAATTTTCCAATAGACAAAAATACACCTGCGGATCCTCTATTCCTGCACGGGTGAGGAGTTTGATTATTTCGTCGTATGTTTCGACATCGTAGTTATCCATATAGTCTATATAGAGTTTCGAAAACTTATGAAACTGAGGAGTTTTCAACACGCGAAAAAAATACTTCAGCACTCTTTCTTTGTTGTTCTCGGGCAGATCTACCTCTATATCCTCATCAAAGCCTGAAACATCAGCCTCTTGAGGATAGGCTCGAACCGTAGCCTCATCGAGGATGTCCAAAAACTTGTTCCTCAAGGCCTCTTCCTTTTCTCCGTAAAAAAACTCCCCTTCCTTCCTCCTAAGATCCGTGTGTTTTTCGATCTCCAAAAGAGTCTCAAGAGCTTTTTTCTTTTCTTTTGATGTGAGAAACCCCTTCACATTTCCAAGATTAGCTTCCAAAATCGTCTCGGCGGATCTCATCTCTTCGCCGGAATATGTATCTGCGAAACTACAAGCATCTTTAGATCTCATCTCGAAGGAGTAGACGCCTGCTCCGATGACACAGAATGCGGTAAGGGCAATCAAAAGTTTTTTTAGCGACTTATAATGCATGATCCTTCCTCCTATTTTTCACGGTATAATACTGCCGGATGTTCGAATTGCGTTGTCGTGCGAGTTTGAATTCTATGATCACTCAAGACGGCTTGAGCAAACATATGTTCTGTCAGCGCAATATTTCAATCAGGAAGCAATATACGCCGTATACTTCTCATTTATTATATCTTATTTTTTGAAAAAAACATAGTTCCTCTATATTTTGTGCTCAAAGATTCCGGGAACGTTACAATTTTGTTTCAGCCATCTTCTTCAATCCGAAAGTTTTTTTCTTAAATTCATTGATTTAAGAAGGGTAGAAACGTTTTCATAACTACACAATATATAGTATGTATTTTCGTTTTTTTATAAAATATCATCTATATGTTGTATTTATCTATCGCGTGTAGTATAATGTTTCTACCCGGTAGATATCGTCTTGCTACCCAATAAAATAGGAGGTAATTCCAGTGCTTAATGTATTAAAAAGAGACGGGACCGAGTTCCC
>JAUMWQ010000223.1 GCA_030529565.1 Filifactor alocis | reverse complement strand
CTATGGATGCTCTCAAGCGACACGAGGTGGGAGAAGAGGACATAGATGTCGCTTGGGTACCCGGAGCCTTTGAGATCCCGCTTATCGCGTCTAAGATGGCAAAGAGTGGAAAATACGATGCGGTCATTTGTTTGGGGACGGTGATCCGTGGAAGTACGAGTCACTATGACTATGTGTGCAGCGAGGTTTCGAAGGGGATCGCTCATGTTTCCTTAGAAACGGGCCTTCCCGTGATGTTTGGGGTATTGACGACGGAAAACATCGAGCAGGCGATCGAGAGAGCGGGAACAAAGGCCGGAAACAAAGGTTTTGATTGTGCGGTCGGAGCCATCGAGATGATAAATCTGATAAGAGAGATGGAGGGTTTGAAGTAGTTTTTCAAGACTGGGATTTGGGGAAATGTCGCATGATCAAACATGTAAGAAAAATAAGCTATATCTGATAAGGAGTGTTTGAGTTTTCAAATTCTTAAATAGAACAATTTTTCTTGTATGAGGATAATCCATAGCATTTGGATATAAGGTGTTGTTTTTGTGTGAAGTTTCCCCTAAAAAATTCGAGGTTTTTCCAAGTAAACTCTTTCGTGTTAATAAAGGTAGGGGCTTGATCTGAACACAAGGACTTTGTTTTTTTCTTGAATTTTATATCCATTACTGATACAATGGGTTCGATTGTAGTTGTATCAAAAAATAATAGTTACATACAAAGGAAGTGTAGCAATGAGAAACTTGACGTTGATGACGGATCTTTATCAATTGACAATGATGAATGGATATTACAGGGACAATAGCCATGAAGAAATCATGGTCTTCGATATCTTTTTCCGCAACAATCCGAGCAAGGGCGGATATACTTTGATTTGCGGGATCGATGAGATTATCGACTATATTGAAAACCTTCATCTTGCTGAAGAGGATATCGAATATTTACGCAGTTTGGATATATTTGACCAGGACTTTCTGGATTACTTGAAGAATTTTCGTTTTACAGGAGAGATCTATGCGGTGGAGCAGGGTAGTGTGATGTTTCCCTACGAGCCGATCTTGAGGGTAAAAGCAAAGGCGATTGAGGCTCAATTTATTGAGACTGCAATGTTGTGTATCTTGAATTTTCAGTCTCTGATTGCGACCAAGGCTTCTAGGATCTGTCAGGTGGCCACGGATGATGTCGTTATGGAGTTCGGTCTGCGTCGTGCGCAGGGCCCGGATGCAGGAATTTACGGGGCAAAGGCGGCCATCGTAGGAGGTTGTCAAGGGACTTCTAATGTTTTGGCGGGTAAGATGTTTGATGTCCCTGTGATGGGGACTCACGCTCACAGTTGGATCCAAAAATTTGATTCGGAGCTGGAAGCGTTTCGTTCCTACGCAAGAACCTATCCGACTAAGACGATATTGCTGATCGACACCTACGACACATTGGCCAGCGGACTGCCCAATGCGATCACAGTGTTCAACGAGATGAGGGAGAAAGGTTACGAGCCTCTCGGAGTAAGGATCGATTCGGGGGATTTGGAATACCTGTCCAAGGAGGTTCGACATCGCTTGGATGAAGCGGGCTTCCCGGATGTTAAGATCACCGCCTCCAACGATTTGGATGAATATACTCTGATGGATCTTAAGCTTCAGGGAGCAAAAATCGACTCCTGGGGGATAGGGACGAGACTGATCACTTCAAGTGACTGCCCTTCGCTGGGAGGAGTGTATAAACTTGCAGCGGTTTGTAAGGATGGGAGGTATGAACCGAAGATAAAGATCTCCGAATCTCCGGAGAAGATCACCAATCCCGGGTATAAGCAGGTGGTGCGTATCTACAACAAGAACAACGACAAGGCGGAAGCGGACTTAATCATGATGGATGGGGAAAAAATTGATACATCCAAACCATTGACTATCTTCCATCCACTCTATACATGGAAGGTGAGAACATACAAGGACTACTATATCAAGGAGTTGTTACAACCTTTGTTTATAGACGGAAAATGTGTTAGAGAGAAAAAAACAGTCAAGGAATACAGGGAATATGCTTTTAGGGAGAAGGCGTCCCTTTGGCCACAGTACTTGAGGTTGAGCAACCCCGAACCTTATAAGGTTGATCTGTCTCAGAAACTGTATGATGTTAAATATGAGTTGATCAAGAAAAAGAGAAATTCCAAAGAGCAATAATAATGGAAAGAGGGACGAAGCATGAGGCTCGTCCCTCTTTCTGGGTATACAGGTAATGGGCGGAGTTCATAATACTCAATCGAAACGGTCGCATACTAAAACTCAGTTAAAATATGA
>JAUMWQ010000014.1:15903-20749 GCA_030529565.1 Filifactor alocis | reverse complement strand
ACATCTATGCTTATCATCAATCTTTTGACAGCTCCTGTATTTGCTAATCAAGAAGAAATCTCTGTAAAGAGTGGAAATGAGGGTGTAACTCCAAATTTATATGATGAAGATGTTTATTATCTTAACTATGGTTAGTGGACATTACTTAGTTATGACAACAATGTTTTAAATGCAAAAATCAAAGTGAAAAATTATTCTAATAGTCCAGGAGGAATCTATGTCAGAGTCGAAAATGAAGATAAAGAGGTTCTTTATGGAGATTACTATGTAGAAAAAGGAAAAACTGTCTATCTTGGCAAGATTCCTTGGAATACAGGTCAGTTTTATGTGTATGCTTGTGCTGCTAAAACCAGTGGGAAGTATAAAATTCTTGTAAGAGACTGATGAAAGAATAGGGAGTGAATCTACTATGTTACTAAAAAAGAAAGTTTTTCTTTTTGGAATGCCCTTGCTTTTGGTGTTGATTGCTGGTTGCATTTTTCTGTTTCGTCCATATGAGAACAAGGCTCCAAGTCCCTTATCTCTTCATACCGAGCATTGGAATTTTATCGGGCAGGTGTCCAATACCTATGTTCGCTACATCGAAATCTACAATCCTGAAGACAATCCGTCCGACTTGTATCTTATTACAGAAAAAGGAAGTTTTCACGATTTGACCGCTTTTCCCGAAACAAGTGAAATAGTCATCAAACGAGGAGAACGTGTACGTATTCCTGTGAATGAGTTGATATTGGGAGATAGAACGTGGATCCACTGTTTTGCGAAACCGGTATCCGGAGAAGGGCGTGTAGATTTTCACGATATTATAATTAAAAAAATTTGAAACGATATCTTTTTATAGAGAAAGAAGTGTATAACCCCCTTTTGTTTGAGGCATAAAAGAAACAGGAGGGGGATTTTCATATAGAAGGGAAGAGTTGAGGTTTGAAAGGGAGGGATTTATAGGAATGATACCCTCTGCTTGAGGGGTTCTTTTGTTTGTGTGTTGCATGGTGTTGCGGTGTAAAATCACACTTTTAAAAATCCTGAGATATGGTACAATGATAGATAAGAATGAGCAGTTGAAAGTCATTCTATACAAAAGAAGGACAACTTCTTTGGCGGACATGGAAGACGCCGGTCGTCTTCATCCGTCGGAAACAAGCTATACCGCTGTCCAAAACAGCTTGACGGAGGAAACTTGCAAGGTCGGTCCATGGGGCGGATAAGGGCAGGCAAACAGGAAAACGTCGATAATTTTCTCTAAAAAAGACAAAAAACTCTAAAATTCCTAAAAAAATTGACGTTTTGTAGATTGGAAATCTGATACAATGAGTTTATGAAATACAGACGTTTTGTCGTCATCAAATCATAAACACTACTATTCAGGAGGTTTTTAAGATGGGAAAGATCGTACATTGTGTACCCAACTTCAGTGAAGGAAGAAACGAGGAGGTAATCGAAAAGATCGTCGATTCCTTCCGCAATATCGAGGGAGTAACTCTTTTGAACTACTCTCCCGACAAAGACCACAACAGGACCGTTGTCAATGTGATGGGAGATCCCGCAAAGGTAAAAGACGCTATGGTAGCTGCCGCAAAGGCTGCAACCGAGCTCATCGACATGAGCAAGCATGAAGGAGCACATCCGAGAATGGGTGCGGTGGACGTGGTTCCCTTTATCCCGGTAGCGGAAGTGACCATGGAAGAGTGCGTAGAGTATGCAAAAGAAGTGGGAGAGAGAATAGGTGCTCTTGGAGTTCCCGTCTACCTCTATGAAGAAGCGGCATCCAAACCGGAGAGAAAAAATCTGGCGGATGTTCGAAAAGGACAGTATGAAGGGTTTTTTGAAAAGATCACTCAAGAGGGATGGAAGCCCGACTTCGGCCCCGGCGAAATGAATGCGAAAACCGGATGTACTGCCGTGGGTGCAAGGATCGCACTGGTAGCCTTCAACGTGAACCTGAACACCGACAAACTTGAGATCGCCGATGCGATCGCAAAGAAGGTGCGTTTCATAGGCGGAGGACTTCGTTTTGTGAAGGCGATGGGAGTTATGCTTGAAGACAGAAACCAGGTACAGGTGTCAATGAACCTTGTAAACTACAAAAAAACATCCATCTATCGTGCGATCGAGCTGATCAAGGCGGAAGCCGCTCGATACGGAGTGACCGTCTACGGAACCGAACTGGTAGGAATGGTTCCCTTGGAAGCCTTGGTGGAATCCGCGGAATACTATATGCAGTTGGAAGACTTCGATGTGAATCAGATCATCGAAAAACAGTTATTGAACAGTAAATAAGAGAAAAGTAAGAAAAGATTTTTGGCAGAGTTTCCCCTCTCTCGGGGAGGCTCTGTCTAAAGCCATATGGAGAACAAGGAGGTAAATCATGTCGAACAAATTCAAAAGCGATATCGAAATAGCGCAAAGTGCAAACATGCTGCCGATTTCGGAAATAGCAAAAAACTATGGGATCTTGGAAGACGAGCTGGAGCATTACGGGAAGTATAAGGCGAAGGTCTCCTTTGATGCGATGAAGCGTCTCGAGTCCAAAGAAGACGGAAAACTCGTGCTTGTAACGGCGATCAGCCCGACACCGGCGGGAGAAGGAAAGTCCACCACCTGCATAGGATTGGGTCAGGCTCTGAACAAAATCGGCCAAAATGCCTATATCGCACTTCGTGAGCCGTCCTTAGGACCGGTCTTCGGAGTAAAGGGAGGAGCGGCAGGCGGAGGACACGCACAGGTCGTTCCTATGGAAGACATCAACCTTCACTTCACGGGAGATATGCACGCAATCACGGCAGCGAACAACCTGTTGTCCGCAGCGATCGACAACCACATCCACCACGGGAATGCTCTTCGCATCGATGCGAGGGAGATCGTGTGGAAACGCGTTGTCGATATGAACGACCGTGCTCTTCGAAACGTAGTTGTCGCTCTTGGCGGTAAGGTCTGCGGTTTCCCGAGACAGGACGGATTTATGATTACGGTCGCATCCGAGATCATGGCCATCCTCTGCCTTGCACAGGACCTGATGGATCTCAAGGAGAAGTTCGGAGATATCATCATCGGTTACAACTTGGACGGAGAACCCGTAACTGCAAGGGATCTCAATGTACACGGAGCAATGGCGATGTTGATGAAGGATGCGATCAAGCCGAACTTGGTACAGACCTTGGAGAACACCCCTGTTTTGATCCACGGAGGACCTTTTGCAAACATTGCGCACGGATGTAACTCCCTTATTGCGACCAAACTTGCTTTGAAACTCGGAGATGTCGTCATCACGGAGGCAGGTTTCGGGGCGGATCTCGGGGCAGAGAAATTCCTCGATATCAAGTGCCGAAAGGGAGGCCTGAAACCCGATGCGGTCGTCATCGTTGCGACCATTCGTGCTCTTAAGATGCACGGAGGAGTAGCAAAGGCGGATCTGGGAGAAGAAAACGTCGAGGCTTTGCAAAAAGGTTTTGTCAACCTTGCAAAACAGGTTGAGAATATGAGAAAATTCGGTCTGCCCGTCCTTGTGGCTGTCAACAAGTTCGTATCGGATACACAGGCGGAAGTAGAGGCCCTCATCGAAAAATGCCGTAACTTCGGTGTCGAAGTTTCACTGAACGAATGCTGGGAAAAAGGTGGAGAAGGCGGAGTCGAAATGGCTGAGAAGCTGATGCACATCTTGAATACCGAAACATCGAATTATGCACCGATCTACGATGAGACTAAGACCATCGATGAAAAACTCAATACCATCGTCAAAGAGATCTACGGTGGAGAGGGTGTGATCGTCGAGCCTGCTGCAAGAAAGCAGATCAAAAAGCTCGAAGAGTTGGGCTTGGATAAACTGCCGATCTGCATGGCCAAGACCCAGTACTCCTTTACCGATGATCCGACCGCGATGGGTGCACCGACAGGATTTCATATTACAATCAAGGATGTGAGAGTGTCGGCGGGAGCGGGCTTCATCGTGTGCCAGACGAGCAACATCATGGTAATGCCGGGATTGCCGAAGGTACCTGCCGCAAACAACATCGATATCGATGAAAACGGAACGATCTCAGGTTTGTTCTAAGACGAGGAGACACTGAATATGAGGAGAAAAGATAAGGAAGTCACCGATATCGATAAGATCAACGAGATCATTGACAGTTGCGATTGTTGCAGACTCGGGTTCTATGACAGGGGCAGTGTCTATATCGTACCTCTCAATTTCGGACATCTCTATGAAGACGGTAGGCATGTGTTTTATTTTCATGGAGCAAAACAGGGAAGGAAGATCGATCTGATCAAAGAAGCCCCAAGCGTAGGCTTCGAGCTTGATACGAACTGCCGTATTCTAGAGAACGAACTCGCCTGTGAGTTTTCGGCGAGCTATCAGAGCATTATCGGAACGGGACGAGTGAGCTTTGTGCAAGAGATGCAGGAGAAGAAACAGGCCTTGGTCCGCATTATGCAACACAATTCGCAGAAGAAAGAGTGGGAGTTTTCTGATAAGATGGCAGCTTCGGTCTGTGTATATAAGTTGGAAGTGGAAGAACTGTGCTGCAAGCAGAGCCCTGCGATCGAGGATCGGTAGGGTCTTGAGATCCAAGAGTTCACGCGGATTGAACGTTGTCCGCTATGATTTCTGTGAGATCGATAGAACTTTGAGTTCCAAGAGTTCGCACGGATCAGACCTGTCCGGCGGATAAGAGGGAAATATCGTGTCCTTGTGTTCATATGGACTTAAGACGATACCGCTTTTACAAGGACCCTGTCCTCCTCATTTGCAAACAAGATCAATCAGAAGAACAGAGGTTTCTTTTCACTCAAAAAAGATATAAAGATAGAAAGGAAGTAGATCCGATGTTAATTGAAAAAACAGTAA
>JAUMWQ010000014.1:0-15893 GCA_030529565.1 Filifactor alocis | reverse complement strand
GAGACCGCATCCAATTCTCCGGCACCGGGAGGAGGAAGTATTGCAGCTTTGTCCGCGTCTTCTTCCGCAGCCCTGATCGCCATGGTAGCCAACTTGACGGTGGGTAAGGAGAAGTTTGCCGATGTGGAAGACCAGATGCAGGAAGTAATCAGGAAGGCGACTGCATTCAAGGATATGTTCCTGGAGTACATCGATAAGGATGCCAACTCCTTTAATGCGGCGATGGCGGCATTTAAACTTCCGAAGGAAACAGAGGAAGAGAAGGCGCATCGAACCAAGATGATCCAGGAAGGATATAAGGGGGCAGCGAACGTTCCGTTCACAGTCGGAAAAGAAGCGTTTAAGTTGATGGAGTTGGCGGAGTTCGTCGTGGAAAAGGGCAATCAAAATGCCGTGACCGACGGCGCGGTTGCAGCGATGCAAGCCAGAACAGCTGTTCATTCCGCTTTTTATAATGTAAAGATCAACCTCGGTTCCATCAAGGACGAAGAATATGTTGCCAAGATGAAAAGTGAGATGAAGGAATTGGAAGATAAGGTCGATGAGATCGAAGCAAGGATCCGCAGCAAAGTAAATCTGTAATAAGATCCTTATATAAGAACGACCTTCGTTGTCAGCTCGATAGAGCTGATAACGAAGGTCGTTTTTTCTTTTCTTCGTCAAAAGATCAGGTTGTGTATCTATACGTTCTGTGTTTCTGACATTTCGATCAGGTTCTATACGATTCTTCTTTTGAGTGATGGATATAAACGATCTATGACTCATAGAAGATAAAACGAATTTTCGTAGTCGCAGAACAAATATATCCATACTTCTATTGAAAAATAGTATTATACCGGTATCTGTCAAAATCGACAGGTTGAACGCTTTGAAGCATATCATCTTCCAAGATATTTTTCGGTAATACGTTTCATACCCGGAATTTCAAACCTAGGATAGCATTATTACAAATGATGATCCGTAATTATATATTCCATAAACCTAAGGGTTTAATTGGATTTCGGTTTGTCACAAAAACTCTATTATATAGAAGTCTTCTTTCGTCCGTAGGTCATACACTTTCCGCTAAATCCGTAGGTGATCGCCAAGATCCAAACGATCCAGCTGAAGAAAGAATATTGAAGCAGGGTTGTCGTAGGAACGAAGAGAACCGACTGATACAAGATCCCTGAGGAGGTCCAAGGCATAAAGCCTGAACATCCCGTACCGAAGTCTTCAAGCGTTCTCGAAAGATTGAGGGTATCGACACCCATCTCTTCATACTTGGTCTTAAACAAGGTACCACCCATTAATAGGGCAACAGTCGAACTTCCGCCGACAGCGATCAACGCTACGGTAGCAATACCTGTTACAAAGATGAGGGAGCCTTGCCCCTTGACGAACTTGCTGAGATAGTCAAGGATGACTTCCAGACAACCGCAGAGCTCTGCAATGCCCGCGAAGTAGAAACAGAACATGACCATGATGAAGGTCTTGCTCATATCGGAGATTCCGCCTCTTTCGAGCAGTTTTACGGCAGCAGGATCCATGGCTTCAAGGTTGAAATTCGGATGTGCAGTGAGCACGATGTCGGACTCAAATCCGCTGTACAGAACATTAATTCCATCCGAGAAACTGAAACCTTGGTAGAAGACACCGATAAACAGAGCGATAAATCCGGAACCGAAGAGGATCAGGGTGGTGTTTTTTCTTGTCAGAGATCCCCACAGGATGAAAACGATAGGCAGGAACAAAATGGGATTCCACTTAAACATACTTTCTAACGTTTCTAAAAGAGCCAGGGTAGACTCGTTGTGACCTTCCGACATGGAAGAGGCCGATAACCCGAGAGCAACGTAGATGACAACGCTGATCAGCATGGCGGGAACGACTGTTTTAGCCATATGTCGAATATGGTCGAAGATATCGTTGCCTGTGATCATGGAAGCCAATACCGTTGTATCGGACAGTGGGGAGATCTTGTCTCCGAAGATCGAACCCGCGTAGCAGGCACCTGCGACCAGACCGATGTTGACATCCTTCATAGCCATCGCCAATCCCATCATCGCAAGGCCTGCGGTACTTGCAGAACCGTTGGAAGTACCGGTCGCGGTAGAGAAGATCGCGCAGAGAAGGAAGGCGCACAGAGCAATCCAACGAGGATGTACGATTTTCAGACCGTAGTAGATCAACATAGGCAAGGTTCCCGAAAACATCAGAGCACCGACCATAAAACCTATGGCGAGCAGAATCATAATGACCGGCATGGATTTGCCTATTCGATCTCCGACGGCAGCTTCCATTTCCTTCCAAGTATAACCGCAACGATAGCCGAGAAGTGCGGTATAGGCGATGACGATCACGGTCAAGGAAACATAGTTCATACTGTATACTACGCCCAGACCGAACATTGTGATCATAAAAATCAGGGTGGAAAACGCTTCAAACACGGAGGGTTTTCTCTTTGTTCGAGCTGCTGTTTCATTCTTTTTAAACATCTTGCTTGTCGTACCCGGTTATATAGGTACTCTCCTTTTTTTCGTATTTGGATGGTGTATCCATAACCTTTGGATCGTGATTTCTTTTTTGAAGAGGAAGATCATATCGAAAGTAGATCCTATAGGATCCTCCCCTATCCGGACGATGAGGATGAAAGTACGGATCGTCCGGTGTTTTTGCTTGAACTTACTGAGAGGTCTCAGAGTGTTGACATATCGGTCCTCCTGTCGATCTCAACTGCGGATCAGCCTTTTTCCACTGCGACAGGGATACGATAAGCCTCATTAGCTAGAGGGGGAAGAACTTGGGTTCGTGTTGAATAAAGACGTTGTAGTACTTGAAGCCCGCCTCCTTGAGAAGGTCTCCCGCAATATCGAAACAAGCACCTATCCTCTCCGGGAAGTGAGCATCGGAGCCGAGGGTTACCAGTTCTCCGCCGAGTTCCCTATACCTTTTAAAGGTCTCAAAGCCGGGGCTTGAGTCCCTCATCCCTACGACAAGAGGTTTGGTGTTGAGCTCGATCGCCTGACCTCTGTCAATGGCGAGTTTAAGGATCTCATCCAGGATGTCTCCGTATTTACTGTATGTAAAACCCTTGTTTTTACCGGGAACATCGCGTAGAATGAAATCAATGTGTCCGAAGGCATCTACAGTCCTCGTATTTTTTAGGTTTTCGTACTCGATCTCAAAGTATTCCCGAATGATCTGCTCGGGACTTACTCCTTCATAGAGTCTCTTATCCTCCGTGTCATAGCCTTTGATGCTATGGGTGGAGCCGATGACAAAATCGAAGGGATAGGTAGCGTAATCCTTTTGGATCTTCTCGACCAGATGTGGCTGAAGACCAAATTCTATTCCGATCAACAAGTTGATTTTGTCTTTATAGGCCTCCCTTGCCTCATAGAGCCTTTCAAAATACGTTTCAAAAACAATATCTTCACGTTTTCTGAGAATATAGGAAAAATCTCCTTCCGGGTGATCGTAATCCTGGTGATCTGTAACACAGTAATACTTCATCCCGAGTTTTACCGCTCGATCCAACTGTTCTTCCAGTGTAGCATCACTGTCGTTGGAAAAATTCGTATGTGTGTGCATATCGGCATACATTCTTACCATCTCCTTTGCGTATATTACACTTATACTTAGCAAGTACAATGCCAAGATTTAAAATGTGGAAACGTTTTCACTGAAGTCCCGTTTTTTCGAATGAGCAAAAAATCCTCGTCAAAATAAAGAAAAAGCGTTGTCGAAAAATGATAGGAGAATGTTGGAACTATAGAGAAACAGATAAAAATATAAAAATTTTGACATATCATTGACAAATGTTTTGACAACGATTAAAAATTCTGTCAAAAAAAATCAATTATATAAATTATTTTAAAAAATATTTGAAATCATTCAAAAATTTTGCTATATTATTGAACTATAATTTGAAAGGAGGTGGAGATGGAAGATGTATGATGTGTTTTTAAAAGAATTTAGAGATTTGAGTCTGATGTCTATCTTCCTGCGGTATATGACCTGCATTGTTTTTGGGGGGCTGATCGGCTTTGAGAGAGGAAAGAAGAATCACCCCGCAGGACTTCGTACTCACTTAATGGTATGTCTGGGCTCGGCCTCAGTCATGATGGTCAGTCAGTATATTTTCGAGAACATTTCCTCGTCAGGAGATCCGGCAAGACTAGGAGCGCAGGTCATAAGTGGGATCGGATTTTTAGGAGTCGGTACGATTGTCGTAACCGGACAAAATCAGGTCAGAGGTCTAACTACGGCTGCGGGCCTTTGGGCCTCGGCCTGCATGGGGCTCTCGATAGGGATCGGCTTCTTCGAAGGTGCTGTCATCCTCTGCCTTTTTATGTACGTGGTTTTGGAGGTGATACATCGCTTGGATCAGCATTTTTTGAAGTCTTCAAAAAATAAACAACTCTATATCGAGTTTGCCAAGGATGTTTCATTTGGAAAAATCATTCAGCTCTTCGAAGAAAATGAATGTAAGGTGGAACAATTCAGTCCGATCAGGGAAGAAAGCGAGAGTTTTTCGTCTATGATGCTGTGGATATCCTATCAGGGAAAGGATTTTGAGCAGGAGACCATTCTTTCTGATATCAGAAGATCCGATGAAGTCTTCTTCGTGTGGAGCGGTTATGACATGGTAAAATAGATAGAGATGGACTTGAAGATCGAGTATCCCTATAACAGGACACCCGCAAAATTTTTAAAAGGATCAAAACTTTGCGGGTGCCTGAATGTATAAAACTGTTTTTCTAAACGCTTTAAACAGTTCATACTGCTATTTGTTTTAACTTTTTATATTGGTGACTTGCAGGTTTTGAATTGCTTTGTGCAGTTTTTAAACCGGACGTTTTCATACTTCGGTTGAAGAATGGTATTGTATGAACGATGAAATTACTTTTTGATGATCTGCAGGTCTTAGAAGTTCTGTTCTTTTATCATATTCCGAGAGGAAAGATCTCCCCTATGCGGTCTCTCCGCCGTCGATGGGGATGTGCTGGCCGGTGATGTATTTTGCTTCATCGGAGGCAAGAAAGGCATACAGGGCCGCGACCTCTTCCGGCTGTGCATGTCGCTTCATCGGGATGCCTTCGTTGACCACCGCGAGCATCTCGTCCGTATATTCGGCGCGTTGCATGGGGGTGAGGACGTAGCCGGGACAAACCGAGTTCACTCTGATATAGGGGGCACATTCCAAGGCGATCGATCTTCCCAGAAGGATGACTCCCGCTTTGGAAGCGTTGTAGTCCGTATAGAAGGGATGACCTTCCATTCCGTTGGTGGACGCCGTCATGAGAATAACTCCGGATTTTTGAGGCATCATACGTTTTACCGCCTCCTTGCAGCAGAGGAACATTCCGTCCAGGTTTATGCCCAGAACCTTCCTCCATTGAGCAAAATCACAGTCTATGAACTTTTTTCTTACGCTGATCCCTGCATTAGAGATCAGAACATCGATGCCTCCGATCAATTCATCAACCTTCTCAAAACCTTTTACCACGCTTTCTTCATTGCTCACGTCGACAGTGACACAGCCGGCCAAACCTTCGATCTCCGACTTTGTCAAAGCCAGTGCCTCCTCATTGATATCGAAGGCGACGACCCTTGCGCCCTCATCGACAAAGCGCTGAACGGTAGCCTTTCCTATACCGCTGGCTCCTCCTGTTACGACGACGCGTTTGCCCTTTAGTTCCTGATATTTTGCAACCATACAAATTCCTCCTTTTTGAAAAACTGAAAAATGTATTCCAATAATCAGTTCGAACTATTATGCTCACTCTTAATCAAAGCAAAAAAAGTGCCAACGTATAGGAAGATCAAGCGAAGGGCAAATATTTTAATAATACTGTTCTCCAAGAGAAACGCCGGGTACACAGATCGTTCCGAAACGATTTGGAGGATCGTATTAGTCAAAGCGTTCAGCCCGTCAATTTTATAGAAGTAAGAAGTTTGGCTAACTACTTGAAAAACAAAGAAAAAAATGAAATAATAATAGTTTAGAAATTGATGTGATCCGTGAGAACGGATTCAAAAATATCAAAACAGAGATTTGAAAAGAAACAGGGGGATGTTATGGCGGAGTACAGTGCATTTGAAGTGCTCGGTCCGGTTATGGTAGGACCTTCGAGCTCGCATACGGCAGGAGCATGCAGGATAGCCAACGCTGCAAGAAAGATATGCGGGGAGGACTTTGTTAAGGTGGAGTTCTATCTGCACGGCTCCTTTGCGTATACGTACAAGGGGCACGGGACAGACAGGGCCTTAGTGGCAGGGATCATGGGTTATTCAACGGACGATGACAGGATCCGTACGAGTTTTGAGATCGCGCACGAGAAGGGTTTGAACTACGAGATCAAGACGATCGATCTGGGGGAGAACTATCATCCCAACTCGGTGAAGATCGTGTTTCATTACGAGGATAGGGAAAGCGAGTACGTCATCGGTTCATCCATCGGAGGAGGGGCCATGATCATCGTCAATATCAACGGCATCGACGTGGAGTTCCGGGGAGCGTATCCTACCTTGTTGTTGCAGTACGAAGATCAGAGGGGGATTATTTCTTATATCTCTACCCTGCTGACGGGAAATCGTTCAAATATCGAATCGATCATAACCAAGAAGAACTCACTGACCAATGTGGTAACATTGACCATCGAGATGGATAAGGAACTGTCCGAGGTCGTAAAGAGCGTTATCTTAAATTCGGATCAATTCATCACTGCGAAGTATGTGGGGGTATAAGAGATGTTAAATACGGCAAAAGAAATTATAGAGGTCTGTAAGGAGAGAAACTGTCGGATCTACGATCTGGTCTTGGAAGAGGAGATGAAAAACACCAAGAGGAGCGAGGAGGAGATCCGTGCCGAGGTCAGTAAGGTCGTGAAGGTGATGGAAGGTTCGGCGACCGAAAACCTCGAAAAGGAGACACCCACGACCTATAAGATGATAGACGGGTTCGCAAAAAACAGTTATCGCTATGCACAGGAGAAGGAACCCATCGTAGGAAAGTTTTTGATGAAGGCCATGGCGATGGCGTTTTCGACGAGCGAAGTCAACGGAACGATGGGTAAGATCGTTGCGGCGCCGACGGCGGGTTCTTCGGGCATCCTTCCCGCAGCGATCGTATCTGCAAGGGATAAGTATGACCTCGACGAAAGAACGATCCAAAACGGACTGCTCACTTCGATCGGGATCGGTCAGATCATCGCGAAGTATGCGACCTTTGCAGGGGCGGAAGGAGGGTGTCAGGCGGAATGTGGAGCGGCCTCCGCGATGGCGGCCTCTGCGGTCGTCGAAATGCTGGACGGAACTACGGAACAAATCCTGCACAGTGCAAGCATCAGCCTGATCAATATTTTGGGTCTGGTCTGTGATCCGATCGCGGGACTTGTGCAGTATCCGTGTGCGTTTCGCAATGCTTCGGGAGTGATGAATGCTCTGATCTCGGCGGATATGGTAATGGCGGGGCTTACCTCCTTTATTCCCTTTGAAGAAGTCGTTCAGGCGATGGGAGAAGTGGGAAGAGCCTTGGATGAAAACCTAAGGGAGACGGGGACCGGAGGACTTGCCGCAACCAAGAGCGGTTGTGCAATTCGAGAGGATTATTTGGGGTTAAAAAAATAAAAAACTGTATAAAAAAGGGACTCTATCGTTCGGATAAAGTCCCTTTTTTCTGTAAAAACTGTGTGATAGTATTGTCCTGCGATCCAAAGAATTCTTAAGAGACACCACACAATTCAAAAAATCATCGTAAAATGACTTTTATAGGAATCCTGAATTTTTTTAGAAGCGTTGATTTGACAAAACTTCAGTTTCTGCAAATTCACAGGAAAATCAAGATTTCATACTTGTGTGTGATCACCCTTATATTCGCTTTAAAGATCACGAAAAAGTAGTGCATACTATTATGAGATGGAATTGTTGTCATATCCATTCTGCAACTGCGAAAGTCAGTTACGGCCATTGCATAACACAAATCCTTGATACCAACAACCTAAACGAACAATAGTATCCCCTAAGGTACGACCGTCGATAGAAACGGTTTAAACGGATAATAGGATAAGGTCGATTCGGATCTTACTTCGCCCAAAGAGATACGAGTTCCGCCAGCAGATGGACACCGTAACCCGTGCCTCCCTTTGTCAAGTAAGGCTTTTCCGTTTCGATAAAGGCGGTTCCCGCTATATCGAGATGGACCCAAGGCTTGTCTTGGGTGAAGGCTCCGACAAAGGCTCCCGCAGTGGAGCAACCTCCCCATCGTCCTCCCAAATTCTTGAGGTCGGCAACGCTCGACTTGTTCTTCTCCTCCAGAGCCTTGTTGATCGGCATACGCCAAACGGGTTCCAACGAAGCCTGAGAAGCCTTGTATACGTCCTCCCAGAGTTGATCATCCCTCGTGATAACTCCCGCATACTCCTCTCCGAGGGCCACAACGACAGCTCCCGTCAAGGTGCAGATGTCAACGACACGAGAGGCGTTTTCTTTTTCGATCGCATAGGTGATCGCATCGGCAAGGGTCAATCTTCCTTCCGCATCGGTGTTGATGATTTCAATGGTTTTTCCGCTCATCGAGGTCAGGATATCACCCGGCAGGTAGGCATGTCCACTGATCATGTTTTCGCAGGTTGCTACGATACCTACAACATTGATCTTGGGTTTTCTCTTTCCGATCTCATGCATCGCACCGATGACCGCGGCAGAACCTCCCATATCACTCTTCATAGTCATCATTGAATCGGTAGGTTTGATGGAGTAACCGCCACTGTCATAGGTCAGTCCCTTACCTACTAAAGCGGTGATCTCTGAAGAGGAGGGATCTCCCATATACTTCATCACGATCAACCTGGGTTCTTCATCCGAGCCTTTAGCAACGCTTAGAAAGGCATTCATATTCAACGCTTCGATCTCGGAGGGTCCCATGACCTTGATCTCGATGCCGACCTCGTTGCACACCTTTGTCGCTTCTTCAGCGAGCTTCTTGGGTTTCATAAGATTTGCAGGTTCGTTCACGAGTTTTCGTGCGATCAGGATCGACTGTGCAAGTTTGTATCCACTCTGAACTGCCGCCTCGGCATCCTCATGAGAATCGATAAAGCTAAGACTCTCCAATTTCTTTGCCTCCTTGCTTGAAGACAGGAATTTGTCGAAACGATAGCTTGCAAGAGCGCTGACCTTTGCGATCGCGCTCAATTTGTCCGAACACACAATGTCGGAAAGCTCGTTGAGATAGACAGCTACATGCGCAGGTTTCTTTGAAACTGCTTGTTTTACCGCGCTTCCGATCACATCGGTAGCGGTTTCGAAATACACTTCTTCTTTATTGCCAAGTCCCGCAAGGATGATTTGGACCGGAGAGCCTTTGATAGAAGTTGAAATCGTAAAATACGTTTCCTTCTTTGCCTCGAAAAAGTCCTTGCTCAAATAGGGTTTGACCACATCTAAAAGTTCTTTATGAGAGATGTCTTGGCCTTCGTAAAGAGGAAGGACGATCACATCGTAAGAACTTAATTCCAATTGATTTTTCACTTTAAATTCCATATTTTGTAAAAAAGCCTCCTTAAAAATGAATTTCACTAGATTTATACCAAAGAATGAAAATAGTAAACAAAAGATGATCCGAATTTTAAGACATCCTATGGTATCTGAGGCTTCAAGAGGCGAAAATAAAAGGCTTTCTCAGAGGTGTGGAAAAACGGTATAAATTTAAGGGATTGACAAATCGGGTACGAGTATCTATACTACATAGTAGCGTTTAAGATACAATTGTTGAAATTACGGAGAAATTTTATGGAAAACTTGTATGAGAACTGTCCTTTCCTGGCGACGCAAAGGGTGTTGCAGGGAAAATGGGCGATCGTTGTTCTGCATCAACTCAGCGAGGGAACCAAACGCTTTGGTGAGCTTGAGAAGTTGATGCCGGAAGTCACACGCTCTGTCTTAACAAGACAGCTAAGACAATTGGAAAAAGATAGGCTTGTCAGCCGAAGGGTCTACGCGGAGGTACCTCCTCGGGTGGAATACAGTCTAAGCGAGATGGGAAGAAGATTCGAGAAGGTCCTTAGAGAGATAGAGGTCTTCGGAGAACAGTACATCGCAGAGATGCAAAAAGAAGAGTAAACGGGGGCGGATATCCGTGAAGAAAAACGATGTAAAGCAGTGCTGAATAGAAGTTTAAAACAGGAATTTTTGTAAAAAATATCCAAAGAGATGGACAAGGTTTATTAGAAAAAGTAGAATAAAAAGGTAGAAAAACAGAATTCGGAAAATAACTCCAAGGATAAGATGGAGCTATTTGTTTGTGGGGAGTAATGAAAGATGAGACACTTTTTAAAAGTTTTTTTGATTACCGTGCTGTCGGTCGGGATCATCGGAACGATAGGTACGAAGGTATATCTGGAACATGACGACAAAAAGAAAAAAGAAGAGATCACACCCGAGGTCGTCGAAGTTCTGGACAAGAAAGAAGGAATAACCGAGAGGACGAATATTTTAGTTTTGGGGGTGGATGCACCTGAGAGGGATCGCGAGGGAGATATTCCGCGTTCAGACACCATGATGCTTGTAAGTTTGGATCCGAACAAGAATTCGGCCTTCATCCTGTCGATCCCCAGAGATACAAGGGTCGTGCTTCCGGGCAGAAGGAAGGCGACGAAGATCAACCATGCCCATCGGTTTGGAGGACCGGAACTTTCCATCCAGGCGGTAAAAGAATTGCTTGGGATCCCGATCCACCACTATGCGGTCGTGGATTATAAGGCTCTGTATCAAATTGTAGACAAGGTGGGGGGAGTTGAGATCACGATCGATCATCCGGGAGGCATGCACTATACGGACAACGCCATAGATCCCCCTCTTCGCATAGACCTGGATCAGGGTACTCATATTCTTGATGGGAAGAAGGCAGAGCAGTATCTGAGATACCGAAAGGGGTATACGGCGGGAGATCTTGGACGGGTAGAAGCACAGCAGAAGTTTATCAGCGCACTGATCGATAAGGTTCTGTCTCCTGAATCTATCACAAAACTCCCACAGTTGTTTGAGACGGTATATAAAAATGTGGAGACCGACCTTAGCAAGAAGGATATTTTTCAGCTTAGCGTTTCAGCTACAAAGTTGAAACCTGAGTATATTATCAAAGATGTGTTGGCAGGCGAAAGTATGTATATTGGAAGTATTTCCTATTTTTTGATGGATGAGCCGATATACAAAGATCAGATCGAATACATGATGGCAGGAGAATACTCCGATTGGGAACATGAGAAGTTCCACAAGAGAAGTACCCTGGACATCGTTGCGATCCAGCGTGAACATGGAGGAGAAGGCAAGAAGTCCAAGACTAAGAAGGCGACGAAGACGATCCCGGAAGAACAGAACATCGTTCACGAGGATGCTCTTTTAGAAGAACAGGAACAACAAGAGGTACCCGGAACAACAGAAACAACAGGAGTTGTAGAAGGGATGGAGCAGAATCCCGGAGACCAGACAGCTACAAATTCAGGCGACGGCACATCGACATCGAATCCGGGCACAACGCAGAAACCTTCGAATCCGAACACTGGTGAAACACCTTCAAATCCTGTTAACTCTAGTGAACCTGTAACGCTCCAACCGGGACCGCCGGCAGACAGCAAGCAGGAACCTTCCGTTCCCGCTGAACCGGAATCTAAGCCCGAGCAGAGTGTTCCTGCTGAACCTGAACCGGTTGAGGGACAGGACTTGTTTTCTTAAAATTCAAAGAACAGCTTGAAAAAATGTAGGACTTGTGCTATAGTATGCAAAACGGCGTTGAAGAAGAACAGTATAGGAGGAGAACCTTTCAGAGAGCAAATGGGTGGTGGAAATTTGCAGGAGTACTCTTAGAATCCGCTTCGGAGCCTTTTCGGGACGACCGAGACGTGGAAGAAGCGTTAATTCTTTAGAGCCGGATTATGATCAAATTAGGTGGTACCGCGGATTTTATACCTTCGTCCTAATGCAATAGCATTGGAACGGAGGTTTTTTTATTAAGAAAAAGGAGGATAACCATGCTGGATATCAAAAGAATCAAACGGGATTTGGAACTGATCAAGGAAAGAATGGCACTCAGAGGAGAAAAGGATTTTTCGTTGGATGAGGTCATAGAGCTTGATAACAAGAGGATCGAACTTCTGCAAAAGGTGGAAGTGATGAAGAACGAGCAGAAGACGAAGTCCAAGTTGATCCCCCAATACAAAAAAGAGGGCAAGGACACTGCAGAGTTGATGCAGGAACTGAAAAACCTCTCCGACGAGATTGCAGGCCTTGATGTACAAGTCAAGGATACCGAAGATGAGCTCCTCGACAAGATGATGAGGATCCCCAACGTTCCCAACGAAAATGTTATTCACGGCGAGAGTGACGAAGACAATAAGGAGATCAGAACCTGGGGAGAAGTGCCGAAGTTTGAGTTCGAGCCGAAGGCACACTGGGATATCGGAACCAATCTCAATATCTTGGACTTCAATGCGGGAAGCAAGATCACGGGTTCTCGCTTTACCTTATACAAAGACTTAGGTGCGAGGTTGGAGCGCTCCATCATCAACTTCTTCCTCGATACACACACATCGGAAAACGGTTATACCGAGATGCTTCCGCCCTTCATCGCCAACGCGAAGAGCTTTGTAGGCACGGGCCAACTGCCGAAGTTTGCGGAAGATATGTTCAAACTCGAAGGGTTGGACTACTACCTTGTTCCGACTGCAGAAGTTCCTGTGACCAATATCCACAGGGATGAGATCTTAAACGGAGACGACTTGAATATCAAGTACTGCTCCTACACCCCTTGCTTCCGTTCGGAGGCGGGATCGGCAGGACGTGATACCAGAGGTTTAATCCGTCAGCACCAATTCCAGAAAGTTGAGCTTGTCAAGTTTGTCAGACCCGAGGAGTCTTATCATGAGCTGGAGACCTTGGTCAACGATGCGGAGTCCGTATTGCAAAAGCTCGGCCTGCCCTACAGGGTAGTTCAAATTTGTTCGGGAGACTTGGGCTTTACCGCTGCCTTCAAGTACGATTTGGAAGTGTGGATGCCCAGCTACGGCCGTTACGTGGAGATCTCTTCCTGCTCGAACTTTGAGGACTTTCAGGCAAGACGTGCAAACATCAGGTTTAAGAGAAGCAAGGAAGACAAACCCGAGTACGTCCATACCTTGAACGGTTCCGGAGTCGCCATAGGACGTACCGTGGCGGCGATCCTGGAGAACTTCCAACAGGAGGACGGCAGCGTCGTCATCCCTGAAGCGTTAAGACTTTATATGGGCGTCGATGTGATCAAGTAGATCCATAGAAGAAAGGTGTTTCGACAGATTGTTATCCGGCAAGGGCCCTCATATTGATCCTGAAACCGCGAAACATCATTTTATCTCCTATGAATACATTGTTGGCTCTTGATCTTTATACTATTTTCCGCACGAAATTCCAAGTATACAGAACATACAATTGCCGAAAAACAATTTGGAGGATCATATATTTCAAAGGATTCCACCTGTCAATTCTAATAGGGAATAGTATGAAGTCATAGTATGAGGACCCGAGACGGCACGGGATGACTACCTTCGAGAAAAGCGACAAAAGGAAAAGGCTTTTCTCGAAGGTATTTTTTTGACGAAAAAGGGTACAAAGTCTGAAATAAGTGATACAATAAAAGAGGACGGTTCCTAGTGATAATGAATATCTATTTATAACAGATTTCGAACACGAGGGATCCCAAGATGAGAATTATCAGATGAAAATACATTCTGAAACAATATAAAGTCCGTATTTTCAAAAGGTTTATATTTGTGAGAAGAAACCCACGATCCTATGTGAGAAATCATACAAAGAAGGACTTGTATTTTAAATATTTACCACAAAACATTGTTATCCTAAAGATAGGAAATAGAATAGAGGAGAAGAATATGTATTATATTTCCGTAGCGAGCGGAAGCTCGGGGAATTGTCACTTCGTATCTGAAGGAAGTACAAAGATATTGATAGATGCAGGCCTAAGCGGCAAAAAGATAGAGAAGAACTTGATGGAGCATCAGGAGGACTTGAAGGACATTAAGGCGATCTTCGTTAGTCACGAACACCTGGACCATATCAAGGGAGTCGGTATCCTAAGCAGAAGATATGACATTCCCATCTATGCGACTCAGGGAACATGGGACGGTATGGAAAAAACCGTCGGTTCCATAGCGGATAAAAACAGACATATTATTCAAACTTCGGGAGATTTTTCGATCGGGGATCTGCAGTTGAGTTCGTTTGCAGTCAGCCACGACGCCTTGGAACCCTGTGGTTTCGTTGTGACGAACGGGAAGACGAAGATCGCAATCGCGACCGACCTGGGCTATGTCAGCGATGAAGTCGGAAGGGCCCTGATGAACTCGGATCTTGCTATAGTTGAATCCAACTACGATGATGAGCTGTTGAAATATAGCAGTTATCCTTATGCATTAAAGGCGAGGATACGTTCCGACAGCGGACATTTGAGCAATATCGATGCAGGAAAGCTTGCGACTGCTCTGGTAAGGTCGGGCATCACCAATATCGCCCTGGCACACTTAAGCAAAGAAAACAACCGCCCTCTCTTGGCGGAACAGGTCGTGAGAACGGTGATGGAACAGTTCGGAATAACCGATAAGGATGTAAACTTGAGTATTCTTCTCAGAGATTTTGTTTCCCCTAAATATATATTGGATTAAGGAGGAATAGATATGAGTGGAAGGAAATCCGTTTTTTTGTCGACCGTGGTAGGGGTCTTGGTCGGCTGTCTTCTTTCCGTAGCGGCAATGCCTTATTTCTTGGAGAGAGCAGATCTGAGTATTCAGAAAAACAACGTTGAATCCACCTCTTCAAACGGGGAAAAACTGGAAAAGGTAACCTATGTGGAGACAACGGATAATATCTATAAAGAGGTGGCGAAAAAAGCCATGCCGTCAGTCGTAGGTATTCAGACGACGACGATGTTGCGCAACGACTTCTGGGGCTTTACCTATCCGGCTACCGGAGTGGGTACGGGGATCATCGTTCGGGAAGACGGTTATATCTTGACCAACTACCATGTCGTGGACGGAGCGGAAAGCGGAGAAGTCAATGTATTGCTCTCTGACGGAACCAAGGAAGAAGGAGAAGTCGTATGGGGCAACTCCAATATGGATTTGGCGGTCGTCAAGATTGACAAGAAGGGACTTCAGGCTGCGGAACTTGGGGACAGCAGTGCTTTGGAGGTAGGAGATCTTGCTATCGCAATCGGAAACCCTCTCGGACTTGAATTTGAGAGGACGATGACGGAAGGGATCATCAGCGGTTTGAATCGTAGTTTGCAGGTGGATGCGGAGCATGTTATGGACAATCTGATCCAGACTTCGGCGGCGATCAACCGAGGAAACAGCGGAGGACCTCTGCTGAACTCCAAGGGTCAGGTGATAGGGATCAATACCTTGAAAGAAGGTGCGGGAGAAGCTCTGGGCTTCGCTATTCCGATCAATTCGGCAAAGCCGATCGTGGATCAGGTCATCAAGACGGGCAAGGTCGAAAAAGTGGTTCTGGGAATCAAGGGTCATGATGTAGAGGCCTTCAGACAGATGACGGGAGAAGACTACGGAGCTAAGGACGGAGGTATCGTCGTCTTTAAGGTCTATCCCGACACCTCGGCAAAACAGGCGGGCTTGAGGGAACTCGATGTCATTGTAGAAATGGACGGAAAAAAGGTCCGAAGCATGGAAGAACTCTCCACCCTTCTCTACTCCTACAAAAAAGGAGATAAGGTAGAGCTTAAGGTCATGCGAGACGGCAAGGAGATCAAGATGGAAGTTTATTTCCGATAGAGGATATCCGGAGATTAAAGAGGGTCGAAAGACCCTCTTTTTATATGTATAATCGGTGCGGATGATGTCGGTATA
>JAUMWQ010000222.1 GCA_030529565.1 Filifactor alocis | reverse complement strand
CTTTTTATATTCAGGAAGTTCCTCTTTCTCGATTCCTTCCATCATCTTGATTACCATATTCAAATTTGTATCTATGTTTAAAAGAAGATCTTTCACCAAAGATTTCTTTTTCTTTCCTTCAATATGTGCTTCTTCAATAAATTCATCAATGAACTCGTGTTTGATCTCATCCGAAGTCAGAGCCTCTGCAGCCAATTCTTCCAAATAAAGTACCTCTACACCGTTTTCTCTGAGGATATTTGCAAATGCATCATGTTCTTCTCTTGCGATCTCCAAGTATGGGATATCATCAAACAATAGTCTGTCCAATAGATCAGGAGTTAAATTCTCAATCTCCTTGCCCGGTCTGTGTAAAAGGACCGTCTTAAGTCTTCCGATTTCTGAGTAAACGTTAAGGCAACGCCTGTTAGTCATAGTACTCACCTTTCCTTTCAAATTTATATTTGATAATTTTCAAGTCGCTTTACAACACCAATTCAAAGTCTTTCTCCATCAAGATATACAAAATCCTGCCAAGCGACCACAAACTAAATATATCATATTCTTCCTGTTTTTTAAAGGAAAAAGAGAAAACATCCCCGGATTTTCTCTTTTTCTTTCTCAAGTAGAATACGTTTTCCTTACTTTCCAAGAGATGTGCCCTTCCCTTTTCCGATAACTGATAATTTGTATTTTCGCGATTCATGGAAGCAGGAATAGATGGTTTTTATATTATTTGTAATTTTGTTGATATTATATTATTACATAAATATATCATCATTCAATTTTAAGAAACAAAACCCTCTTTACACAAAATCTAAACTTAAGTAAACACCTCTCAACGGCAAAATCCCGATTTTTCTTTGCTTCTATAAAACACAAAGGTTTATCATATCAGTATTTTCAAGGATGTCATCCTTCTCACAAAAATGGATCTTATCCTGATTTTTCCAATTACGAGGCATCGTCTTAATGCAAATACTTCTTTGATAAAATTTGTATGCACTATAAAATAACAACAAAATCAGGATATCTCCTGCAAGGTATCGCCCCGTATAATAAACCAAAGTATAACAACATACTTTCTCATCGGAGTTCACGTTCTATGGAAATACCTCAGAAAGGCAAATTGCTAATTTCTCTTCGGTTTTACAAAGTACAGAAGTTTCTTATATCAATGGTTTTGAACTTGTCCATTAGTGTTTTCACCTCATGTCACCTTCGAGATTAATTGTACCTCATCTCGGAGATATTTTGTGATTGATTGGACCGGTTTTCAAAGAGATTTTTTGTTATTTGTGGACCATTTTTAGATTAGCATATACATTTAGTGCATTGCCTTTAAGTCTTTGTATTATGAGCGAAGCATAGGTGTTGTAGAATGAATAGTTATAAGCTATAGTTGCCTATAAACAAAAATAAACCCGTAGTTAATACTGTGTTTTTAGTTTTTTAATTTTTATTCCATCCATATGTAATAGCCTCCCCTTCCTTTCGTATTTGACCTCAACGGATTGAATATCAAGGTTTTAGGGTATATATAAATCACAAGGTCGACACCTTTGTTTTTTCTCCTCTTCCTCCGGACAAAAAATCTTCTTCTCCGATGTATATTGGACGATTTTAGATCCCAATTGTCTTCCGGATATGATGAACAGGCGTTATAGACAGGGGTAAGAGTTTTGTTCGTGCTATGATCTGATTAAAATAAAGCATCTGCTGCATCGATCAAAATACAAAAAACACTTCTTTTTTGTAGAATAGTGTTATATAAATAGAACAAACTTAAAGGTTTATGGTATCATCTATATTATCTGAGCGTACTCTTTTCTTAGTACAAATTACAGTTATTATGATTATACGAGGAGGTTTATTTATGAAGCTGGTTATAGCTATTGTAAACAAGGACGATACTTCACACTTGACTAAGGATCTGATCAAACACGGATTCTATATTACGACCCTTAACACCACGGGTGGTTTTTTGCGCAGCGAAAATCACACCTGCCTTATCGGAGTCGACGATGACAGGGTCGACGAGGTAATGGAAATCATTGAGAGAAACTGTAAGATGCGCAAGAGTATCATACCGGGTACAATGGCTGACTTCTATCCGATGGCGGGACATATCACCGTTCCCTTGGAAGTTACCGTCGGAGGAGCAACGGTTTTCGTTGTAAATGTGGATGAGTTCAAAAAACTTTGATCCGTTTTGTCAAAGATCACTACGTACCACTCAAAAAACAGTATACAAATGCTTGGATACAATACAAAGTCTTTGTTTGCAGTGATTTCTTCAATGATCCTTCTGTGTTTATGCTTAAATATCATCGTTATCCCTTCGGGGCTTCCTTAAGCTAACACCACAAAAGGAATGTCTTGTTTTTACTCTTG
>JAUMWQ010000221.1 GCA_030529565.1 Filifactor alocis | reverse complement strand
GGGAAAGGAGAAGGCGATAGGGTTCTGTCGCCGGTATAAGCGATGATAAACAGAGAAACTCTCGATTACATCAGCAAATTGTCAAGACTTGAATTTGATAGCGATAAGGAGGAGGAGATGCTCCTGTCGCTGGAACGTATTTTGAATCACGTGTCGTCATTGGATCAGTGTGATACCGAACGCTGTGATATCACCTACAATGTATTGGGGATGGAGAACGAACTGAGAGAAGACGAGATAAAGCCATCCTTCCCCAGGGAAGAGATCTTAAAGAACGCCCCGTCCAAGGAGGCCGGTTGCTTTGTTGTTCCCAAGATCTTGTAGAAAGATCCGTTATATAAGGCGGGAGTCTGCCTCTTTGCTCCGTCATCCGAACATTGGGATGAAATACGGATCCGCCTCTTCCATTTGTCTTTTTGGCTTGCAATCGAGGAGAAGAACGAGTCCGAGGGCTCAATATGCCGGAGTATCGTAAAGATTTTGGGAGGGTGGAGGCTGCTTCTTACACAGGTCCTCCGATGAAGGAAGGGCAGGTTCCGAGCCTGAAGGCTTGGATTCGATGAAGAACCGGAAGGGACGTTACAGTTGGTACTTATACACTATGGGAGTTTGATAAGGAGTAATTTTGTGAACCTGAATCAGTTAGATATAAAACAAGTGAACTCTTTGTTAAAGAACAAAGAAATCAGTGCGATGGATCTCTATGAAGCTTCGAGAAAAAGAACGGAAGAGGTCGACGGCACAATGAAGGCCTTTATCACGACTTCGTTTGAAGAAGCGAAGGAACAGGCGAAGTCGGCACAGGAGAAGATCGATAAGAAGGAAGAGAGTTTGTTGACGGGGATCCCGTACTCCCTCAAGGACAATCTTTCGACCAGGGGGATCAAGACGACTTGTGCCTCGAAGATGCTTGAGAACTATATCCCCATCTTCGATGCGACGGCAGTGACCAGACTTCACGAGCATGCCCCTCTTATGATGGGGAAGGTGAACCTCGATGAGTTTGCGATGGGGGCGTCTACGGAAAATTCGGCCTTTTTTACAAGCCGTAACCCCTTTGATCCGGACTTTGTTCCCGGAGGTTCTTCGGGAGGTTCTGCAACTTCGGTGGCGGCTGGAGAAGTTCTCTTTTCCCTCGGTTCGGATACGGGAGGTTCGGTGAGACAGCCGGCCGCCTTCTGCGGGCTGGTGGGGCTCAAACCTACTTACGGAAGGATCTCGCGCTACGGTCTGGTCGCCTTCGCCTCTTCCTTGGATCAGATAGGGATCCTGACCAAAAACGTGGAGGATTCCGCCATTGTTTTGCACGCGATCGCAGGAAAGGATGAGATGGACTCCACCTCGAGCAGGGTGGAGACTCAAGATTACCTCGGATGTTTGAACGCCGATATGAAGGGCAAGAGGATAGGTATCATCAGGGAATTGGTGGAAGGACCGGTGGCTCCCTTTGTCAAGCAGTCCGTGATGGATGCGGTCAAGGTCTTTGAGGATATGGGCTGTGAATGTGAGTTTGTCGATCTCAAACACATCGTTCACTCGATCTCGACCTACTATATCATCGCGCCGAGTGAGGCTTCGTCAAACCTTTCGCGTTTTGACGGGATCAAATACGGCTACCGTACCTCCGACTATGAAAATTTGGAGGATCTCTATGTCCGCACAAGGAGCGAAGGTTTCGGAGAAGAGGTCAAGCGAAGGATATTGCTGGGGACCTTTGCCCTCAGTTCCGGTTACTATGACCAGTACTATAACAAGGCCTTGAAGGTTCGGACTTTGATCAAGCAGGACTTTGAAAAGGCCTTTTCGAAGTTCGATCTGCTCTTGTCTCCGACGACATCGGGAACGGCCTTCCGAGTGGGAGAAAAGACTTCCGACCCCATATCGCTCTATCTGGAGGATTTGTGCACAGTTCCTGTCAATTTAGCGGGACTGCCTGCCATCTCCATCCCCTGCGGGTTAGAAAAGGGTCTTCCGCTGGGACTTCAGCTGATATCGAATCACTTTGAGGAAGCCCTCCTCTTGTCTGCCGCGAAGGCTTTTGAGGATGCAACGGAGCACCATAAGTATGTAAAACAATTGGAATTTAAATAGAAAGGGGGAACGAGGATGAACTACAAAACACTGATCGGAATAGAGATCCACAGCGAACTTTTAACCAAGACAAAGGCTTTTTGCGGGTGCAAAAATGAGTTCGGAAGTGAAGTCAATACGAATTGTTGCCCCGTTTGTACAGGGATGCCGGGAACCTTGCCCGTCTTGAATAAGGAAGTGATGCGCTATGCGGTGATGGCGGGACTTGCCACCAACTGCTCGATCGAAACCGACACCAAGATGGACAGGAAGAACTATTTTTATCCCGATCTGACAAAGGGATATCAGATCTCTCAGTTTGACAAACCTCTCTGCTATGAGGGTTATGTCGAGATTGAAGACGAGGAAGGAAGACCTAAAAAGATAAGACTGATCCGG
>JAUMWQ010000220.1 GCA_030529565.1 Filifactor alocis | reverse complement strand
GTAATTACAATATCTTCCTGTTACAAGAGAAGCGATGGTACTCTTTCCGGAACCCGATCCGCCTACAACGGACACGAAAGACTTGTCCGGAATTTGTATGGATACATCTTTTAAGATCTCTCTGCTCTCATCATAGGAAAAAGCGATGTTTTTAATCGAAATGTCAATACCCGAGCCTTGTACTTGCAAACTTCCTCGATCGGGAAGCGGAAGATCCAAAAGCGTAAATATTTTTTTCTTGGCCGACATTCCATTCATCGCGATATGGAAGAAAGAACCCAACCTTCTCAAAGGAATAAAGAACTCGGCCGATAACATGATGATGATAAAACTCTGTGCAATACCTATCCTTCCTTTTTGAAGTTCCAAAAGCGTAAACAGTGCTCCCAGACCGGCTCCTCCGAAAGCGATGAAGTCCATGATCGTCGTCGAGTTGAGCTGCATCGTCAAAACCTTCATCGTGATCCTACGAAAATCCTCTGCGCTCTCATTCATTTCCTTGTGTTTACGTTCATCCGCCAAATAAATCTTCAAGGTGGTCAAGCCGCGAATATTGTCCAAAAAGCTGTTTCCCATATTCACATATATGCCCCAGTATTTTTTGAACAGCTTGCCCGCTATCTTGTAGACGGCCATGATCGATATCGGTATCAGCGGAACACAGGCAAGGAGCACTATCGCCGGATTCGCACTGATGGGAAAGATCAGTATGAACAGGAAGATCGGTGCCAAAAAACTATAAAACAACTGAGGAAGGTACCTGCTGAAGTAGATCTCCAACTGCTCCACTCCCTCAAGAGAGGTCTGGATCAGATCCGATGTCGATATTTTCTCATTATAAGACGTTCCAAGCGCCAAAACCTTCTGATATATCTGAGCCCTCAAAATACTCTTTACCTTAGATGAAGCCAAATAAGAATACTTTGTTGACATCAAAGTCGCAATGTAACGTAGAAAAAACACCCCCGCCATTAAAAGCAACGATGTCCAAATAGAATTCATCCACACGCCCCGCTCAAACAAGCTGTTTAAGCCATTTCCTATGAAAAAGATAAATATCACATTTGCAACCAAACTCAAAAGATAGCATAAGACAGTCAAGAAAATATACCTCTTTGAAGAAGGCACCAGATTCAAAAGACGTTTATCAATCAAAACAAAACTCTCCTTTATCACAATACTTTTTGTCCGGGAACCCATCCCTTGTAACTACGCTGCTCTGAAATCGATACAAGTCATTTCTAGTCTTATTTTCGCGTCTATAAAAATACGAACAGATAAAAAACGCATTCTGTCTTAACTTCCTACGAACCTCATCGAGTTTCTACCTTGTGAAGTTCACGATGCACAAACCTTATTTGTTTTTTTCTTTAAGTTCTCCTCTGTTTTTCCTTGAAAACTCTATATCTCTAAAGAGAATCTTCACATCGTCTTCATCATACAAGCGATTATTTATAATAACTAGCATCTCTTTTGAATATGTATCAATAATCATTGTCATAAGTATACAATATTTCTTCTTCAAAATCAATATCCATTTATGACACGTTGAGTCCACATTGTATAACAAGTGTTGAAATTTCAACTTAGTAATCTATACAAAAAAATTTTGTTCCCTTATTGAGAACAGCAACTCGAGCATTTTTTTCTGATTTTTTTGACATTTTCAAGCTTGTAGCAAAGGAATTATTCACAAAAAAGTACAGCCGCAGATCAAATTCTCACTTGACATTCGGCTGTAGAGTTTTTCAAATTCCCAAGGTTGTATTTGTACTATCGTCTATTCAAATAGCCCGAAAAAGTTAACCTCTTCTGGTATCAATGACCATCATCTTTTGATTCCAATCGACATCGAATCCCAAGATCCATCCGAGATCTCGAAGTTTGAAATAAGTGTTTCCTCCCAAGTTGTAGGTCTTTACATCGATTGCATTTCCGTCTCGACTCAATTTTATAGAAGTGATATGGGCAGCCGACTTTTGTGGAGAAAAAAAGATAGGTTCACTCTCGACCCCCTCATACTCCTTGTTTGATACCAAATTGAGTTCAGATTCCTTCCATTCGATCGCGAAAGCCTTGTCCGTCCCCTTCAAAGCTCGAGCAATATCGCGCAACTTAAAATAATTGTTCCCGTTGATATTGTAGACCATGAAGGAAACCTCTTCCCCATCGACCATAACCTTTGTGTTTTTTGACACAAACTCTTGGGCGATAAAGTCGATCCCCTTCGTCTCCGGCACACTTTCTCCCGTATAAAGCTGTCTATAGGCTTCTTTTGAAAAATTATGAGCATAGGAGTTGACGATCCCGACGATCTTGACCCTCTCCGCTCCATAAAATGCATCATGGCTTATATGATTTACGCTTTCAGGGATCTTGATCATCTCAAGTGAACCGCACTGATAAAAAGCTTCCGAATCAATTTTAGTAAGTCCATAAGGCAATTCCAATCTCTTGAGTTTCAGACATTTATAAAACGTCA
>JAUMWQ010000219.1:1145-2496 GCA_030529565.1 Filifactor alocis | reverse complement strand
AACACGAAACAGCAAGAGCAGATAGTACGGCTTGCTCCTAAAGCAGAGTACACGGATGCGGTACTTCAATCCACCTCAACGTACACCTTTACCCAAATCGCACATGACTTGGGAATGAGAAGTGTGAGAGTTTTGATGGACGAGTTGAGAGCCAGAAAACTGATCTACCGCCAGAGCGATCAGTGGCAACCAACGGCAAAGGTTGCAGACAAAGGATATTTTGCAACAAGAACGGCGAAATACATTAAAAGCAATGGTTCGATAGGAACCAGCATCAGTACCGTAGTAACAGAGAGCGGACGACAATTTATTCACACACTTATTTCAAAATGACTGACTATGGAAAAGCCTAATTTTATATTGAGTGAAGACACTAAGCGATTACTTTATGCAAAAGCATTGCTTGTGGAGATAGGGAATGAGGTTTGTGAAGCACTTGCAGGCATCTATGGTGAAATCGTGCAAGACAAATACTTCGATGAGTTTTTGGAGAAGTTCTCTTATCCTCTCGATGACGAGCTGGACAGGCATCTCAAATTTAGTATCTCGGAGTCGATAATGAATAAAAGAGATAGCTTGAGCCAAAAGGAGATTGTGGTATAGGTTGAATTCCTAATAATTGATAGGGAGGGTCGAAAGGCTCTCCTTATTTTATCACTACCTTTGTGATATTACAATTCAATATCGGAAATACAATATGATTGAGGAGAATAGAGCCATATTGACATTTGAAGACTTCAAGAACCAAAACGGAATAACCTTTTGGTGGGCATCAGAAGTGATGGTAATGCTCGGATATAACGATATAAAATCGTTTAGCAAAGTCTTAGATCGTGCTACGAAGGCCTTTGTTTCGCTTAATATACCGCATTATGAAAACATTATCGCTGTAAAGCGAGATATTGATGGCAAGGAGGTTCAGGATTTCAAGCTGACACGCTTTGCATGCTATATGGCTGCAATGAATGGTAATCCTAAAAATCCGGAAGTGGCTTTGGCACAAGCCTATTTTGCCGAGCAGACACGCAAGTTTGAACTATATGTACAAGGAAGTCAAGAGATAGACCGATTGCTTATACGTGAGGAGCTCACCGATGGCAACAAATCCCTTGCAAGAGTAGCTAAATCTGCACAAGTAACCGATTATGCAAAATTTCAGAATGCCGGTTATCTTGGAATGTACAATATGGAATCGTGGAAACTTGCCAAACGAAGAGGAGTTGAGAAGACAAAACTCTTTGATGGCATGGGGCGTGCAGAACTTGCCGCCAATCTTTTTCGAGTTACAATGACGGAAGAGCAGATAAAGAGCCGCAATATCAACGGACAGGCGCAACTCGAACAAACGCAT
>JAUMWQ010000219.1:0-1135 GCA_030529565.1 Filifactor alocis | reverse complement strand
GAGACATGGTGGTGCGGAGTACCGGCGTCGCTCCGGAACAACTGCTGCAAGAGAAAACTTTGCCCGATGTCAAGAAGGAGCTTAATCAGGCTACCGTAAAATGAAGAAATTGGACAATCCTAAAAAATAAAAAAGTGCGTCTAACGTGAAACAAGACAATAAAGCATCTTTGATTGTAAAGCTTGAGGGGGATAATTTCATTGATGTGAATACCCTAATCAATATGCTAACTCATTATGTGATAATCACGGAGAGAGCCAATGATTTGATTGGAGAAGGAGCGTATAAGTCGGAGGTCAAGGTAAAGGCTCTCAATAAAGGTTCTTTTGAAATATCTTTGGAGGTTGTAGCCACGTGGATCCAAAATTTGTTTGCAAGAGAAAATATCACATACGCATCGACAATCGTAGCCGGAGTAAGTGCTGCATTTGGACTCTACAAACATTTTAAGGGAAAAAGAGTAACACCGGAAGAAGCAAAGACGGTTATAAGCAACAATAACGACAATACCGTTGTTGTACAAAAAGCAGAAACGATAATCAATCTTTACAACGATCCCACAACAAATGAAGCTATGAGAAAATCCTTTGAGACGGCGAATAATGACATCAATGTAAGAGGGATAACTATAATAGCCGATGGTAAGCCGAGCGAGACGATAACGGAAGAAGAGTTTGGCGAACTGGTCTTGCCTAAAGAAGGACAAATGCCGGGGGAGATAATAATAAAAGATGAGAATGCGATATTGAATATCGTTAGCCTTAGCTTCAATAGAGGAGATAATTGGAAGTTTGTCTATCAAGGGAATAAGATTACAACAAAATTATCCAATGACGGACTTCAAAAAGCGATAGATCAAGGGACGTCTTTTGCCAAAGGGGACGCTCTTAAAGCCGAACTTGAAATCACACAAAAATGGGACGCCGAATGTCGTGCGTATGTCAATCATCGATATAAGGTAGTTAATGTTTTTGAGCACATTAGAGTAAAACAACAACCCGAATTATTCGATAAATAACCGCAAGGCTTGAAGGCAATGATTGCCATTCATAAAAGGACTGTCGGCGAGTCATTTTTTGTCTAAATAAGAATAATAAAACAGGGGCGAAAGTACAACACTCTCGCCCCTGTTTTC
>JAUMWQ010000218.1 GCA_030529565.1 Filifactor alocis | reverse complement strand
TACCGGGTCTTCAAATAATTTCAAAAAAATATGCATTTGCTATTGCAATTTAGGCTATTTTTATTTTCCATCTTGGTTATAAAGCAAAAAAGTTCATATCAACGTCAACACTGCTATGGAAACACCGCACAAAGGCAAGTTTCTGATTTTTCCCTGTTTTTATAAAATACGAAGACCTGTCATAACAACACTCTCAAGGATTTCATCCTTCGTATACCATCGATTTTATGCTGATTTTTCGAATTATGCGATATCTCCCTATGAATTTCAACGCACCATTACACTGCCCTCTTCTACGAACAACCTGCCAACAGACAGTAAACTCCGGAAAGCAGAAGAATCACTCCCAAACAGAAGGTGATCTTTTTCACCCCTTTTACCCCAAAGATTCCCGTATAAAAGCTCATTCTTTTTCCATATTCAAAAAAATCCGGAAACTTAAAGGGAACAATACACAGATAGATCCCTAACAAAATTACTGCAACCGAATATACATTATTTTCCGTCATAAGCCGAACCCTTTCTTCGTTGTATGCTATCGTCTACTATTGAAATTGACATATTGAACGATTTGAATTATCATCTTCCAGATTGCTCTTCGATAACATGCTGGATATCCGATATTTTAAACGGAGAGTAGGATTGCAAAATAAAAGATGGAAGGCGGAGCAAACACTTCTTCCATCTGATTCCGATACCCTTAAGTAACCGTAATCCAAACCTCTTCACAGAGTTTTTTTATTCTATATCCTACCGAAGTTTGTCTTTCCTTTGTCTAATTCTTTGTTTTCTTATCGCAGAGACTCTATTTATCCATAATCGTCTTGCTAAACATAACGTTGAGGATGGAGAAAAGGATCGATGCCAAAATCGCTGACCCCAAGCCCGCCACCGTAAAGTTCGGTGTCAGGATAGCTGCGAGAGCAAACACAATACCATTTACGACCAAGGAAAACAGACCCAGTGTCAGAACTGTTATCGGCAATGAGATGATTTGCAGAACAGGTTTTACCAAACTGTTCAAAATAGCCAAGATCAAACCTCCAAAGAAAGCCGAACCGACCCCTCCCACTTCCACTCCGGACATAAGTTCCGAGATGATAAACAAAATGATCGCATAAATAACCGCTCTTGAAAAAAGTCCTTTCATTCTTTTGTCTCTCCCTTCATTGCAAAAAATAATATCAAACTTAGGACTGTACCTCATAAGGCAGATAGGATCACTTCATACCAACAGAGAGAATAGGTTCTTTATTCTGGCATGAACCTCACTCTTATACCTCTCCCATTTTTAAACCGATAGATATTGATACGTTTTTCAAGTAATCAATCGTCTTGGATGATCCTATCGTTTCCACAGGGGAATTTTGATCCGATAACAGTTTCCCCCGGAGCAAATAAGCCATACCTCTATCTTAAAATCCTATCTTTCGCCTAGTATATTCATATCCAAAAGGCTTACAAGTCAAACAGAGTTTCCTTAAGAAACATCACTCTTAGGGAGGAAGACGAGCTTCAAGGAAACATACGACAACCTCGTCCTTACACTGCTATTGTCCTATAGAAGGAGGCATTGGAAAGTTTTTGGTTATATTCTTCAGTTTAAACAAGAGCTGAAATCCGACGAGAACGGATATTGTTATACTTTTGGAGACACTGTACAAAGGTAGATTCCCCATTTTATTTGTTTATAAAATCCGAAGTTTTCCATATCAATTTTCATCCTTCATATAACATTGATCCTGTGCTGATTTTTCAGATTATACGCTACTGTCTTTATTATACGAAAAGACAGAAGACAATAACAGAGACTTAGCATGGATTTTGCATATTACAAGCTGTTTGTTTCTACCGTTCAAGTATCGATATCGCTTGAAGATACTTCTCCCTTCGTTTCCTATCTTTTTCCGTCACAGTCTTCAACCTTTTTAAATCGGAATTGTGCTTCAAATCACTGATCTTTACCTTCCTTGCGATCTCATCAGCCTTTATTCTTTCAATATAGTTGAAGTAGTCTTCTCCCTTCCTGTGCGTCAAAAGCAGGAGGGCCTTTTTCTGCCTGTCGTTCAAAAAATCGAGTTCCTCCATCCCGATCTCGCTGTCCTCGATCACATCGTGCAAGAGTGCGACCATCTTCGCCTCCCTGCCCTTCACTCCCAAAGAAACTCGAAGAGGATGAAGAATGTAGGGCCTCCCCGCCTTATCTTTTTGCCCTCTGTGAGCCTTATATGCGATCCTTAGTGCTTTCAGATACAATACAAACCTCCTCCTTCTTATCTGATGAAATGAACAAAATTTTATTTAGGGGACCACACAAAGCCGAACTCCCGATTTCCTTCCCGGTTTATGAAATACGAAGGTTTATCCTTCAAGAATTCCATCCTTCATATTCCTGCACCGTTTCTTCATCAAAACATCTCTCTTTGACTGATATTTAGTTCCGGAATTTGCAAAATATCCGGATAGCAACTATCTTCCAAAGATACCCTCGACCTTTTTACTACAGCATAGTATAATAC
>JAUMWQ010000217.1 GCA_030529565.1 Filifactor alocis | reverse complement strand
TACCGGGTCTTCAAATAATTTCAAAAAAATATGCATTTGCTATTGCAATTTAGGAGAATATACAGAATATCGATATCAACAGTACAAATGGACAGCAGGATGGCAGTATTGGCCCAATAGAAAAGAGAGCGGATAAGATCATACTTCCGCTCTCTTTTGAGTTCTATTCATTTCGTTTTGCGACAAAGACGGGTGACAGGACGAAGCTGTTGGAAAACGGCGAATCATACCTGCTGTAATACAGGGTGTCGGCAATGTGATCGCTCTTCCAGAGCAGTTCCTGTTTTTCGTTCTCCGGACGGAACGAAGAGGCCTTGTTGATCAAAGGAAGGCAGGGGTTGCACTTCTTCAGGAGTTTTCGCCCCGTTTCGTCGAAGGCGAGGATGCGTGCATATCCGATGTCTTCCGATGAGAGCAGACGTTTCATCGTATCCTTGGTAATATTGAGGAGGATGTTCAGAAGGATGTGGCGGATCCTCGTAAGGGTGTAGCGCTTGGTCTTTATCTTCATACAGATGTCCTCCAGGCTCACCGAGTCCAAGAAGTTGTCGTAGATCCGGTTTTCCAGTCCCTCCGAGACCTCGAAGTAGCGTTTGATCTCCTGCATTTCCCGAAGGATGATGGTTTTGATGTCGGGCAAAAACACATCGGTATTCATCCAACGGTAGTTGGTATGGGAGTACAGGAGGGCGTCCAGGGTGGAAGGAGGGATGGAGGATAGGAGTTCCAAGGAGCTCAGAGGAGAGATCCCGCAAAATTCCTTCGACATCTGCTCCAGATAGTCCCTGATCGATGTGGCACTCGATAGTCCTTCGTGGATCTGTGTATCGTTGTGACCCGCTCCCTTTCTCGGCACCAAGATCGGCTTGATATCACTTGAGGAGCGAAGCAGGTGTTTGAGGTACTCCACCCCCAAGACATCGTTGGGGGTCGAGATGGAGCCGATCCCCGTCAGATCTTCCAGGGCCCTGCTGCGAGCTCGAGGGAACGAAAGACCTTCTTTGAGGTAGGACCTCAACAAGACCTTGTACTCCTGAGGTTCTTCGTGGATGAAGGATGCGACCGAAGAGAGACTCTCGAGGTTTCCGCTTTCGCTCCCGAAGGAGAGGTAGTCGATGATCCCCAGGCTGTTGAGAATGTCTACGGCTCCCTTGGCAAAGAGGTCCGCGCTCTGGGTCGCGTACAGTGTCGGCAGTTCCAACACGAGGGAAGCCCCGTTTTGGACGGCGGTCTTGGCGCGCAGGTGCTTATCTATAATGGCACATTCTCCGCGTTGAACGAAGTTTCCGCTCATAACGACGACAACGTTCTTGGTCTTGGTCAATGAGACGGAACGATTGATATGGTACAGATGTCCGTTATGAAACGGGTTATATTCTGCAACGATCCCGATTACTTTCAACTGTCTTCCTCCTTTCCGAATGTTATAGTTATGCAAATACCGCACGAAACGATACCGTGCCGGTCTCTTGATTCACATACAATAGAAATCCGATAAAATAAATGGTTTTGAGAAGCATGTCCCTCATATTAAGCCGGGTTTCATGCTGTCTTTTTTGAATTGTGGGTTATCCTTCAAAATTCTTTTCTTCATTTTTCAAATCATAGTTTTGAAACGAATGTTTTCAAAAACCCTGCCCTTCGCAGCCATCCCCATCTTCGTATGATATTCACGATCTTGCTTTATAGATCGGACTTCTTGTTGTCCAGAAGTTTATTCAGAACATAGGCGGCCATATACATTCCCGCGACCCCCGTTACAAAGGCCAGACTGCCGTTGATCTGCTTTCCGGACTCGGAGAAGACCTTCTTGAAGGGAGCGGTAACTTCCTCGCTCGAAAAGACGACGGGGAGATGCCCTATCCCCCTGTTCTTCAGCTCTCTTCTCATCACCTTTGCCAAAGGGCACATATGGGTCTTGGAGATGTCCGACACTTGGATCTTTGTAGGATCCTTGTGGGAGGCCATCCCCATGGAAGAGATGATGGGGATCTCCTTGGCGATGCAGGTCTCGATCAAACAGATCTTTGAGCTGACCATATCGATGCAGTCCAGGACAAAGTCGTAGTGAGGCTCTAAGAGCTTTTGGGAGGTTTGCAGATCAAACCTCTCGGCGATCGGATGTACGATCAGTTCGGGGTTGATATCGACAAGCCTCTCTGCCATCACGTCCACCTTGTTTTTGCCGACGGTGGAAGAAAGTGCAGGAAGCTGTCTGTTGAGATTGCTCGGGGCGATCTCATCGAAGTCCACAAGGGTAAGTTCTCCCACTCCCGTGCGGACAAGGGCCTCCGCTACATAGCTTCCCACGCCGCCCACTCCGAAGACGGCAATGTGTAGGGAGGACAGCAAGGGCAGTGCATCCGCACCGTAGATCAGTTCCGTTCTTGAAAAAGGTGTTTCCATAGTAATATCCTTATCTGTTGCTGTTTTATAGTAATACGTTTTTTTAGAAATACTTCACAAAGGTAGAAAATACTCCTTCCTTGAGTTTATAAAACGTCGAAACTCATTCAAAGAAACACTTCCGAGAATA
>JAUMWQ010000216.1:1554-2573 GCA_030529565.1 Filifactor alocis | reverse complement strand
TGGAATAAGACATCGGAGTAAAACATCGATGTGATAGACAAAAAAGACAGGGCATCTCTGCCCTGTCTTTTTATATGCAAAACTTTCCTTCGATAGAAGGGTGCTCATATCCACGCTTGCAAGTTATAAATATTTCGCAGAATAGAGGATCTCAATATCGACGTTTCGGATGGGTAATGGCACAAAACGGAAGAAGACGGATGTATCCGCCTTCTTCTGTTTCTTACATGGTTATCCAATCAATTGCTGTGATATCGAGCCTGCAAACCACGGAAGGTTTTTTATTCCGCGGAGTACAAATCTTTGTCATCAAGGATTCAAATGGATAACAGTCTTAGAGTTCTATTAATTTGTAAAGATCTGTACATAGTACATTCCGTTGTATTTGTTGTCTTTCTTGGTGGAACGGAAGAGTTTGACGGAAACATGCTTAAAGGACTCGTTGAGGATGATGCTCTTGTGGGAAGGAGAATTTGCCCATTGATTGAATGCAGCCTTTGAATCCGCAGAGCCTGCCGCAATGTTTTCCTCGAATGCAAAATAGCTGTCGAAGACCGAATCGGAAAGCGCGTTTTGTCCGTTGGGGCGAACTCTTGAGAAGCTGAAGGAAAGCTCTGCCGCTCTCAGTTTTGCATAACGGGAGATATCGTCGTTTGCTTTCTCAAGGGGAGCAAGTCCGTTTTGTTCTCTTAGGTTGTTGATAAGAGGAAGCATTTGCTCTTCAAGATCGATCACTTGGCCTTCAACGGTGACGACGGAACCGTTTTCGCCGAGGAAGGTATAGGTGGAAACCTTATTTTCCTGTCCGTCAAACACATGGGACTTGATCCCGTTCGAGCCCGAAGAGAGAACGGTTGAGAGATTGTAGATCATCTCAAAGACGGCTCCGCGTTTTGCGCTTTCATCGTAGTTATAACGGGTCAAGCTCACTCCATCGAGGATGTTTTTGCTCCTTGCAAAACTGATGGCAGATTCCGCCCAGTGTCCGCTTGCTTTGATCTTGTTCTCCTCGGGATGCA
>JAUMWQ010000216.1:0-1544 GCA_030529565.1 Filifactor alocis | reverse complement strand
ACGGAGATGATCTCAGCATAGGTGATCTTTCCTTCAGGACGGAAGGTTCCGTTGTCGTAACCGGAGATGATACCTCTTCTTACGGCTTCAACAATATAGCCATTTGCCCAGTGTTTCACGGGAACATCCGAAAAACTCGATTTTTTCAGGTTGTTTTTTCCGGCATCCTTATCAAGGCCGAGCATCGACATAATAACTTTGACTGCCTCCGCTCTGGTGATAGAGGAGTTTAATGACAGATCCCCGTCGGATCTTCCTGAGATCCATCCCTGAGACAACAGGTACTGGACCTTCTGTGTTCTGGACAAACCTGCAGCCCAGGCAGTTTGAAGAGATGTCATCACCATCAAAACTGCTAAAAAAACTGTTAACTTTTTCTTCATAAACAAGACTCCTTTCCGAACTTAAAATGATTATAAAGGGTAACACAACTCCTGTAAGAGTAGTCGTAACAAAAGGTTCAAGAAAGATGGAACATTTGTCATAAGTCTCTTTTTGAAAGAGGATATAGAAATGCTACAAACGATCTCAAGGTTCTCTGTACGATAGCTCAACTAAAAACTATTTTACCACAAAAAATATACAAAAAACACATAAATCGAACTTAAATAAAAAAGTATGGAGCCCATCGTTTACTTTGAGCATCCGGTCCGTGATGTTAAGCGATCAAAACTTCGCCCTCGGAAACGAAAGGGAGGCTTAAAGCGCCGGGGCGGTTTTCGTTGCTATACGCTTTGTCGGCAAGTTTTTTTAAAGTATTTAATGTCTTTTATAGAGTACAGGTTCTTTGATGATCTTCGACCAGGATGGAGATGACTTCGATAAACAAGTTTAACCCTAGAGGGAGAACGTTTTCGTCAAAGTCAAAACCTTCGTTGTGATGAGGAGCCTTCAACTTCGTGCCGAGAAGAAAGTGGATGCTCTTTCCGCCCTGTTCTTCCACACGGCGCAGCATGTAGGTCACATCCTCCGAACCGCTCAACCGAGGGCGGAGGTTGGTTTGAAATCCTCTGTCCTTAAGTTTTGTGTTCATAAGATTGACGAAGTCGGGGTGTTCGGTCTTGAAGTCGATGGCTTCGCCCACTTCGTCGATACGGTATTGGAGACCGTAGGTCAGGGCGCTTCCCTGTACGGCATGGACGACCTTGTGCCAGAGATCTTTCAGGGTGGTGTAGTGATCCGCGCGGATCTCACCTTGGAGGAAACTGTCTTGAGCTATGATGTTTCTCGTGTTTCCCGCATTCAAGTAACCGATGTTGAGCTTGGTATTCGAACTGCTGTACTGGATCAGACCGTTCAAATTAAGGCAGAGACTTGCGGCGCCTAAGAGAGCGTTTCTTCCGTATTCGGGATTGTTGGCGGAGTGTGCGGAACGCCCCCAGTAGGTGACATCGAATTTCTTGCTCGACAAGAATCCTTCGGTTCCTACACCGACGGTATTGCTCTTTTCGTTAAGACCGATATGAGAGCCTACCATATAGGTTACTTTGTCGACACAGCCTTTTTCCGTCATCGATTTTCCGCCGTGGACTCCTTCCTCTGCG
>JAUMWQ010000215.1 GCA_030529565.1 Filifactor alocis | reverse complement strand
AAAATCGAAGTTTGAACTCTATCATCACTCAAACTTTTTTGGAACAATCTATTTTTTATCTGATATTTGAAGCGGAGAACAGTATTATGTAATTGTTCATTCTTGATATCGGAAAGTTGTATATGGTAGGGGATGAAACGAATTTGCACAGTTCAAAAACCATAGGGTAAGAGTTCTATCGGATTATAGAACCGGAGCATATTGCTTGAAAAGAAGTATGGAAGGAGGAAGTCGGATGGAAGGGGAGAAAAGGAAAAATAAAGGTATGTGGATAGGGGTATCTGCCGCCTTGGGATGTGAGATCATCTTCGGCTTGAGCTATATCTTTACCAAACGGGCCACCGATGTGGCAACGCCGCTCGCTCTTTTGAGCTGGAGGTTTGTGATTGCGTTTTTTGCAGTGAACCTTCCGGTTTTATGCGGAAGGTTTAAAGTAGGACTCAGGGGAAGAAAGATAGGCTTGTTGTTTCTTATTGCGACACTCGACCCCGTAATCTATTTTGTGGGGGAAACCGTCGGTATCAGCAGGACCACCGCTTCCGAAAGCGGTGCCTTCCTGGCCTGTATTCCGATCGCCTCGCTTTTTGCATCTTCGATGATCTTACATAAAAGGCCGAACAGAAATCAAATCATAGGGGTATGCGTAACCGTAGCGGGGGTGTTGATTACCGTCTTTGCAGTCGGGCTGGAGGCGTCGTTTTCGCCCTTCGGTTATGCAATGCTCTGTGTAGGAGTGATCTCTTATGCCCTCTACTGTGTGTTTGTCGAAAAGGCGGAAGAATTTACGGGATTTGAGATCACTTATGTAATGCTTTTTGCAGGTGCTCTCGTATTTGCAACAATCGCGGTTGCACAAGCCGTCTTCGAAGGGAGGCTGTTTTCTTTGGTGAGCCTTCCCTTTAGAGAAAGAAGTTTTCTTATCGCCGTTCTCTATCAGGGACTCGGCAGTTCAATCATCGCCTTCTTCCTTTCGAATATCGCAATTGCAAATATCGGTGTGAATCGAACCGCCTCGTTTATCGGTGTGGCGACGGTGGTTTCGATCATAGGAGGGGTAGTCATCTTGGGAGAGAGGTTCTCCGCCCTGCAATGGACGGGGGTAGTCCTGATCGTTGCAGGAGTCTATATTTCAAACAGCAGGGTAGGCAAAGAAGGTTGATACTATTCTTCGATAGAAGGTTGTATTTACTTTGGAGCCATGCAAGTCCGTCTTATCTCTTACGGAGTACAAGTCGGCGATGTCCATAATTCACACTATTTTTCAATAGAAGTATGGATATATCTATTTTTCGATGACGAAAAACTATGTTGTCTTTTGTGAGCCACAGATTGTTTATATCGACTATTCATACTATTACCTGTTTAAATTGCCTAGTTATCTGTATGAGCAACTTGGGTATGAAAGTGAAAAATGAAGAACGATTTACGAAGTTTTTTCGAACCGATCCAAATGAGTGAAACGTCGTTATAAATCAGCTGTTTGAGCGTTAGCGAGTTCTGATTTATATGTTTCACGACTTGGTTTTCGGCTCCAAAAACGTAGTATTAGTTCCATTTTCACTTTCATTTACTACAAATTCTTATTTATCTCCATACATCCCATACACCTGACATTTTAATTGGGTTTTAGTATCAAAAGAATAGTAGTATCAAATGAACAATAGGTTGACAGCTATCTTGCGGAAACGGAACGGCTACAAAAGGGGAAGGCTTACAGAACAGGACGGGTTTGTTCTGTAAGCCTTCCCCTTGATGTATTACTGTTTCTATCGGGCATCTCCTTCTATGATAAACGCAGAGTTATCGGTCGAAATTGTCAAAGATGGTGATGCCCAGGATTTTGACCTTCCATCCGTCACGATATCCCGTTTCGGATGTCGAATCCAGCTGATGATATCTCGTAACATCGTACAATCCTGCTCTGTATCGAACACTTCCTCCGTCCTTATACCTTAAACGAACAGGAATTAACAGGACTGTCAAAAGAATAAATAGAATGATCCGTATTTTTTTCTTACTCATCTTGTCTTCCTCCATGATAAACCGGGCTTATACTATTCTCCAACAGAAGTATGGGTTTCGACCACGAAAAATTGTTTTATCTTCTACGGGTCACAGATCGTTGATATCCCACAATAGAAGGAATAATGGTATCAGCCACTCTTTTTCCTTCTATTACAGACATATAACTTGTGTATTTATTTGTGTTCACCTATTGTTAGGCAGGTTAATGATACATAAATTTTGTATCTGTTTTATTTTTTCTACTTGATTACTACTCGACAGATAATATATTCTGTTTGCTATAATATCTGCTGCTCTTATTAGAAGTTTCGATTTGGAATTACAAAACTCTAAATGAATTGATAGTATATCAGGAAATATTGGCGGAAAGAATTTGGAGTATTCTCTGTTATATGTTCCGTTTTTTAGCTCTTGTTCCAAACCTTCTCTCAGTTCATATTTTCCGTTGGTTGCAGTTGTATGCTCATCAACATAAAAGTAAATTCTTTCTACATCTTTAATATCAAAGAGTTTATCTCTCACCATATTTTCCAATGCTTTTTTAACTGCTATTTTATAGGCATAATCTAAATATCGT
>JAUMWQ010000214.1 GCA_030529565.1 Filifactor alocis | reverse complement strand
CTATGGGTCGCAGATTGTTTATATGCATAACTCAAGGGAAGAATAGTATCATACGGATCTCCGTTACAGTTTCGTATAATATCTGTAGAGAAGCTTGACTGTTTCAAACAATATGAGATAATAAACTCCGCTATGATCTATATCCGTTTGAATTATTGATATCCGTATCTTTCATTCTATAGACGATAAAATAGATTTTTACGCTTGCAGGTATGGATATGACTACACCTATTGCTCTATCATTTACAACTCATACCATTCTCCAATAAAAGTATGGATATATCGATTTTTCGACCACAAAAAAACGTTTTGTCTTCTACGGGTCACAGATCGTTTATGTCCATAACTCAGAGTAATAACAGTGTTGATCAACGGATAACTTCTTACCGTATGTAAGGGACATTGACTGTAAATATTTTGTAATAGGTATTGGTGCAAGGAGGAATGCAATGTCTGAATTTAAACCGGAAGTAAAAAATCTCGCATGGATAGACGGGAGCTCGTATAATCCCAAGGACCCCTGTCTGCACGGCGATATAAGAGTAAAACTGGGGAAGACGGTCTTGGAATACGATGCGACCGTGAGCGCAACGGCTCTCTATCTTCTCAAGAGTTTGGAATACGACCATATTGCGGGAGAGGGACTTCAATTCCTTCCCTGTTGCGGAAATACCTTCATCCCGAACGAAGATCTTTCCGAAGTCGAAATCATAGGCTGTGACAACGGCATCGACTGGACCCTCCTTCACGAGGGAGAAAAGGTCCGCATCATCCTCGAAAACAAGGAGGAGATCTCCCTCCCCTTCGAAGAATACAAGGCCGAAGTCCTCAAATTTGTCGATCGGATCGAAGCCTTCTACCTCTCCTCTTCCTCCAAGGTCCTTCACGACGAATTCGAAGAAGAAGGTTACCGTGCCTTTTGGAATGAATGGAAGAGGAGGAGGAAGGAAGCGTATCTTTAACAAGCAATCCTCCACTCAAAACCCTGTAATATCAAGGTTTGAAAAATAATTAAAAAATTTCCGAAAAACTATTGACATTTATATAAGACAATTGTAGAATATAATTAAGACAAATGTAGAACAAAGAAAAACAGCCCGAACATAACTTCTTCGGGATCTGCTATACGATGGTGTTTCTACTCTGTCTGCATCAAATCTGTTATTGTTTTACTAAGGAGGATTTCAACCATGAAAACACAAAACAACAAAAAGAATTATCTGGGCAAAGGACTTGCTCTTGCACTAGGATTAAATTTATTAGCCGGCTCCGTTATCGTATCTGCCGCACCTGTCAAGAGCATCGGGCTGGAGAAAGCAAAGGCAATCGCCTTAAACGACGCAAGAGTCCCCGCTTCCAAAGCACGTTTCATCAAGACATCTCTTGATTACGAAAACGGAAGAAAAGTTTATGACATCGAGTTCTATCGTGACAACAAGGAGTATGACTATGAGATCGACGCGATTACAGGCAGAATACTGGAGAAGGATACCGATATTGAAGGCTTTATGATCTCTGTTCCCGCTTCCACGGATGTAGGATTGGAAAAAGCAAAGAGCGTCGCTTTGAGAGATGCAGGTCTTTCCGCTTCTCAAGTCAAATTCGTAAAAGCACATGTAGACTTTGATGACGGAAGAAAGGTTTACGACATCGAGTTCTACCACAACAATGTAGAGTATGACTACGAGATCGATGCAGCTACAGGTAAGATCCGTGAAAAGGACAATGACATCAACAACTTTGTGATCCCCGCTCCCGCTTCCACGGATGTAGGATTGGAAAAAGCAAAGAACGTCGCTTTGAGAGATGCAGGTCTTTCCGCTTCTCAAGTCAAGTTCGTAAAAGCACATGTAGACTTTGATGACGGAAGAAAGGTTTACGACATCGAGTTCTACCACAACAATGTGGAATATGACTACGAGATCGATGCGGCTACAGGTAAGATCCGCGAAAAGGACAATGACATCAACAACTTTGTGATCCCCTCTCCCGCTTCCACGGATGTAGGATTGGAAAAAGCAAAGAACATTGCTCTAAAGACTGCAGGATTCAGTGCATCTCAAGTGCACTTCACCAAGGCAAAGGTTGATTTCGAAGACGGAAGAAAGGTCTACGACATCGAGTTCTACCGCAACAATGTAGAGTATAGTTTCGAGATCGACGCTTCTTCAGGAAAAGTTCGTGAGTATGATGTAGATACCGATGATGATCATTATACGAGCGCTCCTTCCAATAACGGTCAATATTACGACTACGATGACGATGATCACGACTATGACTACGACGATGATGACTACGATGAAGATTACGACGACTAATCCTTCCTGACTTCGCCTAATATTCTCCGATCCGACTATCAGGAGAAACAGGCTACACGATCAGCGAAAACCGTTTGCTTGACTACAGAAGCCACACAAAGTCAATGCAACCGCTAACAATAAACTCCTTTGATCCAAGATACCGAATACGTGAAACGATCGTATTCGGTATCTTTTTGTATGTCCTCCCTTACGCTTTGTGCCCTCCCTATTTATCCAATTTTTTGAAAATTTATTGCTTTTTCCCTTACAGCCTGCTATAATCCCGTCTTTGACAGTTTTAGAAATGAAAAACCCACCAAACACATTGCAA
>JAUMWQ010000013.1 GCA_030529565.1 Filifactor alocis | reverse complement strand
GTCGGAATGGAGGCCGATGAGCCTATAGAGGCGAAGATCCTTACTAAGAATATTGAGGGTGCTCAGAAGAGAGTGGAGGGAAGAAACTTCGGCATTCGTAAGAGTGTCCTTCAGTATGATGATGTTATGAACACGCAAAGAGAGATCATCTATACCGAGAGAAGAAGGGTTCTCGAGGGAGAAGATATCAGCGGACAGATCCAAAGTATGATCGAGCAGACGGCAGAGGCGGTCGTGGCGGAGTATACCCATCATGAGTTTTCTGAAGAGTGGGATCTGAGAGGTTTGTTTGCCAAGATCGCGATCGTGTTCGGACTTCACCTTCCTGAGTTTGAAAATACCACAGACATCGATAAGAATGAGTTGATTGAAACATTAAAAGAGGCGGCACTCAAGAAATATCATGAGCAGGAATCAAAGATCCCGTTGGAGAATTTCAGAGAGTTGGAGAGAGTTATTTTGTTGCAGTCGGTAGACAGCAGATGGATGGATCATATTGATGCGATGGATCAACTCAGACAGGGGATCGGACTTCGTGCCATCGGTCAGGAAGATCCGGTGCGTGCATATCAGTTGGAAGGATTTGATATGTTTGATGCGATGAACGACCTTATCCGTGAAGATACTGTCCGCTTTGTTTTAAATGTAAATCTTGAGCCGAAGAAAGAAGAGCCTGAGGTCATTGAACGCAAACAGGTAGTAAAGATGGATACGTTAACCGAAAGAGATCCGGCGACAAAACCCGAAGGATCTAAAGAACCTGTGAAAGGAAAGACAAAGGTTGCGAGAAATGAACCCTGCCCCTGCGGTAGCGGAAAGAAATATAAAAATTGTTGCGGAAGGAATGCATAGATATGTTGAATGAACAAATACACAGAGAGAGCCTTTCCGTTATTCAAAAATCTCTCGAAGAAATCAGGGATTCTCTTTGACATTGCTCAGTTGCAGGTAGAATTTGAGCAAAACAGCCAAAAGATGGAAGATCCATCTTTTTGGAACGACCTGGAAAATTCGCAGAGGATCGTAAAGCGCAACAAGCAGATCGAGCAGACGATCGAGATATATCAGAAGGCAAGATCGAAGTATCAGGATGTGGAAGTCCTCTTTGAGTTAGCGCAGGAGGATGATTCGCTGGAAAAAGAGCTGGAGAATGAGCTTGAGCTGGTGATACGTGACTTGGAGGACTTGAAGATACAGACTTTGCTTGATGGTGAGTACGATGCCAACAACGCCATCTTTTCTATCCATGCGGGTTCCGGAGGACTGGATGCTCAGGATTGGGCGGAGATGTTGCTGCGGATGTATCTTCGATTCTGCAAGGAGATGGGTTTTCAAGTGAAGGAGCTTGACTACTTGCCCGATACGGAAGCGGGAATCAAGAGCGTGACTTTGCAGATATCGGGACACAACGCTTATGGATTCTTGAAGAGCGAGAAGGGGGTTCATAGGATAGTAAGGATTTCTCCCTTTGATGCCTCAGGCAAGCGGCACACCTCATTTGCCTCCATCGATGTGATCCCTGAGATCGATGACAGCGTGGAGGTCGATATCAATCCGGCGGACTTGAAGATCGATACCTATCGGGCTTCGGGAGCGGGAGGCCAGCACGTCAATAAGACGGATTCGGCGGTGAGGATTACGCATTTGCCAACAGGAATTATTGTAACTTGTCAAAATCAACGGTCCCAACATTCAAACCGTGAAACGGCGATGAAGATGCTGTTTTCCAAATTGATGGATATTAAGATGAGGGAGCATAAGGAAAAGATTGAGGATATCTCCGGAGAGTATTCTCAAATTGCATGGGGAAGCCAGATCCGTTCCTATGTCTTCCAACCCTATACCTTGGTCAAGGATCATCGGACCGGAGAAGAAGCAGGCTCGGTACAATCGGTCATGGACGGAAATCTGATGAACTTTATCAATGCTTATTTGAAGCAACAAAAGCTGTCATCGAATTGAGGAATGAAGGCTCCAAAAAATTGTTGGACTCTTGTGTTAAAAAACGCTCCGGATAACTAGTGTAGTGGCACGTTGGAATTCATGGTAATTCCGACTTTGATGTTAATTCTTTTGGTTTATAACCTAGATAAGAAACAATGCTAAATATCAATATGTCAGTATGCTAGGGAATTTAAAAGGGTAGTAGTATGAGTAGTATGCACAACCGCAAATCTCAAGGAGAAAAGCGGTTGTTTTTTTGCAACAAAAATGCCGAACAAGAAGTTCGGCATTTTTTGATCTGAGATATGCAGCATCATAAATAGAAGAAACTTATTTTGTTTTGTCAAGTTCTACTCTGTATAACGATCTACAGAAACTCTGAATTTATTTCCATTTTCTTTGTAACTTGCATCTACGATATCCTGTAAGTTGTTGTTATTATCATCTTTGGAAGCCTGTACTGTGATCGTGATTTCGTAGTTGTAGTATCCTTTAAGGTAATCTTTTACAACATCTAAGACCTCGGACTCCAATGCCTCGTACATATCGTCTTCAAAATAAGAAACTCGGCGTCCTTTAACAATGTCATTCCACTTTTGAACATCAAGTCTTGAAGTGTCGGACAAGGTGACTCTGACACGATCTCTATTGATGGATACATCGCCTTCGTAGATGGAACGACCGTAATCATCTGTGCTCAACTTAACCCTTTGAAGGTCACGCGCAATATCTCTCTCTAAGGTTCTTCTGTCGCCGGAATCCAAGTCTTTGAGGTGTCTATCCCCAGAAGAGCTTGAAGATGAAGAACTTGACGATCCTTTATTGGACAGCTGTTGCTTTAGCTTTTCGTTTTCGATTCTATATCTTTCATTTTCATTTGTCAGCATTAAAATACGATCGTTTAAAGCCTGTACTTCACCCGGTTTTATCACCTGTTTGGGATTTACTGTAACCGTCTTTGTAGCAGCAGAGTAATTAATGTCGACCAAGCCAAGTTCGCTTAAGGAACGCACAGAGAGATAAGTATAACCGTCATCTGTCGTAAAAGGCTTGAGAGCTTGTGTTTGAACCGTGTAAGGGGTTCCGTTTGCAATCAGATTGATCGCGTAGTTTACCTTTTTGTTTTGAAATACGGTAGCACCGAATGCAACAGATGTTGCACCGACTACTCCAATGAGCATTGTAGCGACAATATGTTTAAATTTCATACGAACTACCTCCTATTATAAGTTTTTAAGCAAATAAGAATCTTTCTTTTTTTATGATACAACAAAATGAAACATAAGTGAATTACAAGAAGATTACATTTTTGTTAAATGGAATTTTCTGAAGGTAAATGGACTTGAACTCTTCCTTACAGATATAAAAATAGTGTTTAAAATTTTGGGAACAAGTGAGGGAGAAAATGTTCATAAAACATCGAGATTCAAGTGAATATGGGGGGTTCTAAGATAGAGTTGGAAACTATCTTGTATTATTATAATTTATGTTCTATAATAAAAACATGGTAAATAAACGGTGGATATTAGCGTTGTTCATTTTTGGTAAGTGCGGTGTATCCGCAGTTTAAGAAAAATAATAGTAATAGGAGAGATGAGATGAATAAGATTATCACTGTATCGGAAGCGGTAGATCAAATCAAAGACGGGATGACGATCATGGTCGGAGGATTTTTGGGTGACGGAACGCCTCACTCTTTGGTAAACGAGATCGCAAAGCGAGGAATCAAAGACATTACTTTGATTTGTAATGACACGGCATTCGTGGACTATGGGACAGGGATTTGGGTAAACAACCATCAAGTCAAGAAAACCATAGCATCTCACGTAGGAACCAACAAGCAGACAGGGATCCAAATGGCGGATGGAAGCATGGTTGTCGAATTGGTTCCGCAGGGAAGTTTGGCTGAAAAGATCCGTTGCGGTGGCTTCGGTTTAGGAGCGGCAATTACACCGACGGGAGTTGGAACAGCTGTTGAAGAAGGAAAGCAAAAGATTACGATCGAAGGAATCGAGTACTTAGTTGAGCCTGCTCTACGCGCAGATATCGCATTGATCTACGGTGCGATCGTCGATAAGAGAGGAAATGTTGTATATCATAAGACAGGAAGAAACTTCAACCCCCTGATGGCTATGGCGGCGGACAAGGTGATCGTGGAAGCGGGACAGATCGTCGAAGTTGGAGAGATCGATCCTAACGATGTAATGACCAGCGGTATCGTGGTAGATCATATCGTTCAGGGAGAGCCGATCAAGGATATTTACGGAGAAGATCACTGGAGATTCCAATAAGTAAACCGAGTATTCGAAGGGAGAGAAAAAAATGGAAGCAAGAGAGAGAATTGTAAGACGTGTTGCAAACGAATTGGTAGACGGAAGTGTTGTAAACTTGGGTATCGGTATGCCGACCTTGGTAGCAAATTACGTAGATAAAAGTCTTGATATCATGTTCCAATCGGAGAACGGTTTTGTAGGCTTGGGACCTGCCCCGGAAGCGGGAAAGGGAGATCCTAACCTCACCAATGCCGGAGGACAGTATGCGAGCATCGTTCCGGGAGGAATGTTCTTTGATTCGGCCACCTCCTTCGGTATCGTTCGTGGAGGCCATGTCGATGTAACTGTACTTGGAGCACTTCAAGTAGACGAAAAAGGAAACCTTGCAAACTACATGATCCCGGGCAAGATGGTACCGGGAATGGGTGGAGCGATGGACTTGGTAGTTGGAGCGAAAAAGGTTATCATCGCAATGGAACATACCCAAAAAGGAAATCCGAAGATCTTGAAAGAGTGCACACTGCCTCTTACAGCAGCGGGCCAAGTAGATGAGATCATTACCGAGATGGGAGTGATCGAAGTAACTCCGGAAGGATTAAAACTTGTTGAGATCGCAGAAGGCTATACTCCGGAAGATGTTCAGGCTGCAACGGAAGCTACTCTGATCATCGCGGAAGATCTCAAGCCGATGAACGTATAGAAACAAAAAAAGAGTCTCTGATCGAGACTCTTTTTTTGTTTGAGGGAACTTTATACTTCACCCGTTCCATCGCAACGATCACATTGTCCTCCGTCTCCAAAATCTAACCCGCTTCCTCCGCAGTCGGGGCAAGTTTTGTTAAGGCTTATCATAAAATCACCTCCTAAAAAGTAATTATATACATTATATATATATATATATAATGTCAATATTAAATACAAAAAAATACCGATTTTCACTTGTTAAAAGTGTAAATCGGTATTTTTGAATAGGCTCATATGCCGGAAGCCCCGTAGCTTTTATAGCAAGTGTCTATCGAACAGCGATATCGGCGTACACTATGTTCCGGTGAAACTGTTGCAATATCGGATCTACAATTACAAAAAACTGTTTCACCTCCTATGGAGTACAAGACGTGAATGTCGGCAGTTTAAGTGCAAAATGGTATTTATGCCGCGATCTTCCCTGTTGTTTGTCCGGTGGGTACTTGCAAAACTTCTCCTCTCTTTCTATCTGCAGTGGAAAACCTTTGTCGCTATAGTAAGAGGAAGACCAGGGATATGATAACACCCGAGTACAGAAGGTCGATCAGGCAATATCCCATGATATCTCTTGCGCCCAGTCCTGCAATTCCAAGTGCCGGCAAGGCCCAGAAGGGTTGGATCATATTGGTCCATGCATCTCCCCAAGCGATGGCAAGTGCAGTTTTTGCAGCCGGAACACCCAGGGCTGCACCGGCAGGCATCATAATGGGAGCTTGGACCGCCCACTGACCTCCGCCGGAGGGAACAAAGAAGTTGACAAGTCCTGCTGACCAGAAACTGAACAGGGGTAGGGTTTTAGCGGTAGATATATTTACAAACCACAGCGAAATCGTACCTGCAAGAGATACATCTGTAGTACCTGCTACTTTTCCGGTCATCATACCCATAATTCCCGCATAGAAGGGGAATTGAAGGATGATACCCGTCGAGCCTTTTACCGCCTCGGCGAAGGCGTGGAGGAATCTTCTGGGAGTTCCGTGGAACAAGATCGCAAACATCAGGAAGATGAAGTTTACGATGTTCAAGTTCAGGTCAAAACCCTTGGTTGCAAAGTAATAGACGATGTAGGCAAAGCCCATGGCAAAGAGTAAGTAAGAGACGATCTTGCTGTTTTCAACTCTGTCGGCCGGAGTAGTGTTGTCGCTGAAGTAAGGGAGTTCTTCCTCTTCTTTCAAAAGGTTTTTATCCACGGTCACAGTCAGAGCTGCTTCCGGGTGCATAGCCCTATTGATAAAGGGGAGGGTAAAGATGATGATTGCCGATAGGATCAAATTCAGCGGAGAAAAAATCGTTTGGCTTGTGGGGATGATCTCGGTAACCGCTCCTGCAGTCATTGTAGCCAAGTCGTTGGTCGCAGTTGCCAAGGTCAAGGGGATGGACGCGGAGATCCCTCCGTGCCATACCAGGAAGCCGGAATAAGCACTTGCGATCAGGAGGCGGTAGTCCACCTTATCTACACGGCGAGCAAGTTCTTTTGCAAGCAGAGCACCGATGACCAGACCGAAACCCCAGTTGATCCAGCAAGCGATTGCGGATACAAAGGATACCGTCAAAATCGCTTGGGTAGGGGTGTTGGCGATCGAAGCGATCTTTTTTAAAAGGACTCGAAGAGGCTTGGAACTCGCCAGAGTGTGTCCGGTAACGAGGACCAAGGCCATCTGCATGGAAAAGGCAAGCAAGGACCAAGCGCCCTCTCCCCAGTGAACGACCATGGCCAGCGGGGTCTGCTTCGTTAGAACGATCCCCAAAATAAAGGTGATAAAGGTCAAAAAGATTGCAAATAAGAAAGCATCGGGAAGATACTTCTGTACTAAAGCAACGCAAAAGTTGGTAAACTTTTTAAACATAACATCTCCTCCTATTCTTGAAGATAATAAGTAATATAACAAGACCGAAAACATACCTTGGCATATACAGGGATAAACAGGGATGTTTCTTATCTTTATACTAGCACTATCGGAAGAGAAATGCAAATCGGAAGAGGTTTGCAAGGGAGGACTTTTTTTGACAATATGGATGTTTCGGGAGGATTTATACTGTTATTCCTTTGAGTTGTGGATATAAACAATCTATACTCCATAGAAAATAAAACCGTTTTTCGTGGTCGACAAATAGATATAACCACACTTCTATCGAAGAATAGTAATAGATATATAGCCGGAAAAAAGAGAAGCATATTTTTTGACCATAAAAAAATACCGCATATTATACAATGTTGCGGTATTTCTAATGCGCTCCAAAACATCCGTTTAAAGAAGATAACCTTATTTTTCGTATGAAACCGGGTTTAGCATTATGCGGTATTAGGCTAATAGTCGATGGATTCCAAAATCCCGTTCAGCTTTGCGATCGCGATCCCGTAATTCGTGATGGGGATACCTTCCGCTTTCAATCGTTCGATCCGAGATAGGACGTGTTTGCGATTGAACATACAAGCACCGCAGTGGATCACAAGATCATAGGCACAGATGTCTTTCGGAAAGTCATTTCCCGAACAGATGTCGATCTCAAGTTCGGGATGGATCTTGGATCGAAGAAGTCGCGGTAGTTTGACACGACCGATATCCTCCTGGAGAGGTTTGTGTGAACAGGCCTCGGCGATCAGTACCTTGGAATCCTTACAGAGGTGGTCCAAGGCCTTTGCACCCTCTACAAAGATGTCGATGTCCCCCTTGTAACGTGAGAACAGAACGGAGAAGGAGGTCAGCTTCGAAGAAGCGGATTTCTGAGCGTGAACCTGAGCAAAGAGCTGAGAGTCCGTAATAATAAGATCGGGAGCCTTTTTCATATTTTCGATGGCGGGACCGAACTCCTCCAAGGTGACGCAGGTTATAATACAACGGTTGTCGAGCAGGTCGCGGATGGTTTGTACCTGGGGCAGGATGAGGCGTCCTTTCGGAGCTTGGATATCCTGCGGCATGACCAGAAGTACATGATCGCCTCTTTCTACGAGGTGGGCACAGATCGAGACTTCCTTCTCCAAGGTTTTGCAGGTGGCTTCCAACTCCTTGTAGAGTAGATCAAGACCGGTTTTTGCAACTGCGCTCAAGGCGATCGCCTCGAGGGAGAAATCATTTCGGATCTTGTCTTTCAGCTCGTTGACACGAATCTCCGGGAGATCCGCCTTGTTGATCACGGCGATGACGGGGATGTTCGAACGCTTAAGGTGGTCGATCCATAGTTTCTCCTGCGAAAAATTCGTACCAACAAAGAGGAAGATGGCGATGTCCGTTTTTGAGATCACATCGAAGGTCCTCTCTGTCCTCTGTTTGCCCAAGATACTCGTGTCATCAAAACCCGCGGTGTCGATCAGGGTACAGGCGCCGATCGGTGAGATCTCCACTGCCTTTTGGATCGGATCGGTGGTAGTTCCCTGAACGGGAGAGGTGATGGAGACCTCGGAGTTGGCAAGGAGGTTCATTAGGGAGGATTTACCCGAATTTGTTCTTCCGAAGAGGGCAATATGGATCCTATTTGCATTTGGAGTGGTTTGCATCTTGTCCTCCCCTCCCTAGAAGCGAAAATCTCTGTTGCCATGCTCGAGTTGGGAGATGTAGTTTCGGGCTACTTGCTTTACTTTGGAATTTCGAATTTCTTCCAGTTCCTTCTCGATCACATCTTCTCCAAGTTGGAAGGTCTGCTCCGAGGCATAGTCCAGGAGGTATTCCTTCAGGGTCATAAGAGAATTGGGTTGACAGACATTGCCGATCTGGCCGGACTTTGCAAGTTTCATAAAGCGATCGCCTGTCCTGCCTTCGCGGTAGCAAGCGGTACAAAAACTCGGAACATATCCAAGTTTCAACAGCCAGTGGATGATCTCATCTAAGGTACGCTTGTCGCTTGTATCAAATTGAGCCGAGTTTTCCTCGGGAGCTTCTTTTTCCACATAGCCTCCCACACTGGTCGAAGAGCCTCCGCTGATCTGAGACACTCCTATCTTGAGTACTTCTTCGCGTGAAGCTTCGGACTCTCTCGTTGAAATAATGATACCTGCATAGGGGGCACAGATACGGATCAAGGCGACGATTTTTTTGAAGAGGGAGTCGACGATGGCCTCAGGAAACTCGCTTAAGTCGACATCGTCGGCGGGACGAATCCTCGGGATACTGATGGTGTGAGGGCCTACCCCGAAACGTGTTTCCAAGTGTTCTGCATGCATCAAAAGACCGATGAAGTCATAGCGGTATTGGTACAAGCCAAAGAGGACTCCGATACCCACATCGTCGATGCCTCCTTCCATAGCTCTGTCCATTGCCTCAGTGTGGTAGGCGTAGTTGTGTTTGGGGCCTGTGGGGTGAAGTTGTTCATAGGTTTCTTTGTGATAGGTCTCCTGAAAGAGGATGTAGGTACCTATCCCTGCATCGTGGAGTTTTTTGTAATTTTCGACCGTTGTAGCTGCAATGTTGACGTTTACGCGACGGATGGCTCCGTTTTTATGACGGATCCGATAGATGGTTTCGATACTCTCCAGAACATATTCGATCGGTGAATGAATGGGATCTTCACCGGTTTCGAGGGCGAGTCGTTTGTGTCCCATATCCTGGAGGGCGATGACCTCACGCTCGATCTCTTCCTGGGTGAGTTTCTTGCGACGGATGCCCATGTTCTTTTTGTGATAAGGACAGTAGGTACAGCCGTTGATACAGTAGTTGGAGAGATAGAGGGGGGCGAACATCACGATTCGGTTTCCGTAGATCTTCTGTTTGATTTCGTGTGCGAGACGGTAGATCTCCTCAAGGATCTCTTCGTCGTTACATTCGAGAAGGAGGGCTGCCTGACGGTGGGACAGACCGTTCATTTTTTTTGCTTCATCCAAGATCTCCCACATCAGAGCAAGGTCGTTCCTGTGTTCTTCAACATAAGCGATGGTATCGAGGATCTCTCGGTGGTTTATAAATTCCTCCGCGATAGAGGAGGATGGATCGTAAGTTATCATAGTAAGGCTCCTTTGCTTAAAAAATTTTTATATTTGAAGAAGTCGTCCTCTTGTTCCCGTGCTCAAGGAAACTCTGCACAAAGACGGATCTTTCTCCTTCTGCTGTCTTGTAGGGTGAAATGATCCTGTAATACTATTGTCTATTGGAATCGACAAATGGAACGCTTTGAATAATAGGATCATCCAAATTGTTCTTTGGTAATGATATATTCCGTATACTCGGTATTTCAAACGGAGAATGATGCAAAACCGATGACTTTACCAAATGTATTTTTTGTGTCAAACAACCCTTGCTCTGTTTTTTCGAGTTATGCGGTGTTGTTTTGACGTGGACAGCGATGTTCAGCGGGGCATCTTTCCCAGCGAGGTGATCATGTGTTCAAGTTCCCTTCTTTCCTCATAGACGTCAAGGACCTTGATATCTCCCGGGTAGATCTCGTAGAGACGGACGTACTTGCTCGGTGTAACCTTTCGCATAATGACATTGGCTCCGCAGTCGAAGACACTTCGTTTTTCGTCGGAGTCGAGGACTCCGAGTGAGGTCGTTGCAGGAAGGTTGGCATGAGGAAGCAAGAGTCTGGTTAGAGCGACGGCACGCTTGGTAAGTTCAGTGCTTCCGGGATCGGCCTCCCTCAAGGACGTTTCGGGGTGGGGGATGAAAGGGCCGATGCCTGCCATATCACAGTCCAAATCTTTGAGTAAAAGAATATCTTGGGCAATGGTCTCGGCGGTTTGGTTCGGTAAGCCTATCATAAAACCGCTACCCGTTTCATAACCGAGGTTCTTGATCGTACGCAGACACGAAAGCCGTTCTTCCAAAGTCCCGCACGAATGGAGTTCGGCATATAGGGAGGGATCCGAGGTCTCGTGTTTGAGGAGGTAACGGTCCACACCGCATCTTCTCCAATAGGAGAGTTCTTCCCGGCTCCGTTCTCCGCAGCTCAAGGTGATCTTGATACCCGATCGCGCTTTGATAGAGGTCACGATTTCCGCTATGATCTCTTTTGTATAGTAGAGGTCTTCTCCCGATTGAAGGACCACGGTCTTGTATCCGGCCTTCCAAGCGAGGAGGGCGGTCTCCACGATCTCCTCGGGGCTCATCCGGTAGCGTCTTACTTTGGTGTTGGTTGAGTTCAGGCCACAGTAGGCACAACGGCGCCTGCAATGGTTTGAGAACTCTATGATGGCGCGGATGTCAACGATGTCTCCGTGGATTTTTCGGTTGATGTTGTCCGCGTACGCATAGACGGATGAAAAGTCCTCTCTCTCCAAAAGAGAGGCGAGAGTTTGAGGTGTCGCCTCTTTGAATCTTTCTTCAAAAAAGCGGTACTTATTCATTGGACGGCCACTTCGCCTTCGTATAGGCAGTACTTACGGTTACGTTTTCTATCCTTCCGAGTTTTCCGGAAAGAGAATTGACGGTGTTTTGCGGAGCGTCGACGATGACGCTGATCAGTGAAACGTTTCTTGTCTTATAAGGAATTCCCATCCGTCCGACAATATAGGTCGAAAATTGATGAAGAATGTCGTTGATCTCCTGCGATCTGCCCATATCTTCAACGATGATGCCGATGATGGCAAGTCTGTGTTCCATAAAAGCGATCCCCCTTTTTCGAAAAATAAAAAAGCGCGTAAAGACAGTACCCTTACGTGCTTTGAAAACAAAATTAAACATATACAATTACAGGACGGTCAGCGAGCGGACAACTTCCTTCCCCCTTTTGAGATTACAGGACAGTACCTTGCGATCTTAATGGAAGCGAATCTGCTCTGTCTTTTTAACGCAACCGTGGCAAACAAAACGTTTTAATACGATGATCCGATAGAAGAGTTATGATTTCAATTCTGCGACTATGAACATTCTGTTATCTTCTGAGAGATAAGGAGATACCGCATAATTCGAAAAGCAGGTATAAAACCAATTTTATACGAAGGATGAAATTCTTAAAAATATGGATATGACAGATCTTCGTATTTTATAAAAATAGGAAAAAAATCAAAAACTTGCCTTTGTGCGGTGTTTCCATTAGATTCTTCGATAGCAGCAATTCGAATGAAGTATAGTATAGTTTGTGCTCCGGATCAAACAGCTTCTCGGTCTCGTTCCAAACACGCGAGTGTCAGTCTTCCGGCGGGAAGGATCGTTCTTTTTGACCTCAGCAGGAAGATGGACCCTTGTTTGAAGAGAGTCGATAAGGTGCTTTCTTCTTTTTTGATGTCTAAGAAGAAAACAGGGTTACGGAGCAAAGTCTTAGAGCGTTTTGCGCCTGATGTAATTGTCATAAGTCCTTCCTTTAGAGGAAGGTATAAGCCATAGGATGTAAACCGTCTTTCCTTCAGAAAAAATCTTCGGGTCAGATACTTATTTAAGATACCATAAAAAACGGAGAAAATCAATGTTAATTTTTTAACCTGATATAGCGATGCGTTGAAATTCACGGTAATTCCGACTTTGATATAAATTCTTTTGGTTTATAACCGAGATAAGAAATAAAGCTAAATATCAATATGTCCGTACAATGGATAGGATCGAATAGGAGAGAAGTCTCATACTACTATTCTTTTGAGTTGTGGATATAAACGATCCGTGAGCAATACAGGATAGAACAATTTTTCGTAGTCAAAAAATAGATATATCCATACTTCTATTGGAGAATAGTATCAGACGACGTTTTGCGAAAGAGGTTGCAGATGCAGATTGAACGGGGTATCGACATAAGGAGCTTGAATACTTCAAGACTGCTGTAGAAAGGAAAGTTCAACTGTGGTACAATATAAGTTCATAAGTGGAAGGGCAGTACCGCATAGTTCGAAAAAACGATGAAGTCCGATTTTTCTTGGGCGAATATGTTCTCAAAAGTGTTCGTTTTGAGGAAGTTTCTGTATTGCTTGAAACAAAGGAACATCATGTTGTATTTTTGCGCAGGCTTCTAAAGAGGTCGTTTGAAAAACAGGAAGATTTTTGCGCTTTCCTTGTCGATACTGTTATTTAAATTTACTGCTCGAATACTTTGGAGAGATGATCCCTAAATAATGATTACATTGCGCGTATCCGACATCTCAAATGGAGAAGAGGAAAGAGGAATATAGGGAGTCCAAGGGGAGCGACAACGAAGATGAAATGGAAAGAGAAAGAGGGAGATTTATGTCGGCGACGATGGATTTAACACAGGGATCTATATTGAAGAAGTTGATTCGTTTTACACTTCCGCTGCTGGGGACATCGTTTGTCGGCATGGCTTACGCCTTTATCGATATGATCTGTATCGGAGCACTTGGAAGCGGCTCCGTTGCAGCTGTAGGTACGGCAGGTTTCTTTCTGTGGTTTGCCAATGCGTCCTCCGCGATGGCGAGGATAGGGACCCAGGTTTTGGTCTCGCGATCTTATGGAAAAAAAGATTTCGATGCGGTACGCAGATATTCGGGTGCGGCCTTTTGGATAAACATCTGTATGGGTTTGTTTTTCACCTTATTCCTCTTTGTCGGAAATCACAGCTTGGTCGCCTTCTTCCGCTTGGGAAAGGAAGAGGTCATAACTCAGGCGAGAAGTTACCTGCTTATCATCTCCTGCGCTATGGTCTTTATCTACCTCAATCCTGTTATGGCAGCCATGCTCAACTCGGTAGGCAACAGTAGGGTACCTTTTTTGGCTAATACGTGCGGACTTGTCTTCAACATTGTCTTCGATATCCTTCTCATCTTCGGTTTAGGGCCTTTTCCCAAACTTGGAGTAAACGGTGCGGGGATCGCCACAGCTTTGGCAGCTCTTATCGTGTTCTGTATTCAATTTGTCTATATCCGCAGACTGGAGGGGGAACTTCGTCCCGATTTTGTTCGGCTCCCTCTGACCAAGGATGTGAAGGCTCTGATCTCCATCGGCCTGCCGTCCGCTGTTCAAATGAGTCTTTACTGCTGTTATTCCATTGTGCTTGCACGTATCATATCGAGGTTCGGGGCATCTTCCATAGCGATACAGAAGGTGGGAGGACAGGTGGAGTCGATCTCATGGATGACGGCGGACGGTCTTGCGATCGCTCTGACCGCCTTTGTCGGACAAAACTATGGTATCGGCAACAAGGAGAGGATTAAAGAAGGAATCCGGATCGTGGCGGGTTTTGCTTTGATCTTCGGAGGTTTTGCCGCTCTTATGCTCATCGTTTGGGGAGAAGAAGTGTTTTCGATCTTCTTTCGGGAAAGCGATGTGGTAAAAGCGGGCGGAGATTATGCGTATATTCTGGGATTCTCCCAGATCTTTATGTGCATGGAACTCGTCTTTATCGGAGCCTTTAACGGCTATGGAGAAACGAGGATCCCCGCGATGATGAGCATTATTTTGACGGGCTTGAGGATCCCCTTGGCCCTCCTGCTTTCCGCAACGAGTTTGGGAGTGGACGGAGTATGGTGGGCGGTCTCCGCGACAAGCATCGTCAAAGGTCTTACCATCCCTCTGGCCTTTATATGGATCTGCGTGATCGGCAAAAGGAAATATATAAGTGTGGATCGTTTTTGATCTTTACAAACCTCGCAGGCTTTTCAGTCGAAACTGTATTGAGTTTTGAATGCAGTTGCGTCTTGATTCTTCTTAAATGAACAAAGAGTGTTTTGCAAATGAGGAGGCAAAAAAATTTCAAGGTCGAATTAAAACGCAAAACAAAATCCAAACAAAGGCGGTTCAATATGTAGGCGCAGAATTCTTCGATAGAGTTTCTCTAATTGAGAAAAAAGAAAACTTTAGAGGATGAAACCGTGTCAAATCTAAAAAAGAATGAAATTTTAACGAGATTAGGGAAATTATACATTGACAAATGAAAGTATAAATTATTATAATGAACATATAAGACTTTGTCTTACATATGTTTTTTTGCAAATAAATAGAGGCGCGGTTGTAGGGGTATCATGTCTTGTTTAAGGTGCAGTTACCGAGAGACAAAGGAGAAGGGACGATCGCCGAAAGGAAGTTTTGGACTGCAGAAACTTTGCTTGGGAACTCATCAAAGGGTGAGTTACTGTCATGTAAGCTACATGGAGCGCTATTTATAGAACCCGGATCACATTCGGGTTGCTAGATGGCGTTTTTTAATTGAAAAAAACTGTTAACAATTAAACAAAATCAGTACAAGGAGGAAAAATCTTATGGAGTCGGTTATTCGATTGAGAATGAGTGCCCATGATGCACACTACGGTGGAAACTTGGTGGACGGGGCTAGAATGCTTCAGTTGTTTGGAGACGTAGCAACGGAGCTTCTGATCATGCAGGACGGAGATGAGGGACTCTTCAGAGCGTATGAAAAAGTGGACTTTTTGGCTCCTGTGTATGCGGGAGACTATATTGAAGCCAGAGGAAGGATCATCGAAGTGGGTAATAGCTCCAGAAAGATGGAGTTTGTAGCGAGAAAGGTCATCGTACCCAGACCCGACATCAATGATTCGGCCTGCGATGTATTGGAAGAACCCATCGTAGTATGTAAGGCCATCGGTATCTGTGTAACACCGAAGGACAAACAGAGAAAGAAATAGGATAAGGAGGAGTAGAGTTGGAAAAACTGATTATCACGGCTGCGATCTGTGGAGCGGAAGTAACGAAGGAAAATAACCCGAATGTACCCTATACAGTAGAGGAGATCGCAAGAGAGGCGGAGTCCGCATATAAGGCGGGAGCAAGCATCATTCACCTTCATGTAAGAGAAGATGACGGAACACCGACACAGGATAAGGAGAGATTTAGAGTTTGTATTGAAGCGATCAAAGAGCGTTGTCCCGATGCCATCATCCAACCTTCCACAGGTGGAGCTGTAGGAATGAGCGATCTTGAGAGACTTCAACCTACCGAATTACACCCCGAAATGGCGACCTTGGACTGTGGAACCTGTAACTTTGGGGGAGATGAAGTTTTTGTCAATACGGAAAACACGATTAAAAATTTCGGAAAGCTTATGATCGAAAGAGGAGTAAAACCCGAAGTTGAGGTGTTTGACAAGGGGATGATCGACTATGCGATCAAGTATGCAAAACAAGGATTTATCAAAGAGCCGATGCACTTTGACTTTGTGCTTGGAGTACAGATGGCGGCGAGTGCAAGAGACTTGGCATTTATGGTAGACAGTATTCCGGCAGGTTCCACCTGGACGGTAGCAGGAGTGGGAAGACACGAATTCCCGATGGCGGCACTTGCGATCGTAATGGGCGGACACGTCAGAGTAGGTTTTGAGGACAATGTGTTTATCTCCAAGGGAGTGCTTGCAAAATCCAACGGAGAATTGGTGGAAAAGGTAGTGAAGTTGGCTGAACTCTTGGGTAGAGAAGTCGCTACACCCTCAGAAGCAAGAGAAATCTTGGGTCTTGCACCGCTCAAGTAAGAACATCGGCATAGATGGTCAAGGCAGTTAGGAAAAATTAAAATTTTTGAGAGGAGATTGTCAATATGAAAGGAAAAGGAAACAAATACGGAACACACAGGGTTATCGAGCCGAAGGGAGTTCTTCCGCAACCGGCAAAGAAGATCGACAACGATATGAATATCTACGACAACGAGATCCTTATCGATGTACAAGCTCTTAACATTGACTCTGCAAGCTTTACACAGATCGAAGAAGAAGCGGGCCACGATGTTGAGAAAATCAAGGCAAAGATCCTTGAGATCGTAGGAGAAAGAGGAAAACAACAAAACCCTGTAACAGGTTCGGGCGGAATGTTGATCGGAACGGTTGCACAGATCGGTAAAGACTTGGAAGGCAAGATCGACTTGAAAGTCGGCGACAAGATCGCTACCTTGGTATCTCTTTCTTTGACACCGCTGAAGATCGAAGAGATCCTCGATGTAAAACCGGACATCGACCGTGTGGAAGTAAAGGCTCAAGCGATCCTGTTCGAGAGCGGTATCTATGCAAAACTTCCTGAAGATATGAGCGAGAACTTGGCTTTGGCAGCTCTTGACGTAGCGGGAGCTCCTGCACAGACTGCAAAACTCGTAAAACCGGGAGACAGCGTATTGGTACTCGGAGCAGGAGGAAAATCCGGAATGATGTGCTGTTACGAGGCGAAAAAACGTGTAGGCCCGACAGGAAACGTCGTAGCGATCGTAAGACGTCAAGAATCTGCAGACGAGTTGTTGGAAGCGGGATTTGTTCATGAAGCGAGAATCGCAAGTGCAACACAACCGATCGAAGTATTGGAGGCTGCTTTGGATGCAAACGGCGGAAAAGAGTATGATATTGCGATCAACGTTGTAAACATCGAGAACACCGAAATGTCTACCATCCTTCCTGTTCGTGACAACGGTATCGTATACTTCTTCTCCATGGCTACCTCCTTTACAAAGGCTGCTTTGGGAGCGGAAGGTGTAGGAAAAGACGTTACCATGATCATCGGAAACGGTTATTCCAAAGACCATGCAGCAATTACCTTGGAAGAACTCAGAGAATCCGAAACTCTTAGAAAGATCTTTGAAAAGAAATATATGTAAGAAATAAATATAGGGCTTGAAACCCGGCCCTTCGATATCGGGGGATTTGTTTCTCCGATATCGAAGTGCTTAAAACGGGAAAGATTATAAAATTTATGAACTACCGCAAAGTTATTGACCGGACTTTCTTTCCTTTACAAAAACTGTGTTGTCTCTTCCTTGAGGGAGACACAAATTTGAAAGAACATGATATAATTGTAGCGGGTGAACAAAAACGATTATGAACCGAAAAGAGAAATTTAAGGGGGATTAAAAAATGAAGGTTTACAGAAGACATGAGTTGTTCCCGAACGTTACGGATGAACAATGGAATGATTGGAAATGGCAGGTAAAAAACAGGATCGAAACAGTGGAAGACTTGAAAAAGTTGGTTCCTTTGACACCTGAAGAAGAAGAAGGAGCAAACAAAACCCTTCAATCGCTCAGAATGGCTATCACGCCCTACTACTTGTCTCTGATCGATATCAACGATCCGGATGATCCGGTTCGTAAACAGGCGGTTCCGTTGGAACTTGAAACACACAGAAGTGCAGCGGATATCGAAGACCCGCTTCACGAAGACACCGACTCTCCGGTACCCGGCCTTACTCACAGATATCCGGACAGGGTACTCATGTTGATCACAGACCAGTGCTCTATGTACTGCAGACACTGTACGAGAAGAAGATTTGCAGGACAACAGGACTCTGCAGTTCCCGTGTCCCAGATCGACAAGTGCATCGAGTATGTACGAAACACTCCTCAGGTTCGTGACGTATTATTGTCTGGAGGAGATGCCCTCCTAATGTCCGACGAGAGATTGGAATACATCATCAGTGAGCTTCGCAAGATCCCACACGTAGAAATCGTAAGGATCGGTTCTCGTACCCCTGTTGTTATGCCTCAGAGGATCACACCTGAACTTTGTGCTATGCTTAAGAAGTATCATCCGATCTGGCTGAACACACACTTCAATCATCCCAACGAGATCACCGAAGAAAGTGCTCGTGCTTGTGAGATGCTTGCAGATGCAGGAGTTCCTCTAGGAAACCAATCCGTATTGCTAAGAGGAGTCAATGACTGTCCGAGTTTGATGATGAAGTTGGTACACGAACTTGTAAAGATAAGAGTACGTCCGTACTACATCTATGTATGTGACCTTTCCTTGGGATTGGAGCACTTCAGAACACCGGTATCCAAGGGTATCGAGATCATCGAGTCCTTGAGAGGACACACTTCCGGATTCTGCGTACCTACCTTCGTAGTTGACGCTCCGGGAGGAGGAGGAAAGACTCCTGTAATGCCGAACTACATTGTATCTCAGAGCCACAACAGAGTAGTTTTGAGAAACTTCGAAGGGGTCATCACAACTTACGAAGAGCCTTCAAACTACACTCCGGGGATCAAGTGTCCGGAATACGAAGGCGAGGTCAAAAAAGTCGGCGTAGCGAGCTTGCTCAGCGGACAGAAACTGTCGCTTGAACTCAAAGATCTGGAAAGAGAAAAAAGGGGACATCACGAATAAAATGATTGCCGATATTGCGAAATACAAGACAATATCTATCACAGGCTTAGAAAAAAACGTGGGTAAGACTACGACATTGAACCAATTGATTGAAGAGGCCAAGGGTATTTATACCCTTGGACTTACTTCAATTGGAAGAGATGGAGAAACGGTCGACCGTGTAACCAAGACGGCGAAGCCGTCTATTTACATCTATGAGGGGACTGTTGTCGCCACCTGTAGAGAGTGTTTGAACAATTCGGACTTTACTATGGAGATCTTAGAGACCACCAAAATCCACACTCCTATGGGCAACATCATCATCGTCCGTGCCCTCAGTGACGGCTATGTCGAAATTGCAGGTCCGTCCATCAACAAGGACTTGGAAGACATTATTGAGAAGATGCAGGCCTACGGTCCGGACAAAATTTTTGTCGACGGAGCTCTGTCCAGAAAAAGCCTCGCTTCGCCGAGTGTGGCCGAAGCGACGGTGATCGCGACAGGAGCTGCAGTTGTTGCTTCCATTGACAAGTTGGTAAAAGAAACCGTCCACACCTATACCCTGCTCAGCATACCCGAGCTGGAAGACGAGGAGTTGAAAGAGAAGATCGAAGCACACGACGAAAAGATCCTTCTCATTGACAACAAACGCGATATTAAGGCCTTTGACGTTCTTACGGCACTTGAGATCAACCGGGAGGTACTCGATGCCATTACGGAGGATATGGATTATATCGTGCTTAGGGGAGCCATCACGGATCCTTTTTTGGAATCTATTATGAAGTTGGTAACGCAGAAGAAACCGCTATCTCTCGTAGTGGAGGACGGAACGAAACTCTTCATAAAGGCACAGACGCTGGAAAAGATGAGGATCAAGAAGATGAAGATCTATGCCTTGAAAAAGATTAACGTCGTATCCATCACGATCAATCCGACTTCACCCCGGGGAGCCAAACTTGACAGCGGACGCTTGATCTATGCCCTGCAGCAACAGATACCCTTACCCGTATATGATGTAAAAGGAGAGATGATTTGAGATACTTAGATGAAGCGCAGAGAAAGCAAATCGGATTTCACTATATCTTGGAAAATCTGATTCTCACAACACCGATGGGAGTGAAGAGGAAAAGAACGATCGTTCCCTACGGGATAAAAGGTTATGAAGAACTTAAGAAGGAACTGGACTATGTTGAAGAAGTCATTGCTCAGATCCGTGAACACAAAGGACTCTTTGATGAACTGACAGAGATCTTTTGCCGCGTCAAAGAGATATCAAACTCCGTCCTTCGTCTCAAAAACGGATCGACCTTGGATGACATCGAACTCTTTGAGGTCAAGTACTTCTCCAAGTTGTCGGATGATCTCAAACGGCTTTATGAACGATTGGATCTTGAGATCGACTATGTGTCCTTCCATCCTTTGGATAGGGTGTTTGCGATTTTGGATCCCGAAGAAAAAGGAGTCATGACCTTCCATATCTATGAGGCGTACTCAAAAAAACTCCAGCACATCCGTTATGAGAAGAGGCAATGGGAAGAGAAGATCGTGCGGGAAGAAGATGATCTTCGAAAAAAAGAACTCCTCGATAAGCGTATGGAGACCGTCGTTGCCGAAGAGGAAGAGGAGCAAGTCGTACGTCAAAGGATATCGGAAGAACTCAAGCCCTATGCGGATCACATTTTGCATAACCTTTCCGTGATAGGCGAGCTGGAGTTTTTGATCGCGAAGGCGCAGCTGGCAATTGAATGGGGAGCAGTAAAACCTGAGATCACGCAGGATGCGACTTTGCACTTGGAGGAGGCCTCGAATCCGATGGTAGAGGATATTCTTAGAGAGAAGAATAAAGAGTTTACGAGGATATCCATCGAGATGAATACGGGAGTTACTTTGATTACGGGAGCGAATATGGGAGGTAAAAGTGTTACGATCAATACGATCACCCTCAATGTCTTCCTCGCGCAACTGGGATTCTATGTATTTTGCACAAAGGCGGTCGTTCCGGCCTTCGACTTCGTCTATTTTATCTCCGATGATATGCAGTCTGTCGAAAAGGGACTTAGTACCTTCGGAGCGGAGATCATCCAACTCAAAGAAGTCGTCGGAGCGGCACGTGTCACAAAGGGTTTTATTGCCCTGGATGAGCTTGCCAGGGGCACCAACCCGAAAGAAGGCAAGGACATCGTACAGGCGGTCATCACATTTTTGAAAGAAAAAAAATCCTTCTCCTTGATATCCACCCACTATGACGGGATCGATATGGAGGGGACAAGGCATTATGAAGTCAACGGGTTGAAGTACTTAGACTTTGACAAATTAAAGAAGATGATAGACTTGAATCGGACCAAATCCGTGGATATTCTCCAACAGCATATGGACTATCATTTGGAAGAGGTTCAAAGTCATGAAGTCCCCAAAGATGCACTCAACATTGCGGCACTCTTGGGATTGGATAGGGAGATCCTTGATATTATAGAGAGATTTTATACGAGGTGAGAGAATGCAAAGTAAATTAAACTTGGATTTTAAGCTGGTTGCGGAGGCGAAAGAATCTGCACGAAAGATAGCGGAAGAAGTCCAGCAATTTATCGATAAGAATACCACAGTAACGGTGGAACGTGCTGTCTGCCGTCTGCTTGGGATCGACGGGATCGATGAGTTCAAAGTTCCGCTTCCCAACGTGGTTGTGGATCACATCCACAACGGTGGTGGTCTCGGAGAAGGAGTTGCCTTCTATATAGGAAATGCAATGCTCCAAACAGGTCTGAGTCCTCAGGAGATCGCGGAAAAGGTAAGCAGTGAAGAATTGAACTTGCTGGAACTCCCGATTAAGGATGTCTTTGAGATCAAAATGAAGGTCGGAGAAGTTGCAAAACAGATGGTTGAGAGGATTGCTAAAAACAGAAAGGCAAGAGAAGAATATCTGGCTGAATTCGGAGATAAGACAGGACCGTATCTGTACATCATCGTTGCAACGGGAAACATCTACGAAGATATCACACAGGCGGTGGCAGGTGCGAAACAGGGAGCGGATATTATCGCCGTAATTCGTACAACAGGACAGTCCCTGCTTGACTATGTGCCCTACGGAGCGACGACCGAAGGTTTCGGTGGAACCTATGCGACACAGGAAAACTTCCGTTTGATGAGAAAGGCTTTGGACGAAGTAGGAGAAGAACAGAAACGTTATATTAGGCTATGTAACTATTGCTCCGGATTGTGTATGCCCGAAATTGCAGCGATGGGTGCCATCGAAAGACTCGATGTTATGCTCAACGACGCTCTCTACGGGATTCTCTTCCGTGATATCAATATGAAGCGTACGATGATCGACCAGTACTTCTCAAGGATCATCAACGGTTTTGCGGGAGTAATCATCAATACGGGAGAAGATAACTATCTTACGACAGCGGATGCATATGAAGAAGCCTATACTGTGTTGGCGTCTCAGTTTATCAACGAACAGTTTGCGCTGTTTGCGGGTTTGCCGGAAGAGCAGATGGGTCTGGGCCACGCCTTTGAGATGGATCCTGAACTGGAGAATGCCTTCCTCTATGAGTTGGCGCAAGCACAGATGGCGAGAGAAATTTTCCCGAAAGCTCCACTCAAGTATATGCCTCCTACGAAGTTTATGACCGGAAACATCTTCCGTGGACATATCCAGGATGCGTTGTTCAATATGGTAACGGTAATGACTAATCAAAAACTCTGCCTGCTCGGAATGATGACGGAGGCGATCCATACCCCCTTCTTGTCCGACCGTGCGCTTTCCATTGAGAACGCAAGTTATATCTTCCGTACGATGAAGGATATGAGCAATGAGTTTGAATTCAAAAAAGACGGAAT
>JAUMWQ010000213.1 GCA_030529565.1 Filifactor alocis | reverse complement strand
ATACCGGGTCTTCAAATAATTTCAAAAAAATATGCATTTGCTATTGCAATTTAGGCCTTTCCATTATATTCGTTTATCGATATCAACGCCTTGAAATTTATTAGTGATACAATTTTTTTGCTATAACAGAAAAAGAGATGACCTCACTTCGATCGTATCATAGTATCAGCAACCCTTTGTCCGATTTTATACCGTTATCCGCCCGAACTGTCGATATCAACACCCTTTATTCCAGGGGCGATAAAATGAGTTTTTGTGTTTGTGAATAGAAGTATAAGCGCACCTCGATCGGAAATAGCACTGCTTCCGATCAGTGAAGATGGACTCCTTCTTTATCGATCTTTATCAGAAGATCACAGTCTCGCGCCTTCTCCCTGATCCCTCTTTCCACCCGATCTACGATTTCCTGCATCCTCTGCTCATTGTATTCATAGGGAAGGATCAGATCGAACAGAACGGTCCTCTCTCCAAAGTCCAACATCTGAAAATCGTGAAGCTCCAAGGAAGGATCCACATCCTTCAGGACTTCTTCCACCTTCTTTAGCATCTCGTAGGTCTCCTTATCCTTGGTGTTCTTAGGGTCCACATGGACGAAGAGAGAGAGGTCAAAGCGTTCGGAGATCGACCTTTCCACCTTGTCGGCTATGTAGTGAGCCTCCACCAGACTCAAGGTATGGGGCAGTTCCATATCGACAGTCACAAACCTCTTCGAAGGGCCGTAGTCGTGGACCACCATGTCATGAACACCCAAGACCGACGGATGAAGGCTCAAGATCTCCTTCTCAAGCTGCAAAATGAGCTCTTCGTCCGTTGCTTCTCCCAAAATAGGTGACAGCGTCTCCCATATGAGTTTCAAAGCTCCCACTATGATCAAAAGAGCTACCGCTCCTCCCACATAACCGTCTATTCGAAGCTCGAACCTCTTCCCGATAAAAAGAGATACCAAAACTGCGGATGTGATAACGACATCGCTGATACTGTCGAAGGCCGCCGCCACGATGGCTTCGGAGCGGATCCTTTTTCCGAGCCTTCGATTGAAGAGTGCAAGATAGCCCTTGAGCAGGATGGAGACAAGCAGGATGATCACAACAGGTCGACTGAACTCCACCGTTTGAGGAGAGAGGATCCTCTCCAGCGAGATCCTCATAAAACGAGCGCCGACCAAGAGGATCATAAAGGCGATAAAAAGAGCGGATATATACTCGAGCCTCCCGTGCCCGAAGGGGTGTTTCTTGTCCGCAGGTTTCATCGCATAGTAAAACCCGAGGATGGTCGCCAGACCCGACCCCGAATCCGAGAGATTGTTAAACGCGTCCGCCGTGATCGCAAGGCTTCCGCTGATATATCCCGCGATCAGCTTGATCAGAAACAGCAGAAGGTTCACCAAAACCGCCACGATTCCTCCCAGATATCCGTATGCCGTCCTGACCTCCTTTTTCTGCACCTGCGTATGTTCTTTGATAAACTTCCTCGCAAGATAATCCAACATCTCTTACTCCCTTCTTCCCTGATTCTTGGGAATAAAAAACACCGTTACAAAACAGATCGCTGAAGACACAAGGTAGACTCCTATCGCTCTTTCGATCCCCACTCCTCGAAGGACCAAAAATCCGATCAGGGAGTTCATAAAGGAGCTTCCCACAAACTCCATCGTATTGACGCTCGAGATGGCAATCCCCGAATTCTCCAGCTTATTGACCTCTTTGCCCACCGTAAACAGAAGAAGATGAAACATTACCGCTATTCCCATGATCACCAGCAAGATCGGCAGCTCATACAGGGAAGGCCTTCCTTGACGCACGACGACGATGTAGAGCCACTCCAAAAAGAACAGGAGGGTGAACAGTTCCACATTCTTGCGATTATCCCCCTTATTTACGGTATCCATCACCGAGACCAGAGGAGAACCCAACATCAGCCCTATGGTCAAAAAGAACATATACTTCGATGCCTCCAAGGTATCAATCCGATAGGTCGTTGAAATATACTGGATCCCCCAAAATCCGGACAGGGAGGTCGTAACGGAAATAAAGGTCAGGATGATGATCATAGGCGGCCACGAAGCACGGTTAAAAAGCACCTCCTTGAGAGCCCTTCCCACTTCAAAACGAGGGCCTTCTTCTTCTTTTCTCCTATCCTTCACGAGGACAAAGTTCAGCAATACACAAAAGACGGTCAGAGCCGTGATCCCCCAAAGAGCCGTCTGCCCTCCGAACCTCGTTACGACATAGGACAGAGGAACGGTCGAGACGATGTTACCCATATTCGAGATCAGAGCCATCATCGCGGAAAGCTGTGAAAACAGTCTCGCTTCAAACCAGAGCGCCTGCACCTTCATCGCGGAGGTGACCGAAGCCGCAACCCCTACCCCCGTCAGGAATCTCATCACAAGCGCCACGGGATAGCTTTCGGTCATCGTCATCACGATACTGCAAACAGCCGTCATCGCCCAGCCTCCGACCATCAGTTTACGAACTCCCACCTTGTCAACCAAGATCCCGTTGGGGATCTGCATGCAGGCATAACCGTACAACATCGCATTGACGAGGTTTGTCGTCTGGGAGATATCGATGTCGTACTTCTCCATCATAAAACCGGACATCACCGACATATACTGCCTGTGAATAAACATAACGATGATACT
>JAUMWQ010000212.1 GCA_030529565.1 Filifactor alocis | reverse complement strand
TTTTCGAAGTGAGTACGGATGCCGGTGTATCATTCGCTTTCTGAAAGAAAACATCATTCCGAACAACGAATACCTTAGAGAGAGCTATGAGAGGTTGAAGGGTGGGAGGAAAAGGCAGATGTACATCAACATTCAGAAAGGGCCGAAGCAGCGATAAAGATGATTGAATGAGAGGTGGTGATCATTGGCACGGGCACCAAATAAGAAAAAATCAACGGCCAAGGAGCTTTATTATAAAGGCGAACGCTTAGTAGATATCGCCAAAAGACTTGATGTGCCGGAGGGCACAGTGCGAAGATGGAAACATCAATGGGCGAACGAAACTGGTGAGCGTTCGGAAGAAGTAGTGAACGCTCGGAAAGAAAAAGCGAACGCTAAAAAGAAGTTGATCACCGAAGAAGTCGAAGCGGTGATAAAAAATACTGAGCTGACAGACAGGCAACAACTTTTTTGCCTGTACTTCATCAGAAGCTTTAATGCAGCAAGAAGTTATCAAAAAGCATATGGGGGAAGTTACGGTGTAGCTGGTACAGAAGGATACAAACTCCTGAAAAAACCTCATGTAAGAGAAGAAATAGACCGCCTCAAGAAGGCGAGGTATACCAGAGAATTCCTGTCTGAGTCAGATATATTTCAGGAATACATGGATTATGCCTTTTCAGATATTGGAGACTATATCGAATTTGGAACAGAAGAGGTTCCGGTTATGTCCGCGGTGGGTCCTGTTATAGTCAGGGATGAAGAAACCGGCGAAAAGAAGATGTTGACAAGAGTGGTCAATGTGGCAAGGTTCAAGCAGTCGACAGAAGTGGATACTTCTCTGATCTTAGAAGTCAAGCAAGGAAAAGAAGGCGCGAGTATCAAGCTGCCGGATAAACTAAAAGCACTTGATTGGCTTGCAAATCACATGAATATGGCGACGGAAGAGCAGAAAGCCAAAGTGCAAAAGCTCTTTGCGGAAGTGGATAAGATTCAAGCGGAAACAGAAAAGACAAAAGCAAGCCGAATGATCGACGATTCAGAGTATCACGACGATGGATTCTTGTCCGCTCTGAAGGGAGAGGCAAGCAACATTTGGAGTGATGAAGATGAAGAGGGCACTGTTTAAGTTCAAACCGTTCTCGGTGAAGCAAAAGAAGATTCTAACATGGTGGTTGGAGGAATCCGGCGTATCCGAAAAGGACGGAATCATCGCCGACGGGGCAATCCGAAGCGGAAAGACGGTATCCATGTCCTTATCCTTCGTGATGTGGGCAATGGAGAGTTTTTCTTCTCAAAACTTTGCGATGTGCGGAAAGACGATCTCTTCCTTTCGTCGAAATGTATGGTTTTGGCTCAAAATCATGCTCTTTTCAAGGGGCTACCGGATATTGGAACACCGGAATGAGAATATGGTGGAGATCCATCGAGCCGAAAAAGTCAATTACTTCTACATCTTCGGAGGAAAGGACGAAAGCTCTCAGGATCTTATCCAGGGGATCACCTTAGCGGGTGTATTTTTCGATGAGGTCGCACTGATGCCGCAGTCGTTTGTAGATCAGGCAACGGGCCGTTGCTCTATCGAGGGCTCTAAGTTTTGGTTTAACTGTAACCCGAGAGGCCCGTATCACTGGTTCAAGTTGGAGTGGGTTGATCGAGCGAAGGATAAGAACATCCTTTACCTTCACTTCACAATGGATGACAATCTCTCTTTATCGGAAAAGATCAAGGAACGATACCGGAGCATGTATACCGGCGTATTCTTCCGACGCTGTATTCTCGGCTTATGGGTGCTTGCAGAAGGTCTCATCTATGATATGTTCGATGAAGAAAAGCACAAGGTCAAGACTCAAGAGCGATCGTATTCGAAATATTATGTCTCGATGGACTATGGAACGCAGAATCCGACGACATTCAACCTTTGGGGAGAATATCAGGGAAAATGGTTCAAGGTCAAGGAATACTACTACTCCGGAAGAAGCAGCGGGATTCAGAAAACTGACGAGGAATATGCGAACGAATACGAACGATGGATTGGCAGTGTGAAGCCGGCAGCGATTATTGTGGACCCGTCTGCAGCAAGTTTTATCGCGACGATGCGAAAACGGGGATACAAGATCATTCCGGCACGAAACGAGGTTCTTGACGGAATACGAGTTGTCAGCAGTCTCTTGTACCAAGGGATACTTCTGTATAACGACTGTTGCAAAGAGACCTTCAAGGAGTTTTCTTCTTATTCTTGGGATCCGAAGGCAGCGGAGCGAGGAGAAGATAAACCCATCAAAGAATCCGATCACTGTTTGGACGGAGATCGATATTTTGTATACACGATTTTGAGGAACTTGGTGAATAAGAAAGAACGAATCAATCATTCCGGAAAGGGGGCACGATGATATGGTCAATATGGACCTCATCAAGAAAGAAATCGAAGGAATATATGGCGCAGAGGTCACAAGAGACATGACACAGATCATCCGCCTCTACGACATCTACGAGGGAAAAGGGCAGGAGTGGGAAACTCCGGTATTGGACTATGAGCCGACGAAGAAGATCACAAATTTCATTAAGAAGCTCATCAAAGAAGAGGCGAGATTCCTGTTTGGAAAGAGCCCGGAGATCAATTTGATATCAGACAACAAAGAAGCAGCCGAGGAGATCCGAGCATACCTGGAA
>JAUMWQ010000211.1 GCA_030529565.1 Filifactor alocis | reverse complement strand
CCCCATTTATCCTATTTCTACCTCAAATTCCGGATATACAAAATACATCATTGCCCGAAAAATCAGGTGATAATATTTTGTATAGAGGCGGACGCCACCCCACACTTTTTCGCAGAAAATGACACCGACCTGCAAACTATATCCGCTTATCCGTCTCTCTTCGCCCTCTTTTTGCACTCCATACACCATAACCGCACAGGGCGTAATAGATCAGGAGAAAAAGCCCGACATAAAACTCCACTCCCGTCTTCGTATCCCTACCAAAGGAAATGAGGTAGAGTGCGGGCGATATTCCGACCAAGGCTCCGATCAAAGATCCCATTCCGAGCAAAGCACCCGCGGTCATCAAAAACAAAGCAAAGAGAGCGGCTGTGGGTTCTATCGAACCTATCCCCAACCGAAATACGGCCCATATAAGAAACATCAAAAAAAGAATTGCCGGAACAAAATACAGAACCTTCTTCATATCTCCTCTTATCCTCCTCTTTGCCCCAATATAATAACGACTCGAAACAAGGAGCTAAAAATAGCTTGGCGCATAAATTTCAATCTCCATGTCTCTTCCACGTTTTGATAAAAAACAACATATAAAGGCAAACCTTTGATTTTCCTTCTGAGTTCATACATGACAAAGGTTTGCCGAATCCATATGTTCAAAAGTTTTATCATCGGTATGAAGTTGATTTTTTGAACGATACGATATTTTCCTAATAAAACAACCTGTATCCTTCGATCTCTCCGGTCTTCTCCGCCTCTTCCATCAGTTCGACAAACCTCTTTCTGTCCGGCTCCTCAATAAGGCCGAAGATAAAGAGCTCCTCCCCGTCATCGACGGAAAACAGCAGACTTCCCCTCTCCCGGATCAGATCGGCATAGACCGAAACCCTGTCGCAGACCGATGCCCCCTCGTCTTCATCCAGGACCCTGTCATCCAAGGTCCTGTCATCGATGACCGAATCTTCCAAAAGATCCGCCAGACCCCTCTTATCGAGGAGGTGGTAGAGACTGTAATGGATATCTTCATCCCAGTCGAACTCGGCAAGGAAGTCGTTCTTATAGAGATAGGGATCGAGCAGTTCTTCTCCCGTGATCTTCAGCATGGCCTCTTGCATGTCTCTGACGCCGAGCAGGGGATAGAGCTCGCCCGCCAACCTCCTTATCCTCGTTTCTTCAAGCAACTCCTCCCTGTACGAACGTTTCAGATCGCTCGAGAAGGGGCAGAGGACCTCCGGTCCCTCCGCAAGACCTTCTCGACCCTTCTTCTCACACAGAAACAGGGTGGACGTCGAAAACTTCTCCTTCTTCCATATCCACAGACTCTCTCCCCTTCTTTCCGCCTGCCTTTGAAGGTCTTCGATCAAGGCAAAACGGTTCTCGTAGACCTCACTTCCCGAAACATACAGATCTCCCGCTCCCCTGATCAGGCTCTCGAAGGAAGAACCCTCCAAGTTCAGCACTGTGGTCTTCCTCCTCAAAAGCTGCTCTGCCAGATCAGTAAAACTCTTTGCTCTGTATGCCTCCGGATAGTCGTTCTTCTTCTCGGTGTTCAAGGCAAAATACTGGTTGAGGTGCTCATAGAACCCTCCACCTTCAAAGAGACTGTCCAGAACTTGGATCGGCTTGTCATAACCCTTTTGTTTTGCGGAGGTCATCGTCATATATTTGAGGAAGGAGAACAGGATGTAAAATGCCGTTTGAAGCTCCGCGGTATCCTTGAGACCAAACTTCGGTCCGCGGCTTTTTCGGATGATCTCCGCTCTGTTCTCCAGCTCGGATTCGTCGATCGTGTTCTCCTTCCAATCGAGGCTCTCACCCACCAGACTCAGATAGTAGTTCCTGTCCTTGGCGCTGTGGTAGAAGACCAGCTGAGGAGGTAGCAGACATACGCCCCCTTCCATATCTCTCACACACCTATTTATATAATCCGCTCCGAAGAGGATGGTGACCGTGTCGACAAGGCTCGGAGGCTTGATCTTGGGAAGAAGTCCCCAGGACTGCACCTGCGAAAGGATCTTCGGGATCGAAAAACTGACGACCTCTTCTTCCGCCAAGGTCCCCACTTCGTGCATCCTCTGTGCAAACAAAATAACGTTGCGTGCATAGTCGAAGGAAAACTCCTCCTCGTCCGCCTCCCGTCCTTCCACCTCAAGCCCTCTGTAATAGACGAGAGGGATCTTCGTCCTCTCCTTCTTCTTGAACATATCGAATACTCCCATACTTCCTCCTTTCCAAATTCTGTCCTTTTGACTTGAATTTCGGGTGAAAATAGTGCCTTGATCGGTTTTGTGATCCTCACTCGTCATCTGAAACATTTTCGGTAATGATATCTCCCCTGTCCCTGATATCACAACAGGATCCCGGCATCAAACAAAACAGTTCTTCCCCCGGTGCCTGTCGTCCGGCGGGAAACCTCCTCGCAAAGAGAATACTGTTATCTTTTAAAATTCATCGGTTGAATACTTTGAGCTGTCGTCCTGCAAGTTACTTTTCGATAATGACATATTCTGTATACCCGGCATTTCAAATGAAAAATAGGGCAATACCTCATAATTTGAAAAATCAAATAAATCCATGTTTGTTTCAGCCAAACATATTTTCTAATACTATTCTCCAATAGAAGTATGGATATATCTATTTTTTTGACTATGAAAAATTGTCCTA
>JAUMWQ010000012.1:7586-22900 GCA_030529565.1 Filifactor alocis | reverse complement strand
GGAAGGGCTTCTTTTTTATGCAAAGAAGTTCGATATGCTGGATCGCAACATACAACTAGAAAACGTATCTATACTATTTTTCAATAGAAGTATAGATATATCTGTTTTTCGAACCACGAAAATTTGGTTTATCTTCTATGGATAATAGATTGTTTATATCCATAACTTAAAAGAATAATAGTATTGCATCGATATCTTTTAGTATAATACTATTTTTCAATAGAAGTATGGATATATCTATTTTTCGATGACGAAAAACTATGTTGTCTTCTATGGGTCACAGATTGTTTATACTACTATTCAAAAGAATAATAGTATAAAGTGCCACCTTGAGGATTCGGGGACGGCAATAACTAGAATTTTTTTGTCAATCATACTATTATCTGATCCAAAAATCCTACATGAAGAACAGTAGAAAATGGAAAAAATAAAAAAGTCAAAAATTTTAAAAAAAAATCAAGCTATGTAATCATTGAAGATACAAATGTTAGAGTAAAGGAGTAGAAAAAAGTAATACTTTTGGGTAATATACGAAAACGTATTTATCTGTTAAAATCAAGATGCATAAATTGTGAGAAAATTTTATCAAAAGAAAGAACGTAAGAAAAAGAAAAGGGAGGTGATCCTAATACAAAGGGTGATCCGGCGAGGACATATCGCTGAAATAAATGTAGAGAAAGGACGGTAGTTATGAAAACAACAAGCAGTACAGGTTCAAGAAGGCTCCTGGCTCTGATGCTCAGCCTTCTGATGACCTTCGGTCTGTGGACAGCGGACCTCCGGGGAGCAGTAGCCCATGCGGAGGTCACACCGATCGAGACGATTAACGACTTCGAACTGGACGCAGGAGGAACGGTCAAGGCCACTTGGGATCAGGCAACTCAAACCCTCACTGTCCGAGGAGCAGGCAAGATCGATAATGGGAAATGGAAGGAACTTGCACGCAAATTCAGTGAAGAGAACTTTAAAGGATATGACGGTTGGGCTAACAACAGCGATTTTACCCTTCGCTTTGAAAGCAACGCCATTCTTCTGCCCGACGATACGCGTATTGAAGACAATGGAAAGTTTATGGGATTTTTTCAGGATTTTGACGGAGAGATCAAACTTCCTTCAGATCTCAATGTTTCCAATGTGACCAATATGAACCGTATGTTTTTCGCTATTGACAAGGCAGATCCCGATGTAAGTCGTTGGAATGTCTCCAAGGTAACGGATATGAGTTATATGTTCGCTTTTTCTCAAAAGGCAAACCCCAATGTAAGTGCTTGGGATGTCTCCGAGGTAACGGATATGAGTTATACGTTCGGTTATGTTGAAAAAGCAAACCCCGATGTAAGTGCTTGGGATGTCTCCAAGGTGATAAATATGGATTTTATGTTTTATTCTGCAGACGAGTTTAGAGGGGTTGGAGATAATGTAAAAAGATGGAGACCCGGAGCACTTCGGACGATGAAGAGGATGTTTGATCGTTCCGGCGCAGAGGTTCTTGATCTAAGTTCTTGGGGAGTCCTCAATATCGAAGCCTATGGAGCGTTTGAAGGGATGAAGGACTTGAAATCCCTAAAACTCAAGGGACTGTGTAATGCAGGATTAAACAACTTTAAGGGACCCTATTCCTATACCAAGGACGGGGGAGCTCCTGTTGAGATTGCCGATCAGAATGAAAATGTATTTTTTGATGATAATGCGGAGTATATAGTGACTCTTCTGGGTGGAATAGAGATGAAAGAGATCACGGTCAAGTTTTTGACTCCGGACGGACATGTGCTTTATACCGAATCTTTCCTTGCAGCTAAGGGTTTATCCTTTACCGATCGGGAGCTGTTTAGCAAGTTGGCCGACTTCGAGTATAGGGGATTCGCTCCGAATACCCCCGATAAGGTAAATATCGTGGGAGAGGAGAACGAGATCACCTTTGAGGTCCCGTTGAAATACGCTTCGACTGATCCGAGTAAGTTTGGGGTCGATTTCGATGAGGGGAATGGGAGGTCCAGTTTTGTATTGGTCCCCAAGAACACACCGGTGTCAAAGCCGGAGGATCCGAAACGACCGGGCCATACCTTCAAGGGTTGGTACAAGGAAGATACCTTTGTTACTCCTTGGGACTTTAACGATCCCGTAACGGATAATATGATTCTTTACGCAAAGTGGGAACGAGATCCGAATGTGACTTTCTATACGATCACGGTAGTAGGAGGGACCTCCGGACTTGCAACGGCAAGTGAGGGAGAGTTGGTTAGAGTCAAGGTAGGTCCCATACCGAGCGGACAACGCTTTTCCGGTTGGACCGGTGATGCAGAAGTAGTTTTTGCGGATGTTACATCACCATCCACCTTCTTTAGGATGCCCGGAAGGAATGTGACGATCACAGCCAACTTCGCTCCGGTGGGACAAAAGGTCGTAAGCTTTGACTCAACGGGAGGAAGTTCGGTTCCGCCTATAAGTGTAGCACCGGGCAATCCGATCCCGGAACCCGCACCACCCACCAGAGCAGGCTATACCTTTGACGGTTGGTATATCGATACATCTTATAATATACCATTACGGTAGTGGGAGGAAGTGCAAGCCAAACAACAGCGGAAAGTGGAGAATCAGTAGATGTCACGGCAGACCCTGCACCGATCGGACAACGTTTTGTCCGATGGAGCAGTGATAAGGAAGTGACCTTTGCGGATGCTACGGCACCGTCTACCACCTTCGCAATGCCCGAGAGCGATGTGACGATCACAGCCAACTTTGCGCCGATCGGAATTGTGATAGTCAAATTTGATTCGTGGAGAGGAAGTTCGGTTCCACCTGCAAGTGTAGCACCGGGCAATCCGATCCCGGAACCTACACCTCCTACCAGAGCGGGCTACAGCTTCGAGGGTTGGTATACCGATGGGGCTTATACGACCCCATGGAACTTCTCCGATCCCGTAACCGGGAATATGACCCTCTATGCGAAGTGGACAGAGAAAGAATATACCATTACGGTAGTGGGAGGAAGTGCAAGCCAAACAACAGCGAAAAGGGGAGAAAGAGTAGATATCACGGCGGATTCTGCACCGAGCGGACAACACTTTATCGGTTGGAGCAGCGATGTACCTACCTTCTTCGGCAATCATATACAACCGGTATCAGACTTCTATATGCCTGCAAGTGATGTGACCATTACAGCACACTTCGCTCCGAATACCCATGTACGGGTAACGTTTTTTACAGATGGAGGAAGTTCGATCCCGCCTGCCAGTGTAGTGCCGGGCAATCCGATCCCGGAACCCGCACCACCTACCAGAGCGGGCTATAGCTTCGAGGGGTGGTACAGATTAGGTGTTAAGTGGAACTTCTCCGATCCTGTAACGGAGGATATGGATCTTGATGCAAATTGGATCCCCAACACCTATACCGTTACAGTAATAGGAGGAACCTCCGACCTTGCAACGGCAAGGATGGGAAATATGGTCACCGTCACGGCAAATCCTGCACCGAGCGGACAACGCTTTGTCAACTGGAGCAGTGATAAGGGAGTGATCTTCGTAGATGATACAGAACTGTCTACCGAATTTCTTATGCCGGCAAGTGATGTGACGATCACAGCGAACTTTGTATCGATCGCAAACCTTGCGGTAATCTTTGACTCACAGGGAGGAAGCACGGTCGCGCCTGCATATGTAGCACCGAACACTCCGGTAGCACCTCCTGCACCTCCTACCAGAGCGGGCTACAGCTTCGAGGGTTGGTATACCGATGGGGCTTATACGACCCCATGGAACTTCTCCGATCCCGTAACGGCAGATATGGTCCTCTATGCGAAGTGGAACAGCAGTACGAGCACGGGAACAGGTTCCGGCGGAGGCGACAAGGACAAACCGGAGAAACCGGAGATGCCGAAGGCACCGAAGGAAGACCAGCCGAAACTGCCCGATATCGTCGAAGTCTTCGACGAGAGTTCGCCCAAACACGAAACCAAGGCTCCAAGTGCGATGAAGACTGCGGGAGTGCTTAAGATCGGATCCTTGGATTACCAAGCTCTGGAGAAAGGAGTTCTCGTCAAGAAGAAACTCGACACACCGCCAATCGTCGAAAAAGGCAAGACCATGTTGCCTGCAAGAGCGGTGGGCGAACTGCTGGGAGTAAGCGTGAGCTATGATGCCGGGACCAAGACGGCAGTCTTTGTCTACAACGGCAAGAAGGTCGAGTTGACCATGGGCAAAAAGACAATGAAGGTAAACGGAGTGGAGAAGGCATTGAGTGCTCCGATGATGACGAAGAACGGAAGAGTTCTGCTTCCGCTCAGAGATGTTCAGCAAGCCCTCAAGGAATTGGGATTGGAGGCAAGTGTCAATTGGGAACACAAGACCAAGACAATCACCATCCAAGTGAAGAGATAAGAGCGATATTCCTTTGAGTTGTGGATACTGTGACCTGTAGAAGATAAAACGATTGTTCATAGTCGAAAAATAGATCTTTCTATTGGAGCACAGTGTAAGACTTGAGGAACAAACTCGATATAAAAAGAGATTTCGATAAATAACGATAGGCAAGTATAAAATAAGAGGAAGATCCGACCACATGTTGAACTTCCTCTTATTTTTTGCTTCCATACGGTTGTTCGACCGAAGAAGGACGGTCTTTCTCTTGCGTGAGAAAATGTGGTATACTTAAATTAGGTTCTGTTATAGAAACCGTTTTTGAGAGCATATCGAGGCGAGTTCTGTCCGGAGGTCGAAGACCGCTGTAAGGGTCGCAGTGTGTCGGCACCTTGATAAGTGCAGTGAGTTTCAACTACGCTATTGACTTGTCCGTATTATGATGGGGACATAAGGTAGGAGGACCTATCCATCTGCGACTACAGCAGAAATGTTCCGACGCTCTTCTGTGAGAAAAAAGCTCGGTTTGTATGAGAGAACAGCTGGTTTTTCTCTAAGGACGGGAACGGGTCAGGGACTTCAAAGGCGGATTTTTGAGGATCGGCTCTTGAAGTATTGTGAATGAACAAGGAGGTATGTATGCAGACAAAACAAAGTTATCCGGTCATGGAGATCAATTTGAAGCATCTCAAGGAGAATGCTCAAAATATTGTAAGCAGATGTAAGGAGTGCGCCATAGAGGTCACGGGAGTGGTAAAGGCTGTGGACACCTACAAGCACGGTTATAACGAGATCGCCAAGCTACTCTTGGACAGCGGTTGTATTTCCATCGGGGATTCCAGGATGAACACGATCCGAAAGATGAGGGAAGACGGGTTTGAGGGCGAGTTGATGTTGATCCGTATCCCCATGAAGTCCGAACTTGAGGAGGTCGTGAGGTATGCGGATATCTCCCTGCAATCGGAGATGGAGGTCATCAAACTGACGGATGAGGCGGCGAGGAAGCAAAAGGTCGTCCACGGAGTTCTTCTGATGATGGATCTGGGAGATCTGAGAGAGGGTTTCTTCGATGAGGAGGAGCTGATCGAGGCGGCTCTGTATATCGAGCACGAGTGTTCTTCTCTGCGTTTGAAGGGGATCGGAACGAACTTGGGCTGTTACGGTGCTATATCGCCGGACAGCACGAATTTGGGGCGTTTGGTCAGTATCGCCCGTAAGATCGAAGACAAGATCGATCGCAAGCTGGATTATGTGTCCGGAGGTGCGACGTCTACCCTTCCTCTGGTGCTCAAGAAGGCGGTGCCGGAGGGGATCAATCACTTGAGGATCGGAGAGGGGATTGTTGTTTCCAGAGATTTGATTGACGATTGGAAGTGCGATATGCCCTTTATGCACCAAGATATCTACAAGATCAAGGCGGAGGTCATCGAGGTGAAGACAAAGGCCTCCCATCCCATCGGCAAGATCTTTATCGATGCCTTCGGCAACACTCCGCAGTTTGAGGACAGAGGGATGAGGAAGAGGGCGTTGCTTGCCTTGGGCAAACGTGATGTAGGCAGTTTCGACTTTCTCAAGGTAAGGTTGGAGGGTGCTGAGATCCTTGGGGGTTCCAGCGACCATCTGATCTTGGATGTCGAGGAAGTACCCGGCGGAGTAAAGGTGGGAGATATCATCAGCTTTGATTGTACCTACGGGGCGATGGTGTTTGCTAACCACTCCGAATCGGTCTCCAAGGTCTACCTGCGTTAAGAAGGATCGTATCCTGTTATCGGACGGTTTACGGGTCGCAGAAGGTCCCGCTTTTAACGGGCCGAGGTTGTCGTGTTGGAGGAAGGAGAAGTGAGGATGGAAGGTCGGGTAAATCACAAGAAGATATTGGGAGGCAGGGTGCTGGCGGTCCTTCCCGCTTTGGTCGTTCAAGGTGTATGGATCTATGTGCTTTTGACGTGGCTATCCGCGTATTCTGCGCTGATACAGATGGGGCTGTCTTTGTTGGCATTTCTGTTTGTTCTCTACATTGTTTCGAGTAGGGAAGAAAGCGCTTACAAGATGTTGTGGCTCCTTGTCATTCTGGTCCTTCCGTTTTTGGGTACGGTGTTGTACCTGCTGTTCGGGAACAGAAGGACGGGGAAGAGGTTGCAACTGAGGCTGGAGGAGGCGAGGAAGGACTGGGAGAGGTATCTCGATCAGGATGAGGAGGTCATGGCTGAGCTTGCGAAGGACGACTTGAGGCTCGGGCAGATTTTCGGCTATATCTCGAAGATGTCGGGATTTCCCCCGCTTAGAAACAAGACTGCGGTCTATCATTCCACCGGAGAGGCTCTGTTTGCCGATATGCTTGAAGAGATGAACAAGGCGGAGAAGTTTATTTTTGTCGAGTATTTTATCGTGGAGGACGGTTCTCTGTGGAGGAGTATGGTCGAGGTCATGGAGAGGAAGGTAAGAGAAGGTCTTGATGTTCGCGTGATCTATGACGATGTGGGAAGTATCAGCACGTTTTCCGGAAGGAATGCACGCGAACTTAGGAGCAAGGGGATCAAGATCGTTGCGTTCAATCCCCTGAAGTGGCTGAGCGGTGCTCTCAACAACAGGGATCACAGGAAGATTCTCGTTATTGACAATAGAGTTGCCTTTAGTGGAGGGATGAATCTTGCGGACGAGTACATCAATGAGATAGAGAGGTTCGGATACTGGAAGGATGTGGGGTTCAAGATCACGGGCGCGGCGGTCCAAAGCTATACCTTTATGTTCTGTGAGTTTTGGTCGGCATTTTCAGAGGAGAAGATCGATCTTGATATCGAAAGGAACACGCAGGTAGAGGGCGAAGACGGTTACATTCTTCCCTATTACGATTCTCCGGCGAACAAGCTTCCGCACAGTTACAACCTCTATATCGAGATGCTTGAGGCGGCGACAGAGTATATATGGTTCTATACCCCGTATCTTATGCTGGGAGAACAGCTCTTTGAAGTGATGATCAGGACGGCGAGGAGGGGGATCGATGTAAGGATCTATATGCCCGGAATTCCGGACAAAAAGTCTGTCTATGAGATGTCGCGTAGTTATTACAAGCCTCTGTTGGAGGCGGGAGTGAACATTTATGAGTATACTCCGGGTTTTCTTCATGCGAAGGCGTGTATTATGGACGATGTGATGGGGACGGTCGGCACGGTCAATCTGGATTACCGAAGTTTGTTCTTGCATTTTGAGTGCAATTCCATCTTCTATAAGGCTTCTCTATTGAAGGATCTCAAGAAGGATATGCAGGATCTTCAAAAGCAGTGTCGTCAGAGAAGAATTGAGGATATGAGGTCGGGATTGTTCAAACGTGTATGGGACGGAGTGAAGAGGTTGTTTGCACCTCTGTGCTAGGGTGATATCTTGTTGTTCATACTATTTTCCATCTGAAATGTCGGGGAAGAAACAGATATCACTACCGAAAAACGATTTGGAGGACGATATGTTTCAAAGTGTTCAACCTGTCAATTCTAATAGGTAAGGGTATCAAAAGATAATGAGGCGGCAGTTTTGTGGATGAAATTCTGTTTTGTTCAAAAAAATACTGTTTTGTGAGAGGAACGAAAGTTTGAAACGACCTGTTTAGGATTCTAAGCGGGTCGTTTTTTGAAGCCGGAGTTATTTTTGTTTGAACGATGATATCGACGGCAAGTAGTCCGGAGGTATTGAAATGCTTTGTACTACTGTTCTGCATTTGAAACGTCAGGCGATACGATTATTCTTTTGAGTTATGGGAGATAACCTACCAAATTTATCAGAAATAAATCCTTTTTCCATAGACAGAAAATACAAACTTTATTATAATAGAAATGGAAACAAAAATTTGAATACATCGAATACATATCCTGTGGAAAGAGGGTATTGTTTCGATGGGAGATAAAGGAGAGTGAAACAAATTATGGCAAAAAAAACACCTCTCTATGAGGAGCATCTCAAGGCGGGCGGAAAAGTGGTGGACTATGCGGGTTGGTTTCTACCCGTGGAGTACAAGGGTCTTGTTTCGGAGCATGAGGCGGTGCGAAACCGTGTCGGAATGTTCGATGTTTCACACATGGGAGAAATTACTCTTCTTGGCAAGGACGCAAGACGGTTTGCGGACTATCTGACGACGAACAACATCCTTACCTTGGGTGAGGGACGTGTCATCTACGGCTTCTTGTGTGATGAAAAAGGTGGCGTGGTAGATGATCTGCTTACTTACAAGGCATCGGAGGAGGATATCTATCTGGTAGTCAATGCGTCGAATGCGGACAAGGACTATCAGTGGATCTTGGATCACAAGGATGGGTTCGATGTCGAAGTGACCAATGTTTCGGATGAGACCGGCGAGGTTGCGGTGCAGGGACCGGATGCCGAAAAGACCTTGCAGAAGTTGACCGACTACGATCTGTCTTCGATCCCCTTCTTTGCGTTCAGGCGAAATGTTAAGATCGCAGGAGTCGATTGTATGATTTCCAGAACGGGATATACCGGAGAGGACGGTTTCGAGGTCTATTCGACTCGTGAAGGGATTGTGAAGGTCTGGACTGCGGTTTTGGAAGCTGGAGCGGAGTTCGATTTGGAGCCTTGCGGTCTCGGTTGTCGGGATACCCTTCGTTTTGAGGCTGCCCTTCCTCTTTACGGTCATGAGATCGATGCGGACATCACACCGCTGGAGGCGGGCTTTAAGTTCTTTGTCGATTTGGACAAGGAAGATTTTATCGGGAAGAAGGCTCTTAACGAGCAGTATGCGGCGGGAGTCAAACGCAAGTTGATCGGACTTGAGCTTTTGGGCAAGGGGATCGCGCGCGAGGGGATGAAGGTCGCAAAGGACGGACGTGAGATCGGTCATGTGACGACGGGATACCTAAGTCCCACTCTCAAAAAGGCGATTGCCAATGTTTTGATTGAAACGGAGGAGGCGGTACTTGGCAACGAGGTCAAGGTGCTTATAAGGAACCGTGAGGTCGAGGCGAAGTTGATATCAAAGAGATTTTTGAACAAGAATACGAAAAGTAAATAACTCCGAGGAGGAAATGAACAATGAAAATAGAAAAAGGCTTACTTTATACACAGGATCATGAATGGATTAAGGTGGAAGGAGATTCCGCTCTTATCGGTATTACGGACTTTGCTCAGAGCCATCTGGGAGACATCGTCTACGTAGAGCTTCCGGGAGAGGGAGAGGAGTTCGGAAAGGGAGAGGCGTTTGCATCGGTGGAGTCTGTCAAGACGGCTGCAGATGTGAATATGCCGGCAGGAGGAACGGTCGAGGAGGTCAATGAGGCGCTGAGCGATGATCCGGCTCTTGTCAACAGCGATTGCTATGCGAACTGGATGATCAAGATCGCTCTTTCCGATGTAGGAGATCTGGACAGTTTGATGAGCCCCGAGGCTTACGAAGAGTTTGCGTCAAAGGAGGAGTAGAATGTATCCATATATACCGACGACGGAAGCGGATAAGAAGGAGATGCTCGCAAAGATCGGCTTGTCTTCGACCGATGAGCTGTTCAACGATATTCCTGCCGCGTTTCGCTTAACGAAGGATTTGAATTTACCGAAACACAAGAATGAGTTGGAAGTGGTCAAGTGGATGAAGGAGTGTGCATCGCAAAACAAGGGAGTGCACGATCTGACCTGCTTCCTCGGAGGAGGAGCTTACGATCACTATATCCCTTCGATCGTAGATGCTTTGATCTCTCGTTCGGAATACTATACGGCATACACGCCCTATCAGCCGGAGATCAGCCAGGGAACGCTTCAATATGTATTTGAATTCCAGACGTTGATCACGAGATTGACGGGGATGGATGTGGCGAATGCCTCTCTCTATGACGGAGGAACGTCGTATGCGGAGGCGGCGATCATGGCTTGCAACTACGCTCGAAGAAAGGAGATCGTGGTTTCCAAGAGTATCAATCCGCAGGCGATGGAGATCCTCAAAACTTATTGCCACGGACAGGCGATCACCTTGATCGAGGTTGATATTGCAGACGGAGTGACCGATTTGGAGGATCTGAAAAAGAAGATCACTCCCAATACCGCGGGTGTCATCCTTCAAAGCCCCAACTTCTTCGGATGTCTGGAGGATGTGGAGAAGGCGACCGAGATCGCTCACAGCGTGAAGAAGTGTGCAATGATCTTGGCTACCGATCCCTTTGCTCTGGGCTTGTTGAAACCTCCGGCGGAATACGGAGTGGATGTAGTGGTTGGAGAAGCGCAGGGACTTGGGCTTGCACTGAACTACGGAGGACCTTATCTGGGCATCATCGCCTCCAAGGAAGCTTATATGAGAAAATTACCGGGCCGTCTTGTCGGACAGACCGTCGATCTGGATAACAAGCGTGCGTTTGTACTGACGTTGGCGGCGAGAGAGCAACACATTCGCCGTGAAAAGGCGACCTCCAATATTTGTACGAATCAGGGATTGATGACATTGGCGGCGACGATCTATATGTGTACGATGGGTAGACAGGGAATGCGTGAGGTAGGACTTCAGGCGGCGTCCAAGGCACACTATGCGTTTGAGAAGTTGACGGCTAGCGGAAAGTTCAAGAGCCTGTTCCGCCATCCTTTCTTTATGGAGTTTGCTCTCACAAGCGATATCGAGCCTGCTAAGATCAACAAGGCTTTGTTGGATGCGGGGATCATGGGAGGTTATCCTCTTGCGCGAAGTTTCCCCGAGTATGAGAATGCCATTCTCTATGCGGTAACGGAGAAGCGTACCAAGGAAGAAATCGATCGTCTATGTGAAGTATTGGAGGGGATCTAATGAAAAATTACGATAAAATGATTTTTGACCTTTCCGTAGAAGGTCGTAAGGCATATTCTCTGCCGGAGTTGGATGTACCGGAGACCAAGGCGATACCGCAGGAGTTTTTGAGAACGGAGGAACTTGATTTTCCGGAGTTGTTCGAGCTGGATATTATCCGTCACTATACGAATCTTTCGCATAAGAACTTCGGAATTGACACCGGCTTTTATCCCTTGGGCTCCTGCACGATGAAGTACAATCCGAAGATCAATGAGCAGATGGCAAGATTGGAGGGGTTTGTGAATCTTCATCCGCTCCAGGAGGAGGAGACCGTACAGGGAGCTCTTCGCCTGATGTATGAGCTGGATCATGCTCTTTGTGAGATCACCGGTATGGATAAAATGACTCTCAATCCGGCTGCCGGAGCGCACGGAGAGTTTACGGGTGTCAATATTATCAAGGCTTATCACGAGCACCATGGAGATATGAAGAGGGATAAGGTTATCGTACCCGACAGTGCTCACGGAACCAACCCTGCTACTGCGGTTATGGCAGGTTGCAGTGTGATCGAGGTAAAATCTGACGAGAACGGTCTGGTTGATATCGAATCTTTGAAGGCAGTGGTAGGAGACGATACTTGTGCCTTGATGCTCACCAACCCTAATACGGTAGGTATCTTCGAGACGCATATCAAGGAGATTACTGATATCATCCACCAAGCAGGAGGGCTTGTCTACTATGACGGAGCCAACGCGAATGCGATCATGGGCCATGCGAGACCCGGAGATATGGGCTTTGACGTTGTCCACCTCAATATTCACAAGACTCTTACGACACCTCACGGTGGCGGAGGCCCCGGATGCGGTCCGGTGGGTGTGAAGGAACTTCTCGTTCCCTTCCTTCCCAAACCGACGGTGGAGAAAAAAGGTGATAAGTATCATCTTGAATATGATATGCCGAACTCTATGGGGCGTGTGAAGGATTTTCAAGGACATTTTGCGATAATGGTACGTGCATACACCTATATTTTGATGATGGGGTGTGACGGACTTAAGGAAGCATCTACGATCGCTGTTTTGAATGCGAATTATATCAAAGAGAGTTTGAAAGAGTATTATAAGATCTCGTTTGATACAGTTTGTAAGCACGAGTGTGTGTTTGCCGGCCTTAAAGACAATGCGGACGGACAAGTGTCTACTTTGGACGTTGCAAAGCGCTTGATGGATAAAGGATTCCATCCGCCGACGATCTACTTCCCATTGATCGTACATGAAGCTTTGATGGTAGAACCCACGGAGACGGAGAGTAAGGAGACACTCGATGCTTTTATCGAAGCTATGAAGGAGATTGCGAAGGAGGCGAAAGAGGATCCCGAAGCACTTAAGAAGGCTCCTCAGACAACTTTGGTAAGAAGACCGGATGAGACTTTGGCAGCACGTAACCCGATTTTGAAGTATACGAAAGAATAAACCATTTCGGAGAGGGGTCGAGGCTCCTCTCCGTTTTTGGATACAGGAGGAACTAATGTCAAAAACAATTACAGTGATCGGAGGCGGCCCGGGAGGCTATGTCGCTGCGATCAGAGCAGCTCAGCTGGGAGCTGAGGTCGTTCTGGTCGAGAAAGATCGACTCGGAGGAACTTGTTTGAACAGGGGGTGTATTCCGACCAAGACGCTTTACAAAACAGCGGAGTTGATGCACCAGATCAAGAAGGGCGAGGAGTTTGCCGTTTTGGGGATCGGAGAGGCGAAGGTCGATGGAGAACGCTTGTATGAGAGAAGAGCTAAGATCGTCGACACCTTGGTCGGAGGGATCAACCAATTGATCGGAAGTTATCCCAACATCCGTCTTGTCTGCGGAGAGGCGAATATTGTAAGTAAGAACCGGGTGGATATTCTGACAGGAGATGGACAGAAGGAGAGTGTTGAGACCGATGCCGTCGTTATTGCAACCGGAAGCCGTCCTGAGATGACGGAGACGAAGGGAGTGGACTTGGAGGGAGTGATTACCTCCGATGAACTTCTGGCGCTGAGGGAGATCCCCAAGACCCTCATCGTCGTGGGAGGCGGTGTGATCGGCCTTGAGTTTGCAAGTATTTATCAGGAGCTTGGAAGCCATGTCATCCTTCTTGCATCTAGGATCTTGAAGAATGCAGACAAGGAGATCGGAAGAAGGCTTTTTCCTCTTTTGAAAAAACAGGGGATTGAAGCCTATAACGATATCCGTGCAAAGGAGATCAAAAAAGAGGGGGATGGACTTCGAGTAGTCGCCCAATACAAGAGCAAGGATGAGACGGTGGAGGTCGTAGGAGACTATGTCCTGATCGCAAGCGGAAGAGGGCCGGTGTACGACGGTCTGAACCTTGAGGACTTGGGAGTGGAGCATGATGAGAAGGGCATCTTTGTCAATGAGAACTTCGAAACGAATGTGGAGGGCATCTATGCGATCGGAGATGTGGTCAAGGACAATCCTCAGCTTGCACACTTGGCGAGTGCACAGGGAGAAGCGGTTGCAGAGTATCTTATGGGGCATGAGCCGGATATCAATATGAAGGCCTATCCCAACTGTGTCTTTACCCTTAATGAGGTCGCTCACGTCGGTTTTACCGAAGAGGAACTCAAGGAGACGGGGATGGAGTACAAGGCATCCAAGTTCAACTTTGCAGCCAATGGCAAGGCTCTTTCTCTGGGTGAGGGAGATGGCCTTATAAAAGTTTTGGCGACGCCGGAGGGTAAATTGCTTGGGGCGCACATCCTAGGTCCTCACGCCAATGATCTGATATCGGAATGTACTTTGGCAATTGCAAACGACATGGGAGTCAAGGATGTCTTGAGAGCCATCCATGCACACCCGACACTTTCAGAGACCGTTGTGGAAGCTACAGCGGGAATTTTTGGACAGGCGCTACATATTGCGCCGGCAAGGAGACGAAAATAATGTTATATGTAGAATCTCATTCTTTTGATCCGGAATATAATCTTTCATTTGAAGAATATTTGTTTAAATACCTTCCCTTGGAGGAAGAGGAGTATGTAACACTTTGGCAGAACGGGCCTGCCGTTATCATAGGAAAGAACCAGAATGCTTGGGCCGAAATCAACCGGGACTACATTGAAGCCAACGAGGTCAAGGTGATCCGTAGGATCACCGGAGGAGGAGCGGTGTATCACGATCTGGGGAACCTCAATTTTTCGTTTGTTACTAAGGATCAGGCAAGGGGGAAGATCGATTTTTCGCTCTATTACAAGCCGATCGTGGCAGCTCTTCGTGCAATGGGAGTTGAGGCGGAACTTTCGGGACGAAACGATATTACGGTCGATGGCAAAAAGGTGATCGGAGCCTCTCAGTCGATATGGAAGGGGCGTGTCCTCTCCAACGGTTGTATTTTATTCGATGTAAAGATGGAAGCTCTCGCTTCCGCCCTCAACGTTCGTCCTGAGAAGCTTGTGACCAAGGGAATCTCTTCGGTCAAAGCCCGTGTTACCAATATCAAACCCTATCTGGGAATGGATAAGGATGTTGAAGATTTCAAGGCCTTGTTGCTCAAGGAGATCTTCAAGCAGTTTGGAGAAGAGCCTAAGGAATATAAATTGACGGAGCACGATCATCAAGAAATCTTAAAGATCAAGGAGAGCCGTTTCGGGCGCAAGGAGTGGAACTGGGGACAGTCTCCAAAGGGAAGTTTTTCCAACGGGGCAAAGTTTCCCTTCGGTTGGGTCGAGATTTCGACAAATATCGTAGGAGGCAAGCTCAAGGATGTCGTCATCCTCGGCGATTTCTTTGGAACTGAGGATGTTGTAGAGATATCCAAGGCTCTGGAAGGTGTGGACTACGACAAGAAATCGATTGAGGATGTTCTTGGTGGCTTCGAACTTGTGAAGTACTTCGGGCAGACCGAACCAAAGGAACTGGCAGAGTTGTTCTTTGAATAAGACGATACAAAAAAGACAAAGGCCGAGGTGATCGGCTCTTGTCTTTTTTTGATGATGGTTGTAATAATGTTTTTTGCATTTCTTGTTTAATACAGTTTTTTGAGAGAAGTGTGGTTATATCCTCTTCTGCAAGCACAAAAATTTATTTTATCGTCCATAGAACGAAAGACATTGATATCAATAATTCAAGTGGATAATAGCGCTATACTTCTGTCCGTATTGACTGATATTCGGTTGTGATATTATTCGTGATATTATCGATGATATCAAGTGTTT
>JAUMWQ010000012.1:0-7576 GCA_030529565.1 Filifactor alocis | reverse complement strand
ATATCTTTCGAATTATTGACGGTTCCGTTGTTTTTCCGCCCTATTTATCTAAGCCGAATTGTTCGGTATCGACCCATTCCATGGAGAGGATGGACCAAAAATCTTCTGCGAGTCCGTCCAATACATAGTCGTAGGGAATCCAACCGTAGCCATCCTGTCCCCAAGCTCTTCCCCAGGAGTTTCGAATCATCAGTGCGCCTTTGGTCTTTTTTTTGCAACGGGTGTTGACGATGACCTTGTTGTCGTCGTAGCCTACCGCCATTACCGCGTGACCCCATTCCGCCTGTTCGTTTTTGCAGGGGTATGGGATGGAACCGGGGGCATCCGAGTCCTCGAAGGAAGGAAAACCGAAGAAGCCGAACATGGAGGGGATGCCTGCAGCCAAGTAGGTCTTTACAGTTTTGAGGACATCCTTCTTCGTGGTCTTCTTGCCTAAGGGATCGTGGCAGAAGTAGTTGACCGCAGAGTAGTGGTTGGCAAGAGAATAGAGGAAGCTGTCAGGTTCACAGTCCCAATCAGGATTTACGTTTTTTCCGTCAAGGGTATAGGGAAAGTATTTTTCGTCGGGGACTCCGAAGAGTACAAGGGCTCCCATGGTCGAGCGGAGCCAAGCGCCGGAGTCTCCTTCAGAAAGCATGAGTTTTCTCGTCGCCTTATATACAAAGAGTCTCGAACCTTCAATGTGTATCCCGTAAGCTCTTCTTTGGAAGTATTCGACCATACCGACAGCGGCATTTGCGGTGCAGGAGCCCAAGGTGAGCTGGTCTTCCACGGGGGAGCACCATTCTCTAAGATCTACACTGCGGGGCAGGTCGCTCTTGGTCTTTGTTCCGTCGATGCCCAGTTTCATAGCGAGTTCCGAGATGACGGGGTGTTCATCCGAGTAGTCTCTCATATCGGGGAGTGGAGGCAACCAACCGGTGGAAAGCGGTTCGCCCGCCTTCTCTCCCTTTAAAAATCTTCTTTTTCTATACGTATCGTACACATTACATAATGGATATGCCTTCATAGTGCAACCTTTCTCTTATAGTTTGATATGTTCGGGAGACCCGATGATCAGACCTGCCGACTCTATGTTTGCAATAGGATCGTATTTAGAGAGTTCTCCGAAGTCCAAGCCGGTTATTTCTTCCACGCGAGAGACGGGAATTTGATAGGTTTTGTATTCTCCATAAGCGAACTCGAGGTTTTCGATCATATTTTTCTGGGTTTGGAGATAGGCGGTCGCTGACATTTCTCCGTTGTCCTTGACCATCACCGCGACCTTCCAAAATTCAGCAGGTATCTTGAATTTTCCGCGGTAAACCATATCGTCGCTGCGGAAGACCGGGCCGGTAAAGACGGAAACCTTGAGGTTGTGGTTGACCGCATTATCAAGAAGGTAGTTCTCCAGTTCGAGCCATATCTTCTGGTTCAGGTTCTTATGTTGGGGTGAGCTGTTTGTAAAGTGGAAGGTGTCATCATTTGCCTGCTTGGCCTTATCTCCCCAGACGGGATCCAGTCTTCTTACGAGGTGGCCGCGATCCAAGTCGTTTTTGGCATAGAGGTCGTTTCCGTACTGTACATTCTTGGGGATCCTCGAATCGAAGTTCCAGCTATCTCCGCCTCTCTTGATGTTGACGGCCTGTTTTCCGTCGATATTTACCGCTGTAAAGTAGGCAAGGCAACGAGAACGACACATAACGATCGAAAAGTGAGTGTAGTCTAAAACGTAACTTCCGTTATCCATACGGGAGACATCTTTTTCCATTTCGGTAGAGAGTCGTGGAAGATCTACCCTGTGTTTTAAACCGAGAAAAGCGCTGTTGTATCCACTGTCATTGGAAGAAGGCGAGGGTTCGACAGGTTCGGGTTCGGCAGGTTCTTCGTTGTGGACATCGAGTTTTGGGAACACCTCATCCAGAAGCTTTTTTTCTCCTTCGGAGAGGGAGTTGTATTTTTCTGCAATAAAGTTTGAGATGGCGCTGATACGAACACCTTCGTTTGCGATCCATGAATGTTTTCTGTTGGGATCTGGTACTCCCGAGTGGTGAAGAGCTACGACGATCCATTGATCGTTGAATACCGGAGATCCCGAAGAGCCCGGCTCGGTATCGGTCAGGTAGTGGATGAAGTCATCGAAGATGGAGTTCACCTTATTTTCTCTGATGGTAACGGATTTGGGTCCTCCGTTGGGATGTTGGATGATCGACACGTATTCTCCTTCGAGGATCTTACCTGCTTCAGGTATCAGTTTGAGATGTCCGAAGTCTTTGGGCTGTTTTTTGCTTGATGGATTATCCTTGAGTGCTATCAGAGTGAAATCGAGATGCTCGTCCGTAATAAAGAGTTGTTCGGGATTTAATCGATAGGTGTGCGTGGGGCAAGGCATAAAGTTTTCATCGTCCTGATAGTTGAATTCAGCGAGAGAATTCAAGGCGGTCTGTGCGCAGTCGATCACGTGGTTATTGGTCATAACTACATTTTCCGATACCAAAAAGCCGGTTCCTGAACCGATCAAACTTCCTTTTGCATCACGTATTTGGATACGGCAGACGGAGTTTCCGGAATTGGTTCCTACTTGGAGGTAGGATATGGGGAAGAGGTCGCTTTTTCCCATGATCCGTTCCATGGCAATGGAATCATAGTTATCCAGAATATTCTTTCTTAAATTAAGAGCATTACTTTGAAAATTCTTTATTTCGAGGGAAGGGTCTTTTTCAGAAGAGTTTTCCAGGAAGCGTTTTAAAGCTTGCTCTTGAATTTGAGACTGTTTTGCTTCCAATTTTTCTTTAGAAACTCCCTCTTGTTCCACAATACCGCGTAACATAAGAATCACTCCTTTTTTTATAAATTTCGAACTTACAATTATTATAGTATTAAGATAATAAAAATACAAGTTTTCTGAAAATAAAATTCGGGTTTTGTCGGGATGAGGAGTTGCGTTAAAATTTATTTACAAAAAACTGGACAATCACCCGAATAAGTGGTACACTTATCAGGTATGCAAATGTCGAGGACTGTCTCTTCGTTTGCAAAGAGGATCGATGGATATCGATCGGCGGCTAAGGATACTTAGCACAGGCAATACAGTTGGCGGCGTAAAAATATAGTAAAGAGGAGGTGTACAGATGCCAACCATCAACCAGTTAGTAAGAAAAGGAAGAGAAGCTGTAGAGTACAAATCGACAGCACCGGCTCTCCAAAAAGGGTTCAATGCTCTAAGAAAGAAAAGTACAAACCTAAATTCTCCACAAAAGAGGGGAGTTTGTACAGCGGTTAAGACCGTAACTCCGAAGAAACCTAACTCGGCGCTTCGTAAAGTTGCCAGAGTACGTTTGACAAACGGAATCGAGGTTTCCGCTTATATTCCGGGAGAAGGACATAACTTGCAGGAACACAGCGTTGTGTTGATCCGTGGGGGAAGGGTAAAGGAACTTCCGGGAGTTCGTTACCATATCGTGAGAGGAACTCTTGATACGGCAGGAATCGAAAAAAGAAGACAAGCAAGATCGAAATACGGTACAAAGAGACCAAAAGCGGCTAAGTAGTAAGTTGTATTGCAATGTGCATTCATATAGAGAACATATGGAGGCACAGTCGGCATAGTTGTGAAGATGTCGAGTACCGTTGATCTAATTTAATTTATTAAGGAGGGAAGAATAGTGCCAAGAAGAGGTAATATTCCAAAGAGAGAAGTTTTGCCCGATCCGATGTACGGAAGTAAAGTTGTAACGAAACTCGTGAACAACGTAATGTTGGACGGAAAAAAAGGAGTTGCCCAAGACATCGTCTATGGAGCATTCGATGAGATCAAAGAAAAGACCGGAGAAAATCCGTTGGAAGTATTTGAAAAAGCAATGAATAACATTATGCCCGTGTTGGAAGTGAAGGCGAGAAGAGTCGGGGGAGCAAACTATCAGGTTCCCATCGAGGTTCGTGCTGATCGTAGAGAAACATTGGGACTTCGTTGGTTGGTAAAATACACTCGTGCAAGAAACGAAAAGGGTATGAAGCTTAAACTTGCAAGAGAGATCATGGATGCAGCGAACGGAACGGGAGCATCTGTGAAGAAGAGAGAAGATACACATAAGATGGCGGAAGCGAACAAGGCATTTGCTCACTATCGTTGGTAGAATCTTGAAAATATTTAAGAAAGGAGTGGTAGGTTCGTGCCAAGACAATTTTCTTTAGAGAAAACCAGAAATATAGGAATTATGGCCCATATCGATGCCGGAAAGACTACCACGACGGAGAGAATCCTGTTCTATACAGGAAAAACTCATAAGTTGGGAGAGTCTCACGAAGGAACGGCTACGATGGACTGGATGGACCAGGAGAAAGAAAGAGGGATCACGATCACTTCTGCTGCGACAACAGCTCAGTGGAAGGATCACAGGATCAATATTATAGATACACCGGGACACGTTGACTTTACAGTGGAGGTTGAGCGTTCTTTGCGTGTGTTGGACGGAGCGGTCGCAGTCTTCTGTGCAAAAGGAGGAGTTGAACCCCAGTCCGAGAACGTTTGGAGACAGGCGGACACCTACGGAGTTCCTAGAATTGCATTTGTAAATAAGATGGATATCATTGGAGCCGACTTCTTGAGAGTCGTTCAAATGATGAAGGACAGATTGGGAGCAAACGCTGTAGCTATGCAGCTTCCCATCGGAGCGGAAGACACCTTCAAAGGGATGATCGACCTCATGACGATGAAAGCTTATATTTCCAACGATAAGTTGGGAGTAGACCTTCACGAGGATGAGATCCCTGAAGATATGAAGGCGATGGCCGAAGAATACCGTGAGATCATGGTGGAAGCGATCGCTGAGCTGGATGAAGAGTTGACGATGAAGTTCCTTGAAGGAGAGGAGATCTCTAACGAGGAATTGAAGAAGGCGCTTCGTAAGGGAGTTATCGAAACAAAGATCAATCCTGTATTTTGTGGGTCCGCATATAGAAACAAAGGGGTTCAACCTCTTCTGGATGCGGTAGTAGACTATATGCCGGCTCCGGTGGATGTAGCATCCATCAACGGTGTATTGCCTGATGGGACCGAAGAAGTACGTCATTCTTCAGACAAAGAGCCGTTTTCTTCTTTGGCGTTCAAGATCATGGTGGATCCGTTTGTAGGAAAACTTGCGTTCTTCAGAGTATATTCCGGTACCTTGAATTCAGGTTCTTATGTGTTGAACTCCACAAAGAACAAAAAAGAGAGGATCGGACGTATTCTTCAAATGCACGCGAACTCGAGAGAGGAGATCACGGAAGTGTACTCCGGAGATATCGCGGCAGCTGTAGGATTGAAAGATACGACCACGGGAGATACCTTGTGTGATCCTGCTCATCCGATTATTTTGGAGTCTATGGAATTCCCTGAACCGGTAATCTCGGTTGCGATCGAGCCTAAGACAAAGGCTGCACAGGAGAAGATGGGTGTCGCGCTGGCAAGACTTGCGGAAGAAGACCCGACCTTCCGTGTCAGAACGGACGAAGAGACCGGACAAACGATCATTGCAGGAATGGGAGAGCTTCACCTTGAGATCATCGTAGATAGACTTCTTCGCGAGTTCAAAGTTGAAGCAAGCGTAGGAGCGCCTCAGGTTGCTTACCGTGAGACCATCCGTAACAATGTTGAGATCGAAAACAAATATGCTAAACAATCCGGTGGACGCTGACAGTATGGACACGTTAAGATCAGAATGTTACCGCAAGAGCCGGGAGCGGGTTACGAGTTTGTCAACAGTGTTGTCGGAGGAGCGATCCCGAAAGAGTATATCGGACCTGTCGATGCAGGTATCCAAGGTGCTATGGAATCGGGTATTCTTGCAGGTTATCCGGTTGTAGACGTCAAAGTTGAACTCTATGACGGTTCTTATCACGAAGTCGACTCTTCGGAGATGGCGTTTAAGGTAGCTGCATCCATGGCGTTCAAAGACGGTATGAAGAAGGCGAACCCCGTATTGCTCGAGCCTGTATTTAAGGTAGAAGTTGTAACACCTGAGGACTACATGGGAGATGTTATGGGAGACCTTAACTCTCGCCGTGGAAGGATCGAGGGGATGGAAGCAAGACAAGGCGGAGCGCAGGCGATCAATGCTATGGTGCCTCTGTCCGAGATGTTCGGTTATTCCACAGATCTTCGCTCCGCAACTCAAGGTCGTGCAACTTATACGATGATCTTTGACCATTACGAAGAAGTTCCCAATTCCATTGCGAAGAAGATTATGGAAGAAGGAAAGTAAGTATAAATTTACGAAATTGTCGCTTTTGCTTCAATAGAGTATAGATGAGTTTATCGAACTGTATAAAACCAAACGATTAAATTTTGAGTAAATTTTCAGGAGGATACAAAAATGGGAAAAGCAAAATTTGAAAGAAGTAAACCACACGTAAACATTGGAACCATCGGCCACGTTGACCATGGAAAAACAACTTTGACAGCTGCGATCACCAAAACATTGCACGAAAGATACCAATTAGGACAAGCAGTAGCATTTGACAACATCGACAAAGCACCGGAAGAAAGAGAAAGAGGAATCACCATCTCGACCTCTCACGTAGAGTACGAGACTCCCAACAGACACTACGCACACGTAGACTGCCCGGGCCACGCCGACTATGTAAAGAACATGATCACAGGAGCGGCACAGATGGACGGAGCGATCCTTGTAGTAAGTGCAGCGGACGGTCCGATGCCGCAGACAAGAGAGCACATTCTTTTGTCCAGACAGGTAGGAGTACCCTACATCGTAGTCTTCCTAAACAAATGTGACATGGTAGACGACGAAGAACTTCTTGAGCTTGTAGAGATGGAAGTAAGAGACTTGTTGAACGAGTATGAATTCCCGGGAGACGACACACCGATCGTAAGAGGATCTGCGCTAAAAGCATTGGAAGATCCTTCGAGCAACTGGGGAGATGCGATTCTTGAGCTATTCAACCAAGTAGACAGCTACATTCCGGAGCCTACCAGAGAGACAGAGAAACCGTTCTTGATGCCGATCGAGGACATCTTCAGTATTTCGGGACGTGGAACGGTAGCGACAGGAAGAGTAGAAAGAGGAGTACTGCACGTATCGGAAGAAGTAGAGATCGTAGGATTGGCAGACGAGCCGAGAAAAGTAGTAGTAACAGGAATCGAAATGTTCCGTAAATTGTTGGATGAAGCACAAGCGGGAGACAACATCGGAGTATTGCTAAGAGGAGTAGCAAGAGACGAGATCGAAAGAGGACAAGTACTTGCGAAGCCGGGCAGCATCCATCCGCACACGAAATTCACAGCGAACGTATACGTATTGAAGAAAGAAGAGGGAGGAAGACATACTCCGTTCTTCAAGGGATACAGACCGCAGTTCTACTTCAGAACAACAGATGTAACCGGAGACATCACATTGCCGGACGGAGTAGAGATGGTAATGCCGGGAGATAACGTAGTTATGACGGTAGAGTTGATCACAAAGATCGCTTGTGAAGAAGGATTGAGATTTGCGATCCGCGAAGGTGGAAGAACCGTAGGAGCGGGAGTCGTAGATAAGATTATGGAATAAGACATCGGAGTAAAACATCGATGTGATAGACAAAAAAGACAGGGCAT
>JAUMWQ010000210.1 GCA_030529565.1 Filifactor alocis | reverse complement strand
AGTTTGCCTTTGTGCGGTATTGCCCAAGCTGCAAAGATTATAAATCACAACGATCGGCAGTATAGTCGTGAGCGGTTTGAATTTCAGGTATCGGGATGTTCTATTGTTTGATCGCGGACGGTCACGGATATGAAACGAGGCGGAAATCAGGGGAGGTTTTTATGTTTGTAAGGTTGGCACAGCTGTTATTGCCGGTGTTCTCCATTATCTTTATGGGAGGATTTTGCAGGTACAGAAACTACATAAATCAGGATCTTGTAAAATACGGCAACGAGGCGATCTTCAAGGTTTTTCTTCCTCTTTCCCTGTTTTTGTCGATCTACCGTTTGGATAACATCGGAAAGATCAGTCTGCTCCCGCTCTGTTTTTTGATGAGCTACACGGTGCTCATCTTTATCCTCGGATGGATCTACAATACGCGTCTTAGGAGAGATGTACAGACGAGGGCGGTCATGATCCAGAGCTATATCAGACCCAACCTCCTGCTTTTCGGACTTCCGATCGCAGCGAGTTACTATACGGATCAGGGCTATGAGTTGGTCATCTTGAACCTTCTCCTGATGGTGCCCTTTGTCAATATCATGGCCCTGCTCTGCTTTGAACTCGGCATAAACGGAAGGGTACCTCTGCGGACCATAGTGGCTAATATCATGAAGAACAAGATCGTTACAGGAGCTATGATCGGTCTGGTGTGCAGGCTTATCGGTTTGGAGATACCGGAGTTGTTTCTTAAGCCTGTTCAATCCCTGTCCTCGGTTGCAGGGCCCTTGGGTCTGTTTCTGATCGGAGCGGGTCTATCCTTTCAATCGGTTAGGAAAGAAGGTCTTTGTGTTGCGGACTCCGTCTTGTGGAAGAACTTCCTCGTGCCCTACACGGCAATTTTTATTGCCGTTCTTTTGGGACTGAGGGGGCAGAGTCTTTTCGTTATAGCCATCGCTCTTCTTTCTCCCGTTGCCATCTCAAGCTATACCTATGCTATCGTCTATACGAACAAGGACAAGCTCGCAGCGATGCTTGTGATGATGACGACCTTGGTTTCTTTAGGAAGTGTTTCACTTGCCTTCTTTGTTTTGATGAAGTATTCCTTGATCTAGCGTGATCGCATATGGATGTTTACCCTTGTTTTATATTTCCGTCATAAACCTCTTCTGTTATACTTTAAATTTTATTGACAAGACAGTTGTCAAAACATTGAAAATGGTGTAGTATTTTTCTTGTAGAATTAAAGAAAACACACTGCTCCGAAGTGTTCTGTTATGGAGAGTTTGTTCAAGCTTTTTCAAGGATTTTACGACTTTGATGCAGTTTGACCTTTCACAGGCTTTTTGTATGAAAGCCATTTGCTTCGGGGACAACAAACAACAGGGGGCTTGCAGAAAAGATGGAAAGAGTAAAGGGGTTTTTGAAGAAGAAGGATGTAGAGATCTCATTTCAACGATATTGTATCGAGGTTTTAGGATCCATGGCAATGGGCTTGTTTGCGTCCTTATTGGTCGGAACCATATTGAATACGATAGGTATGAAGCTGGGGATAAGCTTCCTCAGCGAAACCATATGGCCGATCGCTAAGGAGATGACGGGGCCTGCGATAGCGGTTGCGATCGCAACGGCACTAAAGGCACCGAGTTTGGTTCTTTTTTCCTCGGTCGTAGTCGGTTATGCGGGCAATCAGCTCGGTGGTCCTGCCGGAGCTTGGATAGCAACTTGGATCAGTGTAGAGTTGGGAAAACTCGTGTCCAAGGAAACCAAGGTGGATATCATCGTCACACCGGCGGTTACGATATTGACGGGAGTCGGGATAGGAACCTTGGTGGGACCGATGATAGCTCAAGTGATGACCGGGCTCGGACAGGTCATTATGGCAGCGACAAACCTTCAGCCTTTTTGGATGGGGATCGCAGTCTCGGTCATCGTGGGTATCGTGCTGACCCTTCCCATCAGTTCTGCCGCCCTCTGTATGATGCTCTCGCTCTCGGGTTTGGCGGGAGGTGCCGCAACGGCAGGTTGTGCAGCGCAGATGGTGGGTTTTGCGATCATCAGTTTTAAGGAGAACGGTTGGAGCGGTATTTTGGCACAGGGATTGGGTACATCGATGCTCCAGATCCCCAATATTTTGAAGAACTGGAAGATATGGATACCTCCTACCCTCGCGGCGGCGATCACGGGACCGATATCGACCATGGTCTTTCGTATGAGCAACATCCCCATCGGATCCGGAATGGGAACGAGCGGTTTGGTGGGTCAGATCGGTACGATCACGGCAATGGAAGAGGCGGGAGCCTCCTCGGCGACGATCTACTTGGGCATCGCATTGGTCCACTTTATCCTCCCGGCGCTCTTGAGCTACCTCTTTTACTTTATATTGAAGAAGATGGGCTGGATCAAGGACGGCGATTTAAAGTTGAACTTGTAGGCGGGATCTTGACAAGAGATTTTTTGAAAAAGAAGGTTACGAAACAAGGATTAGCTTATTTCGTGTCGAAACTGTATCATAGGACTTCTGTCTCTTGTAAAGGGGAGATCAAACAATATGCAACCGTGCATTTCTCGTTGATCAAACCAAGAGGAGGTTTATACTATGGCACTACCGCACAATTCGAAAAATCAGCATAAAACCGATTTTGTACGAAGGATCAAAACCTTAAAAACATTGATATAACAAACTTGTGTATTTGA
>JAUMWQ010000209.1 GCA_030529565.1 Filifactor alocis | reverse complement strand
AATGGGTGTTGTATAAGGCCTCTTGATCCTCGGGAAAAAGTTTGTACATCCCATCTGTGGTCTTGAAGTAGAACTCGTCCGTCTCAAACTCCATCCTGCCCTCGTCCTTCAACGTTTTTCCCATTTGAATACATAGGAGGATCTCATGAGTCTTTGCGTCTTCTCTATTGACATAGTGCACATCGTTCGTTGCGACCAGTGGGATCCCGCACTCTTTGGAAAGCTGTCTTAAACGGTTGTTTACTATCGACTGCTCCGGGATTCCGTGGTCTTGCAGTTCTAAGAAAAAGTTCCCTGGTCCAAAGATATCTCTATATTTCTTAGCTGATTCCACAGCTTCTTCATATCGGTCTTTTAAGAGTTTTTGCTGCACTTCTCCTCCCAGACAGGCGGACAATGCAATAAGTCCTTCACAATGTTCTTGCAAGGCCTGGATATCCACACGGGGCTTATAATAATAGCCTTCTGTAAAGGACAAAGAGACCAGACGGATCAGGTTCTGATAGCCGGAATTGTTCTCTGCAAGAAGAACCAAGTGATAGGAACTCTTATCCATAGCTTCTTTGTCATGTCTGGTCCTGGCCGCAACGTAGACTTCACAACCGATGATCGGCTTGATCCCATGTTTTTTTGCTATTCTATAAAAGTCGATCACACCGAACATAACCCCATGATCGGTGATGGCAACGGCATCCATCCCGTCTTCTTTGGCCTTTAAGACGAGATCTTCCATCTTGGCAAAGCCATCGAGCAGGCTGTAAGGGCTATGGAGGTGAAGGTGAGTAAATTTTTTATCCATTTCCATTCCTTTATGTCTCAAGGTAATCGCACAGATCACGAAAACGCGCCATCGCATCTCGGTATCCCATTTCGTAGACCTCAAGAAGTTTTTCTTTCTTTTTTTCAAGACGACCGAATTCAATTTCTTTCTTCGGTCGAATCACAAAACATTCCCCTCTCTCTTCCAAGTAAGAAAGCAGTTCGAGAGTACGATTATAGTGAATGTGGCGTTCTTCGATCGCTCTACGAAGTAGAGGATATTCTTTGTAAAAGTTCTTATTTGCGATCCTGAAAGCCGGATTTTCCTTTTTTCTATAATCTTTATCTCTGGTTAAAACCACAACGTGTTTTTTATTTCCATCCCTAATTGATTTTCTGATTGGGATAGAGTCACTAATTCCGCCGTCGAGGTAAAGGTTTGATCCCAGTTGCACCATATTTGTAATATAGGGAAGCGAAATTGTTGCCTTAAGAGCATTCATACCCTCCGAATCCAGTTGGTGTATATCGATGTATTCTGCCTTTCCTGTAATACAATTGGTAACAACGACCTTAAATATTGTCACGTTCTTTTTGAATTCCTCATAATCAAAAGGAAGGTAATGATTGGGGATCTCATTGAACATCATATCCATGCCGAAGAAGGAACCTGTCTTGAACAGGTTATAAAAACTCATATAATCATCGTTGCCTGAATAGTGATAAACGACTCGAGCGTTTCGGTAGAGTTGTTTGGAGATATAACCTGTAGCATTACAGGCTCCTGCGGAAACTCCGATGATGTAGTCAAATTGAAGCCTTCTCTTAAGAAAAAAGTCCAATACTCCCGAGGTGTAGATGCCTCGTGTTCCTCCTCCTTCCAAAATCAAAGCGCGATCCGTGTTTCTATTATTCAACGTTGTTCCCCCTTTCTTGAAACGACGGGAAAATAACCTTCACTTCTGTTCCCTTCCCCAGTTCCGAGTAGATCTCCATAGATGCATCGTGCAGTTTTAAAATTTCCTCGACTATAGACAGCCCCATACCGCTTCCCGGGGCATTGACATTTGCCTTGAAAAACTGTTCTCGAACCTTGGAAATATCACTGTCTGAAATTCCTATCCCACTGTCTTTTACGGTTATGATGGCTTTGTCTTCAAAGCCTTGTGCACTGACCTTTACTGTCCCATTCTCGGGAGTAAACTTGAAGGCGTTTGCGATTAGGTTGATAAACACCTGTTTCAATCTGTTTCGGTCTGCGTAAATACTCACATCGATTCCCTTAAGTTCGCATTGAAATTGCAAAGTTCCTTTTCGAGGAAGGAATTGGTTATACACGTTTACCAAAACCTGTTTAGGATCGATCACAGTTTTATAAACCTTCATGGTATTAGCTTCCAGTCTGGAGAAGTCGAGGAGTTCTTCCACGATATTTCCAAGACGTTCCGATTCACTGCAAATGATTTGAAGACCCATTCCAAGGTCGCTATCTTCCTTTTCCACATCGGATAACAAAGTTTCTCCCCATCCCTTGATCGAGGTCAAGGGAGTTCGAAGTTCATGGGATATTGAAGAGATAAAATCTTTTTTTAATTTATCCGACTTTGTAATTTCGCTAGCCATATAGTTTAGGGTATCTGCCAATTGGCCGATCTCGTCATCGTAGAGTTTTTCGGCTCGTACATCGAAGTCCCCGCTTGCCATTTGGTCCGCAGCTATTTTCAATTTTTGGATCGGTGTCACGATCGTCTTTGAAATAACTAAGGAAATCACTAAGAATATCAAGAGGACAAGCATTGCAAAGACTAAGCTTTGCGAAATGTAAAGATTGATGGCCCTATCGATCTCTTCCATCGATATAATATATCGGATTACTCCCTGAACTTCGCCATACTGCTTCAGAGGGGTCGATATTGCCATA
>JAUMWQ010000208.1 GCA_030529565.1 Filifactor alocis | reverse complement strand
CGCTGTAATGTAACGTTTGACTTCAATGTCATCCATCTGCCCCAATATATATCGGAATATAACTGTTCCAATAAAGAGCTCTTCGATAAGATCTGTATGGAAGGGCTTAAGCAACGATATCCCGATATCACGGAGGAGATCCGCTCACGCTTTGAATATGAAAAGTCCGTGATCGAGACCATGGGTTATGTAGAGTACTTTCTGATCGTATGGGATTTTATCCGCTACGCAAAGAAAAACGGAATCATTGTCGGCCCCGGAAGGGGATCGGCCGCCGGCTCGATCATTTCCTACTGTCTTAATATCACGGATGTGGATCCCATGGAGTATAACCTCCTCTTCGAGCGATTCTTAAATCCCGAAAGAGTCTCCATGCCGGATATCGACATCGACTTTTGCTATGAACGCCGGGAAGAAGTCATCGATTACGTAAAAGAAAAGTACGGGGAAGACCATGTGGCGCAGATTATCACCTTTGGTACCTTAGGTGCCCGCGCTGCGATCAGAGATGTAGGTAGGGTACTTGGGATGAGTTATGCTGATGTCGATAAGGTCGCCAAGGAAATTCCGTTCTCCCTGGGAATGACGATCGACACCGCACTCAAGATGAATCCTTCTCTAAAAAAAATGTACGAAAATGATCCTCGAATAAGAGAACTGATCGATTTCTCAAAGAGTATAGAAGGACTCCCTCGCCACGCTTCAACACATGCGGCGGGGATCGTGATCTCCAAGGATAAACTCGATGAACACGTACCCCTTTATATGCACCAGAATTCTGTTGCTACGCAGTTTCCCATGTCTACTCTGGAGAGTCTGGGTCTACTGAAAATGGATTTCCTCGGACTTCGAACACTTACTGTAATACAAAAAGCTCTTAGAACGATCGAAAAAGTCTATCATGTGAAACCGGATTTTTCTAAAATCCCTATGAACGATCCCAAGGTCTACGAGCTTTTATCAAGCGGAAACACCCTAGGTATCTTCCAGCTGGAGAGCAGCGGAATGAGGAGCTTCCTAAAAGAGTTTCGTCCTGAGAGCTTTGAAGACATCGTGGCGGGGATCTCTCTCTACCGTCCGGGTCCTATGGAATCGATACCCGCCTATATAAAAAATAAAAACGGAGCTAAAGTCAACTACCTCCACCCCAAACTGGAACCTATCCTAAGGGTCACAAACGGAATTATGATATATCAGGAACAGGTCATGCAAATCGTCCGTGAACTCGGAGGTTATTCTTATGCGAGGGCGGACCTTGTTCGCAAGGCGATGAGCAAAAAACAGATGGACACCATGGAAGAGGAAAGAGAATACTTTGTAAACGGTAAGATCGACGAAGATGGAGAGATTCTTATTTCCGGTTGTGTAAGGAAGGGGATCGATTCCTCTACAGCAAATAAAATCTATGATGAAATGATCGACTTTGCAAAATATGCCTTTAACAAAAGCCATGCGGCCTGTTACGGAGTTCTCGCATATCAGACAGCTTACTTAAAAACCTTCTATCCCGTTGCTTTCATGGCTTCTCTTATGACCAGCGTCATGGGAAGGACGGAGAAGGTCGTCGAATATATTCGAGAATGTCACGCATTGAACATCGAGGTGCTCAACCCTGATATCAACCGAAGTAAAAATTATTTTTCGGTCGAGGAAAATAAGATACGCTTTGCCCTCTCTTCACTAAAAAACATAGGAGAGAATGTGGTTTTGGGCATTGTCAAAGAAATTGAGGAGAACGGCCACTTCATTTCTCTTCATGATTTTATAAGAAGACTGCCCCAGACTGTCGCCTCTAAACGTGTGACCGAAACTCTGATCAAATCGGGAGCTTTTGATAGCTTGCACAGCAACAGAGCACAGCTCTTAGCCAACTATGAGGCGATCTCAGACCGCGTACACTCACGATCGAAACAAACTATAGCCGGGCAAGTTTCTCTGTTTGAGGCAGAAGGAAACCAAAGTTCTTCTTTCCAAGATGACTTTGATTTGAAAGTCTCCGACTTTTCGATAAAACAAAAGCTATCGATGGAAAAAGATGTCATAGGACTCTACATCAGCGGTCACCCCTTAGAAGAATATAAGGAAGTAATGGAAAAATATTCCAAAATAACGATATTGGATCTGATCCATCTGCGAGACGAAAAATTACAAACAGGAGATTTTTCGGAGTTTAAAACCGTTTTATCGGGTATCATACAAAGCAAGAGCATCAAATATACGAGGAATAATCGCTTAATGGCCTTTCTTTCTCTAGAAGACCTGACTTCTTCACTTGAAGTTATCGTATTTCCCAACGTTGTTGAGCGATACCTCGATCTTCTCAACGAAGATGAACCTGTCATCGTCTACGGAACAGTACAGTTTAAAGAAGACGAAGATCCTAAAATCTTAGCGGACAAGATTGAATCTTTGAAGGACAAGAGGTTTAGAAAGCTCTATATACAAATTTGTGAAGACTCGAATTTGAAGGAGATCAAGCATCTTATCAAAAAATATCCGGGAAAGGATACGGTCATCTTCTTCGACAAATTAAAACAACGGGCATTTGAGCTGGAAAGTTATAAACACATCTCTGCCGATCCTCTTGTGCTTAAGAGGCTGGCAGAAGTTGCAGGAAAGGATAATATTAAGATAAAGGAGCCATCATGAAAAGGATTGCAGTATTAACCAGTGGAGGAGACGCTC
>JAUMWQ010000207.1 GCA_030529565.1 Filifactor alocis | reverse complement strand
AAAAGAGACGGGACCCGAGTTCCCTTCGATAAGGAAAAAATTTCCATCGCGATCACAAAGGCGATGAACAGCAGCAGCGGAGTCTACGAAGAAGGTCTTGCAGACAAGATCGCAACCGAGATCGAAGAGTTCGCGCGATCTTTAAACAAAGAATTAACGATCTACGGGATCGAAGATCAAGTCTACTATAAACTGATCCAATATAACAATCCCGCGACCGCCAGAGCCTACGAAAACTACAAGGCCGTCCAGGCTTACAAACGCAAGGTCAACACCATCGACGAAGATGTTGTGGGAATACTGAATCGGAGCAACATCAATGTTTTGGATGAAAATTCCAACAAGGATGCCAAGATCGTCTCCACCCAACGTGACCTGATCGCAGGTGAGGTTTCCAAGGACATCGCCAGAAGACTCATCATTCCTACGGATATCGTCCAAGCTCATGACAGCGGAGCTATTCACTTTCACGATATGGACTACATAATCCAGCCCATGTTCAACTGTTGTTTGATCAACTTGGAAGATATGTTGACCAACGGGACCGTGATCAACGGCAAAAAAATAGACTCTCCCAAGTCCTTCCGAGTCGCCTGTACCGTTACCACTCAAATCATCGCCCAGGTCGCAAGCGGTCAGTACGGCGGGCAGAGTATCAACGGAATCGACAAGATCTTAGCGCCCTTCGTACGCAAATCCTTCGATAAGTACTATGCAAGTGTTGTCGAGGAACAAAAAGAAGTCTACGGGATCGAGCCCGATATCGCAAAGGCCGAGGAGATTGCATGGAAGCGCACCAGAAAAGAGATCAAGGATGGTATCCAGACTATCCAATACCAGATCAACACGCTGATGACAACAAACGGCCAGGCACCTTTTGTCACTCTGTTCATGCACTTCGAACCCGGATATGAGTTCGAAAGAGAGGCTTCTTATATTCAAGAAGAGATCCTCCTCCAACGCTACGAAGGCATCAAGAACGAGCAGGACATCTATGTGACCCCTGCCTTCCCCAAGCTGATCTACGTCTTGGATGAACACAACATCCATCCGGACAGCCCGTACTACTACCTGACCAAACTCGCTGCAAAGTGTACGGCAAAACGTATGTATCCGGACTACATCTCCGCCAAAAAGATGAAGGAGAACTACGAAGGCAATGTGTACAGCCCCATGGGTTGTCGCTCCTTCCTTTCCCCTTGGAAAAACGAGCACGGAGATTATGTCTTTGACGGACGCTTCAACATGGGAGTCGTATCGCTCAACCTTCCTCAGATCGCCATCTTGTCGAAGGGATCGGAAGAAATGTTCTTCTCCCTCCTCGACAAACGTTTGGAGCTTGCCAAGAAGGCCCTCCTTCTCCGTTTCGATCTGCTTAAACACGTTACCAGCGACTGCTCGCCTGTCCACTGGCAATACGGTGCGATTGCAAGGCTACAGCCTCATGAAAAAATCGAAAAATTTATGTATGGAGGCTATGCGACCCTATCCTTGGGTTACATCGGCATCTACGAAGCCACCAAGCTGATTACGGGAGGTTCGCATACATCCGAAGAAGGAAAGACCTTTGCACTTAAGATCATGGACATCCTCAACTCTTCGGTCAATACATGGAAGGAAGAAACCGGCATAGGGTTTGCCCTCTACGGCACCCCCGCTGAAAATCTGACCAACCGCTTCTGCTCGATCGATCGGGCACGCTTCGGTATCATCGAAGACATTACGGACAAGGGTTACTATACCAACAGTTACCACGTCGATGTGCGCGAGCCCATCTCCGTCTTCGACAAGTTCGACTTCGAATCGGAGTTCCAGGCGCGTTCCAAGGGTGGTTGTATCTCCTACGCCGAGATCCCCAATATGAACCACAATCTCGAGGCCATCGAGGCGATGATCCGTTACATCTACGATCACATTACCTACGCCGAATTCAATACCAAGTCCGACTTCTGCCACGAATGTGGATTCGACGGCGAGATCAAGGTCGACAAAGACAATAACTGGTACTGCCCCAACTGCAATAACAAGGAGAGGGCAAAACTGACCGTCATTCGCAGAACCTGTGGCTACTTAGGCGAGAACTTCTGGAATGAAGGCCGAACCAAGGAGATCAAGGACAGGGTGCTACACATCTGATGAGATACGGTCAAATCAGGCAGTACGATGTTGCCAACGGCGAAGGGATACGAACCAGCGTTTTTGTTACAGGCTGTACCCACGCCTGCAAAAACTGTTTTAACGAAGAATATCAGGACTTTTCCTCCGGAGAACCTTGGAGCGATGCACAGACGGAACTGGTCGTGCAATACCTCAGCGATCCCTGCGTGGCGGGTCTGACCCTGCTGGGTGGAGAACCCTTTCAGAATACGAAGGACCTCCTCCCCGTTGTCCGTACCATACGAAGCAGGGTTTCCAAGTCGATATGGGTCTACTCCGGCTATACCTTTGAAGAACTTCTTCAGGACGAAGAAAAAATCGCCCTCCTTTCTCTCTGCGACGTCTTGGTGGACGGACGTTTCGTGGAGGAAAAAAAGGACCTGACCCTTAGGTTCCGCGGTTCTTCCAACCAAAGACTGATCGACGTCAAGCAATCTTTGCAAGAGGGAAGACCCGTACTGCTCGAACAAAGATAGAACAGCAGGAGTATGTATGACGGTCGAACAAGAATTTCAACGAAGTTTTTTGTATAGTTTCATTATCCGATAGAATTCCTGTTACACCGGTTCTACAACTCAGAGGATGCGTTTAA
>JAUMWQ010000206.1 GCA_030529565.1 Filifactor alocis | reverse complement strand
ATAGCAATAAAAATCAAAAATAAAATAGCATGAAACCTTCCTATTTGGTATCATTAAAGTACAAGAAAAACAACACTCAAAGGAGGACCATGCTATGAACCCTAGTATAACACAAACCGTCCAAAAAGAGAACCGGATTTCCCGATCGGTACAATTATTTTTGAACGCTGAGCGGAACAAAAAAGAGAGGTCGAAGCCGATACCGCAACAGAACTTCGATAACTGAAGGGAGTCGGATATCGATGTTCCAACATGTTTGCAAGATAGTCCACGTGTAAAGTTTGAGTACTGGAATCCTACTGAAAAGGGTTATGACAGTACCGTCATAACCCTTATTTTTGCCTTCTACGACAGACTTGTTATATAACCCAAGATCATAAGATGCAAAGGATAGATAATGTAGAAGAACCACTTCGAAAAGGCCGTTTTGTGCCCTTTTTCGCCCTTATAGAAACTCAGCAGGATCAAAGGAAGAACAGCGCCCCACTCAATCATCTGCCACAACAAAAACTCCTTATCATAAGGAAGTTGATTCCCATAAAAAATAGAGCCTGAAACCTCACCCAACAAATTTAACAAACCGCGATCAAACATGACCCAAATAAAATAACCGAAGAGCTGAAACCTTCTGTAACCGTAGTAATAGTCGAAGATCAGGATAAGGATCACACCTAGGATTCCCCAGTCAGCAGGAGAACTCAAGGCAACACAGACCACGATCAGAAAAACTCTCAACACGGGATTTTTGACCGTCCTTCGAATATGGACGGCAAGGACCCCCAAAAAGATCGTAAAAATAACATTCATATACAAAAAATTCACATTCGAAAGCTGTCCCGCGCTATCGAAGTATAGAAACGGAGCATAGCTGATCAGGGCAAACAAAAACAACCTGCCCAAGTATTTCTTGATATCCTTCGTATGATGGTAGCCCTCCGCCGCAGCAAAAAACATCACCGGCCCCGTTATCCTGCCGATACAACGCATCAGCGAATACAAGGGAAGCTCCGTACCTACCAGACCGACCGCACTGTGATCGATCAACATCGCCACCACTGCAATGTACTTCAATGTATTCAAGGACAACCCTCTGCGCCCTTCCTCTTTTGAACAGATGATCTCCGACATCCTTTGCCTCCCTGTTCTGCTCAGATGACAGTTCGATTAAAATTTTAGTATCAAGCTTATAACTTTTGTGATACAAAAAATCTTATGTCATTTTTTCAAAATTTTACATTAACCAATTAAATTGTATGATAAAATAACAGACCTTTCAAGCCCTATTTTTAAAAAAATGTACAAAAACAAGTGATAGTATCCCCGTGGAACTTCAGTGATATTTTGCATACAATATCTTCCATCCTCTCTCAATACCGTTACCCGTTCATGCCCTCGACCGATATCCTCTTATTCCACCTCTTCATCAATGATTTCCGGCCTTTATATCGCTTCTACAGACCCTTCTTCATCAAATAGTACTATGGAAACACCGCACACAAACTCAAACTCCTGATCTTTCTCTGAGTTTATAAAATATGAAAATCCATCCTATCAATGTTTTCCGGAATTTCATCCTTCGTATAAAACTGATTCTATGACGATTTTTCGAATTATGCGGTATTTTCCTATAAAATAATAGCGAACGCAGATTTCTTTTAGTCTCTATACACAGAAACCTTCTTCGATTATAATAGGAAACAAGAACCAAAAAACCTTATAAACCTCGGGCAACGATTCGTTTCAGTCTTCAAACGGAGCAACAAAAAAGCGAAAATGCCTAGTATGAAATGAATCGCGCGAACAAACGGATGGTGTTCATGCAAAACACTTTCCCCTGACGTCTTCAAGGAGAACTTATTATGAAAAAGATACTTATAACAGCCTCAAGAGCATCACATATCAACAACTTTCATCTACCTTATCTTGAGTATTTTAAATCTAAAGGACATATGATCGATGTCGCTGTTGAAGGAGAAGAACCCATCCCTTTTACTGACCGTATTTTCAACATCACCTTCTACAAAAAAATCTTATCTCTAAAAAATATCGGCAGCATCCTTCAGTTAAAAGCCATCCTGTCACAGAACAACTATGACCTGATCATCAGTAACTCCACCTTAGCGGGCTTTATCACACGAGTCGCTCTAATGCTCTCTAAAAACAGGCATTCGAAACTCATCCATATTGCACATGGATACCTCTTCTCAAACAACAGCCCCGCCCTCAAAAAACGTATTTATATTTTGGCAGAAAAACTCTGTATTCCCGCAACCGACGTATTACTCACTATGAACCGCGAGGACCTTGAGATAGCCCGCAAATACAAACTGTGTTCCAATGATATCATAAATATCCCGGGGATGGGAGTGCATTGTAGCCCTCCCTGCTCCACCGAAAAGAGAAACCTCATTCGTGAACGTCTGGGACTATCGAAAGAAGACATCGTCATGATCTATCCCGGGGAATTTTCCGATAGAAAGAACCAGATCTTCTTGATCGAAAACTTCAAAAAAATAAAAAACTCTCACCCCTACATCAAACTTATATTAGCCGGGACAGGAGCAAAACTCGAATTCTGTAGAGAAAAAATACACTCTTATCATCTCCAAGATGTCATCCTCACTCCGGGGTATATCGTTGATATCAAAGATACCCTATGCGCCTGTGACATCTCTATAAGTTCAAGTAAAAGTGAAGGTCTTCCCTTCAATATCATGGAGGCGATGAGCCTGGGCCTTCCTGTTCTCGCTTCCAACGTAAAA
>JAUMWQ010000205.1 GCA_030529565.1 Filifactor alocis | reverse complement strand
AAAATAATTAAAAAGGAGATGGTAAGATGAAGACGGTGGATATTCGAGAACTGTTTCAAAAGACACAAGTTTACAGCGGCAAAGAGATCATGGTAGAAGGATGGATCAGGACTAATAGGGGATCTAAAAACTTCGGATTTATCGAGTTGAATGATGGAACTTTCTTCAAAAATCTCCAGGTGGTCTATGAGGAAGATATGGATAACTTTAAAGAGGTTGCAAAACTTTCCATTGCAACGGCAATCTCTGTAAAGGGTATTTTGGTCGAAACTCCTGATGCCAAGCAAGCTTTTGAGTTGAAGGCGAGGGAAGTTTGTGTGGAGGCACCCTCTGTTTCGGATTTTCCTCTACAAAAGAAACGTCATACCTTTGAATACTTGAGAACGATCGCTCATCTTCGTCCGCGCGGAAACACCTATGCAGCGGTATTTCGCGTACGTTCTTTAGCAGCTTATGCCATTCACAAGTTTTTTCAAGAGAGGGATTTTGTCTATGTGCATACCCCTATCATAACGGGTTCCGATGCCGAAGGTGCGGGAGAGATGTTCCATGTAACGACCATGGATCTGAACAATGTACCTAAGACTGAGGAGGGTGCAGTGGACTTTAGCAGAGACTTTTTTAAGAAGTCGACCAATCTTACGGTGAGCGGTCAGTTGGAGGGAGAATGTTATGCTCTTGCATACAAAAAGATATACACCTTCGGACCCACCTTCCGTTCCGAAAATTCAAATACAGCTCGTCATGCGGCAGAGTTTTGGATGATCGAGCCGGAGATTGCATTTGCGGACTTAAATGACTATATGGATCTGGCGGAAGAGATGATTAAATATATTATTGATTATGTAATGCAACATGCATCGGAAGAAATGGAGTTTTTCAACTCGTTTATTGACAAGGGTTTGCTTGAACGCTTGAACCATGTAGCAAGCTCCGATTTCAAGAGGATTAGTTACAGCGAGGCGGTGGAACTGCTTCAAAAGGCGAGTAAGGAATTTGAATATCCGGTAGAGTGGGGACTGGATCTTCAAACGGAGCACGAGAGATACTTGACGGAAGAAGTGTTTAAGAAACCTGTTTTTGTAACGGATTATCCGAAGGATATCAAAGCCTTTTATATGAGGGTGAATGATGATGACAAGACAGTAGCTGCGGCAGACCTGCTTGTGCCCGGGATCGGAGAGATCATCGGAGGTTCTCAAAGAGAGGAAAGGATGGATGTTCTGATCGACAGGATGAAGTCTATAGGCCTTAATGAAGAGGATTATTGGTGGTATCTGGAACTCAGGAAGTATGGTGGTGTGAAACACGCCGGGTATGGACTGGGATTTGAACGTATGATTATGTATTTGACAGGGATGAGCAACATAAGAGATGTGATCCCTTTCCCGAGAACAGTAGGAACTGCGGAATTTTAAGAGGTTGTTAAGAGAGGAAGGTTATCTTTAAGCATGATGACCTTCCTCTTACATAGTTCACATTATCGGGATTTTAGATGAAGTATAGCATAAAAGTTGGTTTTATAATAATTTTTTAGATTACGTGAAAAAACATTGGTTTCGATTTGATTTTTCGAAGGGTTCGGTATTTTCTTGAATGTGAAACGTTTGTTTTTTTCTGTGTGAATATGACTGATATGGAAAAATTATATAAAAAGTTGAAACAAATCAAGCCAACTTGGATAGAAAACAAAATTATGGGTAATAACTTAAGTATTAAGAGAAAGCTTAGAGGGAGAAAGATGGATCGAATATATGAAAGTTATACCGGGATAGAAAAAATGGAAACAACGAAACAAGTGGTTAAAACTGCTAAATTTAAGGTTCGAGCAAGAAAAAATACAGCTGATGATACCAATATTCAAAGACATTTTCCTAATTGGACTGAGAATAATGCAAGGGAAGCATTTTTTTCTTTGGGAAAGTTTGCGATAAATGAATCCGAGCGAAATGCCGTTTCGGATTTTTTAGGTGGGAAAATTGAAAAGAGGGGGATATATGATCGGTTCAAGTTTTATTTGGAGGAGTATCCCTTGGATAGGGGGCTGCAGTTCATATCCAATACACTTGAGTATGCAAATATGACTGAAAATATAGCTCCCGAGGAACTTTTATATGAATTGGTCGAGTCTGTTTTAGCTATGACGCACCCCAAGAATGGAAAATTTTCTCCTTATATGGAAAAATTGTTAAGCCACTATCTTAGGACAGTTTTGAATTTTGGAGATATAGAAGGAGAACTCGATCTTTTCCCTACAGAGGGGTCCAATATTAGCGTTCATTACCTTATTCACTCCCTAATGATGAATGGAGTTTTGGAACAGGGAGATAAGGTGGCTTTTTTTGTGCCCAAGCATAGCAGGGAGAAGATCGAAACGCTATTTTCCAAGTTAGAAATTGACTGTGTCTTTGTGAATTATGATGTATTTGAAGAAGGAGAGGCGGAACTTATAGAAGAAGAATTGGGGATCTTAGAGGATGAAAGGATCAAAGTGCTGTTTATGGTTGGAAGATCTTCGAGGTTTGTTCTTGAACAAAACCAGGTTCTCAACAATAAGATCGATGAACTTCTTCGAGAAATTAATCCCAATCTCATCTTAGTTCCTGATGAGATGTATGCTCCATTTTTGAAGAACTATAGATCTTTATATCTATCGTATCCTGAAAACACCATTGTCCTGTACTCTTTTTCCCAATATTTTGGAGCTCCCGGTTGGAAGCTTGGAACAATTATGATGTCGAAGAACAATGTGGTAGATAAGCTTATAGAAGGCTTCTCTGATGAGA
>JAUMWQ010000011.1:13981-23580 GCA_030529565.1 Filifactor alocis | reverse complement strand
GACAAATTTGACGTTAAATTAAATCCCGGCAGAAACACGACTAGGATGATGAAATCTGTTTATAAGCCGATGCGTTGAAGATCAACTCACACAGACAAGAGTTCTCTTATTCCTCCGAGACCATGATAATTTTAATATTATTTTTCTTATACCCTACATAGGTATGTTTTAATTATTTTTTGCAAAGAAAAGAGAAGGTCGATCTCGACCTTCTCTTTTCTTTGTGTCAAAAGTATATCCTCCGATCTTATCCCAAATAGTTGAAACCGGGACAAATACTCAAGTCATCTGATGATCACAGATTTGTATCTTCTTCGAATCAGTCTTGTCCGAAGATTTCGCTTACTGTTCTCGATGTTTACCTGCTATTCCCATCAAGAGGAAGATGGCTCCCGCCAAAGGCATTAGATTCAAAAAGAAGTTGGTGTCGTAGATTTGACCTGTCTTAGGTATTTTTTTACGTACCTTCTTTTTCAATTTCGTCTTAATAACAGGGTTCTTCTTCAACTCTTCACTTAAATCCTTCGGTTTAGGTTCAGGTTTATCTTCTCTCGGAACTTGCGGAAGCCTGGGCGAACTCGAAGACGGATCGGAACTTCCTTCCTCGACAAATCCTCCCTGATGATCTGTTGGCGGATCGGTAGGTTCAGGCGGTGTCGAAGTCCAAGGTGCTTGCGGTCGATCCTCGTCGGGCAGGGAAGGCGGTGTTCCTCCTCCCGAATTCGGAGGAGTTTCGTTAAGTCTTGTGTTTGTGATAACAAAACCTTGTTCAACATCTCCTGTGATCTCCGCCTCAAAAACATCTCTTCCTATCACGACGATCCTTCCGTTGTTAAGTCCGTTCGGATCTCCTTCTTCAAATAAGGTGTAGTCATTTTGAACTTCGATCCCATTTGTGATCTCTTTGATGACGACGTCGCGGAAGACTCCTTCCCAGTTCGTATCCTTACTGATCTGTATAAAGTCCGCTGTCTTGTGTCCGTTTTTAACCAAAAAGACTTTGACTTCCGGTGCGTCTCCTGCTTGGATACGATTCCACTGTTTCTTGACATAGACATCTTTTTCGTATTTTAGATAATTATTTATGACTGTCAAACCGTTCTCGCTCTTAGAGTAGGACGGCGGTGTCGCATCATTTCCACTTCTATCGACTTCTTTGACGTAGTACTCATAATCGATCCCGCTCGAGTTTGTCTTATCCAAGTCGACCCAGGTAATACGCATCTCACTTTCCGTAGAACTCGGAATGCTCTTGACAGAGTCGGTAGGAACCTCTTCATCTACAACAGTCTGCTTGTTTCCGTTTTCATCGGTGATGACGATCCGGCGATATAGCTTCAACCAAGTCTGCGGTTTTTGGTTCGGTCCGCCGACAAAGATATTGACTCCGGTAACTTCGATTTTTGGAGATTCATAGGTGTTCGTAATTTCAAACCCGTCGATCGAACTCTTATAGTTCTCGGGGACGTCCTCCTGGGCAAAGTACTCGTACTTTTCTCCATTCTCGTTGTATACCGGCAGTTTGAATTCTTCACTCTGAAGGAGGGTAGCAGTTGCTCGAAACTCTCTGACGAAACTCTTATCTTCTTGCCCGGCTACCTTACGTTTCAGCAAGAGTGTCGCCCCGGGCTTGGGGCCATTGATCCAGATCTTGCTAAGTCTGATCCCTACTGTCTCCTGTTTGTTTGTGATCTGATGTCCATCTACGGTTGCCGTATATCCCACAACAGGATCTTCACTCAAGGTATAGGTGTAATCCTTTCCTGTACGAATGTTTTTCTTAGGAAGTTTCAACCCTTTGGCATCAGTTTCGAATACAACGTTCCAATTCGTTCTGTCAGCAGTCTTGACTGCGATCTCTTGACCGTCTTGATGGAGACGATAGGTTACGCTCTGAGGATAGATCTCTTCTACCTGTTCCCATGTCTTTGTAACCGCAACCTTGACAAGCTCTCTCGTATTTGTTACTGAGTACTGATCGACAGCCGACTGATAACCCGGAACGGGAACTTCCTCCACGCTATATTCAAAGGCACGGCCGTCCAGGTCGAACTCAGGTAGTTCCGTAAATTCGTACTTCCATACGTTCGGATCCGCTCCCGCTCTGAGCTTGGCCACCTTATACGGGTTGGGATTTGTACGTCTGTCTTTATACAGATGGAGGGTGATCTCATCAGGCTTTTCTACTTGATTGCTCTCGTCAATCCAAGTCTTTTCGATCTCTATGCTCTTTACCTGTCTTGTGTTGGTCAGAACAAAGGCTGTTTGATCCACAGCTGAAGTGTAGCCCTTTACCTCAGCTTCTTTGAGACTATAGACGTATTCTCGACCGTTCTCGTCATGGGTGGGAAGATCGCCAAATTCATACTGCCACTGTGTTGCTTCGCTCAAGTTTGCCGTTCTGTAAGGCTGATCTGCTTTGTCATCTCGAATAAGGTATACGGTTACAGAGGTTGGATCGGGTTCTCCCGTCGTATTCACCCATACCTTTCTAGCAGTTTTTTCGGTCATCTTCTGTCTATTAGTGATAACAAAACCGCTTGCATCCTCCTTCTCGGAGATCTCCGATTCGTAAGCGTCAAAGTGTTGCTCTTCAATTTTATAAACATAGTCGACTCCGTGGATATCAGTCTTATCCAAGTTGGAGAAGTTACCCTTCCAAGCATTGTCTTCCTTTAAGGTCAGACGCTCTTCAAAACCGTTGTCTTCCACCGTATTTAAACTTCTCTTCAAAACGACTTCGACTTGCGCCGGTTTCTCCTCTCCGGGAACTAACTCCCATATCTTTTCGACCGTTTTTTCCGTTTTAGGAATGACGTAGGTGTTTGTTACCTTCAAACCATTTTCTTCCTTACGGTAGTTTTCAGGAGCAAAATTCTCATCAGTTCCCGAAGCGTTAACTTCTTTCACGGAGTAAATATACTCTTTTCCGTGTTCATCCGTCTCTTCCAGAGCATCCCACGAAACTCTGCCCGTCAAAGGATCGACCTCCTTGACCTGTGCCTGTGCAACGCTCTGAGGTTGTTCACCCCTCACATTTCGATAGAGTTTGAACCAGGTGCTCGGTCTTGTATTCGGACCGTCCACCCATTCCTTCTGTGCTTCGACACGGATGGACGGACTTTCGTAGGTGTTGACGAACTCCGCGGACAGGAAGGTTTCCCCCTGTTTCTGTTCAGCTGTTCTCTCGTTGGAAGTCTCCGGCTTAAACAAGACAGTTTCGTCGATCTCGTCTCCGTCCGCCTTTACTTCTTTTACCTTATAGGTGTATTCATTTCCGTCTTCATCCGTAACAGGAAGACCCGTAAACTCCGCTATCAGATCACGGTTTAAAATTCCTGCGATCAAACCTCCCTTAGGAACTTCTTTTTCTTCTCCCGGTACCTGTACAAAATCGGCATCGTTTTGAGTCTTGCGATAGAGGATGAACTTCAGATCGGGTTTTTGCGCCTCTTCTCCCAAGTTCCATTCCTTCTTGACCTTCAAATCGATCTGAGGACTGCGATAGGTATTTGTTACTTCAAAACCTCTGATCGTCTCGGTGTATCCGAGAGGCACATTCGGTTCCTCGACATAGTAGTCGTAGATTTGACCTGCCGGGTCATGCGTAGGAACGATGTATTCCTCGCTCTCCAAAACTGTGGAGGTCGCTGTAAAACGCCTTACAAAATTCGGATCCGTATCAGTACCGACCCTCCTCTTGAGTTCCAGAACAACATCGGGTTTGGGACCCTTGTCCCAGATCTTCTTGAGTTTGATCGTCCTTGTATCCTGCGTATTCGTTATTTGATTCCCTTGAATCGTTGTCGTATAGCCCGGCACCGCATCTTCTTCAACTGTATAACTGTAGTCTGCTCCGGTTTTCGGGTTCGTCTTGGGTAGTTTCAGCCCTTGGTCATCCATATCGAAGACCGTATTCCAGCTGTCTTCACTCACCGTTTTCGAAGCGATCTCCTGACCGTTTCGGTAGAGGCGATACGTTACACTCTGCGGATATTCCCCTTCCGTTTGTATCCATACCTTTGTAACGGGAACCTGCGTCAACTCGCGGGTATTGGTCACAGAGTATTGATCCACAACGGACTGATAACCCGGTACAGGAACTTCTTCCACCGTGTACTCATAGGCGCGTCCCGAGAGATCAAACTCCGGGAGATTTGTAAACTCGTGCTTCCATACGTTGGAATCTGCTCCTTCTCTAATTTGAGCCGTCTTATACGGAGTCGGATTCGTCCGTTTGTCCTTGTAGAGATGGATCGTTATCTCCTCAGGTCTGTCGATCGACCCTGCTTCATCGACCCAAGTCTTCGTTACTTCAATGCTCTTCACCTTGCGTGTATTGGTGATCCTGAACGTCGACTGATCGATGACGGGAGTGTAGCCCTTGACCTCATCTTCTTCAACGGTATACACATAGGCCCTTCCTTGGGGATCATGGGAGGGAAGATCTCTGAACTCGTGCTGCCACTGATTTGCAGCTGACAGTTCGACACTCTGATAAGGGGCATCCGGTCTGTCATCTCTCATCAGATGTACCCTTACCGATGTAGGATCGGTTTCTCCCGTCGTGTTGTCCCACTGTTTATGAACCGTTTTGTTAAATACCTTCTGCGTGTTGGTGATGACAAAACCGCTTCCATCCGCTTTGTTTTCTATGACCGCGTCGTAAGCACTATGGTTTTGTTCAACAACCACATAGGTGTAAATCTCTCCGCGGATATCCGTCTTGTCAAGATCTGTAAAGGTGTGCTTCCATCCATTTGTCTCGGTCAAGATCGCTCTTTGAGCATATCCGTCTTCAACCACTCCTTTTAATTCCCTTTTGAGCACAACTTCAATTTGAGAGGGTTTGTTTTCTCCGTCGGAAAGATCCCAAACCTTCTCCACCGTTTTTTGTGTCTTGGGGATCACATAGGTGTTGATGACCTTCGATCCAAGTTCTTCTTTACGATAGTTTTCGGGAACGAAGTCGAGGTCCGTACCCGTGGAATTGACTTCTTTAACGGAGTACACATAGGTTTTTCCGTGTTCATCCGTCTCATCCATATCCTCCCAAGAGGCAGTATTCGTAATGTTATCCACCTCTTTGACCGGAGCATTCAAAACTTCCTGCGCTTGTTCTCCTGCAATGTTGCGATACAGTTTAAACCAAGTTTGAGGTCTGACATTAGGGCCGTTCACCCATTCCTTGGTCGCTTCAACTGTTATCTTCGGACTTCTATAGACATTCTTAAAGCTCGCTGACAAGAAGTCATCTCCCGCTTGCTTGCTCGCTTCGCGTTCAAAAGAGTTTTCGGGTACAAAGTTCACGGTTTCGTCAATTGCACTCGAATCCGCCTTGACTTCTCTAACCACATAGGTGTAGGGATTGCCGTTTTGATCAGTGAGATCAAGATCCGTAAATTCAACCGATATCTCTTGATTCAATACTGTGCCTATGATCCCCGCAGTCTTGGGAACAAGTTTTTCCTGTCCTACCACCTGCTGAAGTTGAGGTGCCACATCGGTCTTTCTGAACAAAATAAACTTCAGATCCGGCTTAGTTGCCTGTTCTCCGAGATCCCATTCCTTCCTGACCTTCAAGCTCGTCTTGGGACTATGGTAGGTGTTTGTTACATTCAAGGTGTTTTGAGCTGTATTGCTCTCATAGAAGAATTCTTCCACGTTAAGCTCTATACCATGTTCATTTGTTTCTTTAACATAGTAGACATACTCTTTGACCGTGCCGTCAGGCAGATGCTTATATTTGTCAAAGGTGCCGAACTCTACCTGAGCGTCGCCCCTTCCGACTGCCATAACCGGCACCGGCATTTCTTCGCTCGTTCCGCCTTCATAGGTTCTAAACAGTTTGAAGTACACCTCGGGTCTCTGAGCGGGGTTTCCTCCTATCCAGAGTTTCGAAGCCCTAATTGTCACCTGTTCCTTGTTTTGCATAATGCGAACCTGATTTTGTTGAGGGTCGATATTCAAGGGTTGTGCATCCGTCGCTTGGAAGCTCTGCTCTCCCGATCCCGATATCACATAGCCTGCCGGAGCGCTCGTCTCTCTTATCTTATAGTCTCCAATGAGAGGTACATTCTCAAACCTGATCATCCCTGCATCCCCGGTAGGAACTCCAACGGAATGAAGCTTGCCATCATAATAGAATTCGAAGTTGGAATTCGTCAGATCCGTGATCGGTCTTGCGTTGTCATCTACCTTTTTCAGGAAGATAGTCGTTGTATCAAGTTTGTTATAGAAACTCTTTCTGGCAACCGTACTGTTCGGCGTCAGACTGACATGCGATACCTCTTCGATCCTCCTGTAGTTCTGAGGAGCACCTGTTTCGACGATGGTGTAGTCTCCTAAGTCAAGATCCATGAACTGAACAATACCGTTCGCATTGGTCACACCCGTTTTGATCGAGGTTGCATTGCGTGCTTCTTCCTTCGTCAAGTGTCCGGCATAGATGCTGAACTCCGCTCCCGGAAGAACTTCATTTCCTCTTCCCTCAAACTTTGTGATGTGGATCTGTCCCTTCTGTCTTACGTTCTTGAGATAGAACGTCGCCTTGGGATTGTTGTAGTTGATCAAACGGTCGAGTTTGATCGTTTGATCCGGCGCCTTTACATAACCCACAGGAGGTGTCAGCTCTTTTAGCGTGTAGGCTCCATATTGAGACAAACCCTCTCTGTAACGATAGATGCTATAACCGTCAGCATCCTGTGTGCTCAAGGGCACGATGATATCGTTGTTGTCCCGATAGTTCTCCTTCAGCTCCAGTCTTGCTCCCTTGAGTTTCTTATAGATATATCTATTCGCCACGATGAGATCTTCGTCGTCCTGACGACTCTGCTTCATTTGCTCAAGCGCCTGCTGCGCCGCTGCATCCGTCTGATAGGGACCTCCCAACTCTTCCACCTTCACTACGCTGAAGTCCATCTTTCGGTTCTTGACCGTCTTCGAAATCACCTTGGAAAGATAGGGATCCACGGTAAACTCTATCGGCTCAACTCCCTTGAGGTAGCCATTAGGCGGAAGAATCTCTTCCACACGATAACGGCCGTAGGTCAGGTCTTCAAAACTGAGTTTTCCCTGTTCGTTGGTTGTCTGTGTATACTTCTTGTTAACTACATTTTCATCTTCCAGTTCCCGATATTGTCCTCCGATATTCTTATAGAGTTTGAAGGTCGCATCCGGAAGTTTCTCCTGAGTATCAGGGTCGATCTTTTCGATGAGCATACTACTTTTAAGCACCTGTCTGTAGTTGGTGATCAAGAGCATCTCCGGCCTGAAGTAGACTTCTTTATCCATGCTCCTGACGACTCCGTTGTCATCGACGTAGAATTCGACCGGCTCAGCCTTCTCATAAAAGGCAGGTGCCTGGATCTCCACAAACTTGTATATTGTGTGTGGAGCAAGTCCCCCTACGGAAATTCGTCCTCTTGCATTGGTCGTATAGGTTCCCCGGCTCGTATCTCCTGTTCCGCTGTCAACCACGCCCGTCGCGGTCATAGTTTTTCCTGTGTCAAAAAGCTCGAAGTTGACATTGGCCAGAAGTTCTCCCTCCGTAGTCTTTCTCTGTGTATCCTTCTTGGTTCGAACGAGGTCTCTCACCCCAAGTTTGACCATCTCAATATTGTAGGTCCTGTTTTGGATAACGAAGGTGTAAATCTTATGATCAGGGTTTTGAGCATCGACCTCCCTATTCACACTCTCCACCGAATCCGATCGGAAGTCATCGGGCAAAGGAAGTTCGAAAGAAATAGGTTCAATCAATGTAAAACGGTTCAGGTTGCTCAACTCCGCGAGTCGATACTGTCCGTTTTTCAGGTTGTTGAATTCAAAGACTCCGCTAAGATCCGTAGTTCCTTCCAACACTTCTCTGGTAGAAAGGTTCTCCAGTTTAAACTTGACATTACCTAAGTTTGTATCCTTGTTTTTCTTGTGCACCTTGATGGTGTACTTTGTATTGTCGACCGGAGGCAGTTTTTCATCTTCAAAAACTTGAATCACTTCATCTACCGGCTGATTGTTTCGAATCTTCTCCTGATCTGCGGTGTAGTCATCGTAACCCAAAACCTTTCGGTAGGTTTGAGTGTCCAACTTATACCCCGCAGGAGGTTCGACCTCTTTGATCTCATAAGGCTTGTAATTCACATTCTTAAAATGGATCAGACCTTCCGGATTAGAGACGGCCTCTTTGACAAGTCCATCCTGTTCAAATCTATATTTTGCCCCCGATAGAGGTTGTTTCGTATCCTTGTCAACTTTCTTAAAGGTCAAATTTTTCTTAGGTGTAACCATCTCATTGGTTACAGGAGGGACTTCCGTATACTTGGACAACCCCTCGTAGTTCATTGCAAAAGTGTTATTCGCCCTCTTTCCTTCCCACTGATCTGTATGGGCGAAGTCATAGATAGGCGCCTTCATTTCCAAAACGATTTCCAAACGGCTGTATTTCGAGAGGGTACTTGCCCCTCCTCCTCCGATATGGATCCCTATCGCTTCACTGGGATCAGTTGTTTGGAGGTCAGGGTTGTTCTGTGCTCTTTCCAGCCATTCCTTCGCAGTTCCCCCGAAGAGGTTGGCAGGATAGCCGTCCCTGCTCTTAAAGTAGGTGATCGGAAAATTACCTTCAACATCGTTCGACTGTCCGGTTTTGAGGTTTATCATCCTTATCGACTTCACTCGAACCAAGGTGTTTGCAAACTCCGATCCTCTAAGGGGATGGTTTCCTGTTAATCCTGCAAGCAACAAGCGATCTCTATCATAAGGAAAGAGGTCGAAAAACTCCATCTTGTTAACATCGAGAGCGAGATTGTTGGAAACTTCGAACTTATATTCGAAGGTCTCTCCGGGAAGAGTTTGAATCTCATTCATCCAAGCACCATCAACAGAGGATTTTCGGATATATTTTCTTCCTGCGAGACTGTCATTGAACAGGAGTTTAAAGGAATGGTTTGCGGTTGTAAGCCTTTTGTTTCCTTCTTCTGCAATAGGTGTAGCGTTTTTATGCTCGATCTGTTTATTTGTATCAGTCTCTGTCTCTTCAAAATCGATATAGGCCTTGTTGACAATCGTTCCATTTCCCGGAGCACCGTATTTGATCGAAGAACTTATCTTCGCGACCCACGTCAGATCGCTTGGAACATAGGGTGCGGAGAAGATCAGTTTGCTTACTCCGTCCACAAGTTCGGTACGATAGGTCCCTCCCACGTTCTCAAACTCAGGATTCAAAGTTACCTCCTTGAGATCCAAGTCCTTGGGAAAGATATCTACTAACTTAAAATTTTTGATATAAAAAGGATCACTGATCTGACTGATCGTATATCCGGCCCGGAGTCCCAAGGTATAATCCACCTTTTGGGTAGGAAGAGTTATCGTTTGGTTGCTTGATATATTCGATGTCTTTGTCACCTCAATATACTTCTTCGCCGGTCTGATATATTTGTGGGCACCTACATGAGTTTTAAAGGGTTTGTCTACGACCCCTGCCTCTTCGACATCGACATCGGCAAAGATCTCTACCAAGTTTTCTCTGTTGGTGTAGTTATTAGGGATCTGCTTTCCATCCTTCAATTTACTGCCCACATCTATGACGATTTCCTGATCCAAAG
>JAUMWQ010000011.1:0-13971 GCA_030529565.1 Filifactor alocis | reverse complement strand
CGTTCTCAGCTGTTCTTCCGTAAGCATATATTTTTCATTTGCCGCAACCGAGAGCTCTGCTACCAGTTTATCGTCTGTATATTGAGGCCGCACTTGATGGAGCGGAGAAGGTTCCCTTGAGTTATACAAAAATACTTTCATCGGATAGTTTGATCTCACGTAAGTGAAGTCGAACAGTCTGTTCTCTTCCCTTTGACCTCTATCGAGGTCGAAGTCCCAGACCTCGATGTTCTTTAACGTAGGAACGTGATAGAAACTCCCGTTCTCATTCCTGGATCTAACCTTGGAAGGCCTTATACTTATTCTCCAGGGATGATCCTCATTCGTGTCCGTAGAGTAGGGCGTAAGGTAATAACCGTATCCGGTCTTGGATGCCGTGACTCCTTCCGTTATGGCACCTATTGCGATAGAACGATTGGAGGTTGCGCTTCGTGTATAGACGGGAACGTCATCTCCACTGGGGTTATCGATGTGGATCTCAGCATCGACCTTGTTGATAATACCCGTTTGAGCAACCGCATTCGGATAGTCCAAAACAAGTTTGGGGAATCTTCCTCCAATGATGTGCCAATCCGTATATCTTCTACCGTCCGAAGTAACCAAGGCATCGAGAAATTCCTTGTCCAATTCGTAAGAGACCGTATTGTCAGCAGGATTATGCACCCAGCCGCGGTTCTTCAAGGGGTCAAACTTTGCCACTTCGACAACTTCTCTTCCGGTAGCCTCATCCCACTTTTTGTAAGTCGGCAGGGTATCCTTCATAACGATCCTGTTTGATCTTCTTCCCAGATCATTAAAGCGGAACCAATAGGTCATGGACACATCCGTATGTCTATTGTTGGAATTTTCATTGGGAAATCCTGTGATCGTTCCCGATTCTCCGTGAAGCTGTTCTTTATGAAATGTGGGATTCCTATAATAGGTAACAAACTTCTCGGAAGTTGCCATATCTCCTTTTCTTCTTCCATCCTGCAAGACATAGTAGGCCTTTGCATGATCCTCATTATTCATAGGAGTATCCAAACCGTCGTACTCGAACTTAACTCTGATATTCATCAAGATACTACTATCTCTGATTTCTTTAATCGGATAGACAACCTGTTTTCTCTCCGGATCATAGTAGGCAGGTGCGGAGAGCTCTACATTCGGTATGGTCGGTGGAAAGTTTACAAGGTTTGCGTTCTTCGTAGCATGCTTGGGCAGTTGGATCACTACCTTACTGTTCTTCTCGTCCGACGGAATATTCTTGAGGTTAAAAAGCGCTTCCACATTCAGAGCAGTCCCGTGAGGTGTAAACCTTTCCTGAGTATATCCTGTTCTCTTTATCGAAACCTTATATTCCGGTTCATTGACGGCCGCTATCGTTCCATACACAAAGGTAAGCTTGCTTTCACTTTCCGGTACTGTTCCTATAGTTGCAGTTCTCGTAGAAGAATCAAAAGTTGCCAGTCCTTGCGGTTCCGCCTTGATCGCAGTTGCACGATAACCCTCGAAGTCCGGAGCTACCACCTTTTCTCCTTGAGGAAGGTAGCGAGTTATCGGAGATGTCCCCGGGATCTTATTTCCCTGTTCATCCTCATAATCGATCACAACCTTCCCGGGGTTGATAAGGATCCCCGGAGGCGCGGTAATAGGAACATCCATATTTTCAATAAATATAATGGTCGGATTGCTTGGATCCAAGTCCCTCATATTGTTTCCCAAGGTGATCTGAGAGGCGTTTTTGAACTTCATCACCAACGGTCCATTCGACAAAAAGGGTTTTGCCGATGTCAGCTTAACTTTGACACCGGGTGTGGTGGAAAAATCAAGATCCTCCGCTTTTAGACTTCCGATCGACGTTCCAAGTTCAACGGGATCTGCTGTAACAGGAAGTTTAAACTCTCTAAATATCGCCGTATTTTCAGCAAAGGCGTGAGATCCGATCTTTTTAAGGCCCGTAAGATGTCTTAGGTCAACACTTGTTATTCTATTGTTCCTATAAGCACTGTCATCGATAACTTCAACGCTTTCAGAAAGACTTAGATCCGCAATAACGTTTCGCTCCCCGTTTATTCCCCCTCCGGAAAGAGCACTTCTTCCAATGTGCTTCAGCTTGGGAAATCCGCTCAGATCCATTTCTTTGATCTTTGTGTTATAGAAGGCTGAATCCGAGATCACTTCAAGCTCCGGAAGGTTCTTCAGACTCACCTTGTCCAAATTGTTGTTATATTGAAATCCACCCAAGTTTTTCAATTTCGGGTTATCTTCTATTACTACATTTGTGAGACTATTCCATCCTCCCTGTTGTTCAAAGGCTCCGGAACCTATGGTCTCTAAACTATCCAAGCCTTTAATCACGACTTTTTCCAACTGATTCGAAGTAAAAGCTCCGCCTTCTATCGTTTTTAGTTTATCCAAACCATCGAGTTTTAAAGACGTGAGTTTGGCACTACCAAAGGCCCTTCCTCCTATCTTCGTCAGTTCCGGAAAAGGTGACAGATCCAGTTCTCCTGAGAGCTTCGAGCCGTCGAAAGCATATCCGTCAATCACCGACAGCATGGGCAGATTCTCCATGACGAGGTTTTCGATCGGTGCTTGATAAAATGCGGTATGAGCTATTTTGACCAGTTTCGGCAAATCTTTTAGGGTTACGTCTACAAGTCCGGTATAACTGAAACCGCTTATAGTCTCAAGCAGAGGAAGACTTTCCACTGTCAATTTCTTGAGGCTTTTGATCCCCTGAAATCCGTTTATATCCTTCATTTTCGGAAGATCTCTCAGTTCGAGTTCTTCAAGGGCCGTCTGTCCGAAAACATGCTCAGACAAACGTTCCAAACTCTGTGCCCCTTGTATCTTAAGGCTCTTTAACTCAGGGTTGTTATAAAAAGCCTGATAATTCAGTCTTTGCAAAGATGTCAAGCCGGAGAGCGTTACCTCCTTCAGTTTATTGTCCTTAAAGGCATAGCTATCAATGGTTTGAAGGTTTGTCAAACCGTCCAGATTCAAACTTTCAATTTGATTCCCCTCAAATCCTCCCAAATGAACAAGCCCTGTAGTTTCACTGAGGTCCAGATCCTTGATCTTGTTGCGATAAAAGGAGTTGTTTCCTATGACTCTGAGTGCGGGAACACCCGATAGACTCAGACTCTCGATCTCATTGTTCATAAAGGATCGTTCACTGATCTGATCCAGAACAGGAAGGTCTCTAAGCTCTACTGATCCCATCTTGTTATCAATAAAACTCTCATAACCAATCATCTTCAATTTCGGCAGATCGTTGAGGACGAGTTCTTCAATCAGATTTTTCTTGAAGGCGTAGTTCGATATTGTATGAAGTTTAGGAGTTCCTTCTATTTTTAGCACCTTGATCGCATTGTTCTCAAAGGTCGAACCTCCTATGATATGAAGCTCGGGCATGTCCGTAAGAATAACCCCTTCGAGCTTGTTGTCCGCAAAAGCGCGGTCGCCTAAGGTTCCCAACTTCTTCAACTTATCGAAGGCAAACTCTCTCAAGTTGTTGTTCTTAAAGCTATCTACGCCGATATAATTGAGGTTTACCAACTTTTCTTCACTTAAGACATCACTCAACCCGCTGTTTTGGAAAGCATAGTGGTCAATGGATCTCAGTTGCTCCATCTTCTCAAAATTTACAGTATCCATCTTCCGATCTTTGAATGCGGAGTTATTGATCGCTGTAATTGGAGCCAAGGTCATCGGATTAACGTCCGGGAGAACAACGTTTTTGTTGTCCCTCAATTTTTCTAAACCGGTATCACTGAAACCCAGGATCCTGTCGGAAGAATAACGGAAGTCTTTGTACTTCCATTCAAGCCCCGGAATAATCTCCTCCTCGCTCTTATCTATCGGCGTAAACTGAAACTGGAGGATGACGCTGTCCTTTTCTCCATTTTGATCTGTCAGCGTGATTTCCACTTCCTCGGTCTTTTCGACACGAGGTGCAGGGATCGTGTTTCTGCTCAAGGTAATACGGGGATCCTGGTTTTCTCCACTCAAAAATACCGGTTGGATCACCTGCCCCTGCGAATCGTAGAAGGTGATGTCCTTTAGGATCTGCGTCTTACTCAAAGAGGTGTTTACTGTAAATACGACCTGCTTGTTCTCCGAAACGGAAATATGCGGAGAGGAGGTTCTCATATACAAAAGTTCTATTTCTATTTTATTGTCCTGAATATTGTTTTTATCGATAGGAATCGTTGTTCCTGTTCCAAGATAAGTGTATCCTTCCACCACAGGAACCGGATACTCATCTTCCAATTGAGTCAACTCATGTTTCTTGATGATCTTGTTGATCAAAGGACCGTCATTGGTCTTATCCTTCATGGTTATAATGACACTGATAGGATTGACTACATATCGGGTCGTGTCCAAACTTGCAATATTGTTTGCATTGTTAGCGATATTGACCTCTATAGCCTCTTCTCCCTGATCGAAGGTATCCGCCTTTAACAAGTCTTGCGAAGGATCGATCGTGTCCAATGTAAGTTTCTTTAAGTCGATGTTGTTGGCAAAGGCTTGACTGCCCACATCGGTAGCACGTTTAAGTCTTACTTCTTGCAGTTGATTGGAAGAAAAAGCACTAGCACCTACATTAAGAGCACTTGTTTCCAATTGGGTCAGTTCGTTGGAGTAGAAGGCAAAATCTCCTATTGTTTCAATTTCACTCTCATCGTTGAATCGCGAGATCTTATTATCGGAAAAAGCATACTCTTCCACCTTACTGACACCTGTTTTGAGAGTAACGGCAGTCAAATTGGAATTTTGAAAAGCATGGGAGCCGATGGAAGTGATCCCGTCTCCTATTACGACACTATTGAGTTCCAATCCGGAAAAGGCATTTGATGCAATTTCAGTAGCTCGTCCAAATCCCGATATTGTTACGTCCTTATTGGTCAAAATCTTAGTCTTTCCGGTGTCAGAAAATCCTTTGATCTGCGTTCCTTCTATGATAAAGTCGCCTTCTTGAAAGCCTGCTACAAGAAGAAGGTTGGCATTTTCTCCAGCATTTGTATTCTCTGGAGCAAGCTCTTCGGGCGTGATTGCCGGTGCAGTTTCGGAAGAGATCTCCGAAACTGCTCTCTCTTCTTGAGGTCCTTCCTGAGGAGAAGTTGCACCATCTACTAGCGTAGCGGCTTCCGTACTTGCTTCTTCACCTTCCGCTGTCGGTGATTCGCCACCTTCTGATGTCGGTGTTTCAGCGCCTTCTTCCCCTGTATTTTCCGTTATCTCCCCCGCGGGAATTTCTGCTGCCGAAGGAGGTACTCCCTCCTCGGACAAGGTTTCTTCCGCTCCGATAAGAGCAGCAGGAGGATCTCCCGAGAGTTCTTCTGCCTGTGTCAGTACCAGAGTGAAGTTCGATAGCAACATAAACGATATAACTATCGAAGCAATGGCTCTTTGAAATAATGTTTTTTTGCTGTGATTCATAGTACATCCCCCTTATATTAGTAGCGTTTCAAGCGCAATGAATTCCAGACTTGATTGGTTCATTTTAAAATCTTCGCTCATTATTATACTTACTTTTTTTACACTTTTCAATCTCAGATCTTCTTTTTTATAAAACTGTAATATTTTTTTAACACACCGCTCTCTTCATTGCAAATACAAACGTTTTCCTTTGCTTTTATAATGAAAATATACGTGAAAAATTAAAAACTTCAGTTTATTCTCACACTTCTTCTCTATAAGTAACAGTGTAAGCACTAAAGTGAAACTATACTGTTTTTTTGATAAAAAGTATGGTGATCTCCCTCGTTCATCAAAATAAAGCAGTTTGGATCTGAAGAAATCAAACTCATAGATATCCACCACTCATACTATTTTCTGATAGAAGAGTGGTTGTATCCGCACTAACGATCACAGAGGTTCGTTCGATCTCGTCCGGGATAAGGGATATTCTTATCAAAAATTCCATACGTGTATTACATCGGTATTGAGCCAAAAACGATATCTTCGCGCAGAAGTATACAAAAAAAGAGCATTGCAAAATGATCTTTTATCACTATGCAATGCTCCCTGTTTCTACAAGATCTCTATCTTATTTTGATTTTACGTTATAGAAGGCGTCCATTCCCGGATACTTGGAGATGCCAATCAGGTCTTCTTCAATACGGATCAACTGATTGTACTTGGCAACACGGTCGGTTCTCGAAGGTGCTCCCGTCTTGATCTGTCCCGCATTGGTCGCAACGACCAAGTCCGCGATCGTCGTGTCTTCGGTCTCTCCCGAACGGTGAGATACTACTGCGGTATACCCCGCTCTCTTTGCCATTTCGATGGCATCGAGGGTCTCGGTGATGGTTCCGATCTGGTTCAACTTGATCAGGATGGAGTTTGCGATGCCTTTTTCGATCCCTTCCTTCAATTTCTTAGTGTTTGTTACAAAGAGGTCATCTCCAACGATCTGGATCTTGTCTCCCAGTTTCTCCGTCATCAATTTGAAACCGTCCCAGTCGTTTTCATCCAAACCGTCTTCGATCGAAATGATGGGATATTTTTCGACCATTCTCTCATAGAAGGCGACCATCTCTTCCGATGTCCATTCCTTACCTTCTCCGCTTAGCACATACTTCTTCTTGTCCGCATCGTAGAAGGAGGATGCCGCAGCGTCCATGGCGATACGAACCTCTTCTCCCGGCTTGTATCCCGCTTTTTCGATCGCCTCTACGATCGAAGACAGGGCTTCCTCGTTGGAAGAAAGGTTGGGCGCAAAACCTCCCTCGTCTCCTACAGCGGTATTTAGTCCCTTCGACTTCAAAACGGATTTAAGCGCATGGAAGATCTCCGCCCCCGTTCTAAGTGCTTCCTTCCACGAATCCGCACCGACCGGCATAACCATAAACTCTTGAATGTCGACATTGTTGTCCGCGTGCTGACCTCCGTTTAGGATGTTCATCATCGGTACGGGAAGGGTCTTGGCATTTACTCCGCCCAGATATTGATATAGGGGAAGTCCCAGTTCGTTTGCAGCAGCATTCGCAACTGCCATGGACACTCCCAAGATCGCGTTGGCGCCGAGTTTTCCCTTGTTTTCAGTCCCGTCGAGTTCGATCATGGTCTCATCGATGCCGATCTGATCAAAGACGTTGAAACCTTCCAATTCAGGCGCGATGATCTCATTTACGTTTTCCACCGCCTTCAAAACTCCTTTTCCAAGGTATCTTCCCTTGTCTCCATCTCTTAATTCTACCGCTTCGTAGATACCTGTGGATGCTCCCGACGGAACTGCTGCCCTGCCGATCACACCGGATTCCAAGGTTACTTCAACCTCGACTGTAGGATTTCCTCTGGAATCCAAAATTTCTCTTGCATATACATCTGTAATAAACATAATACATTCTCCTTCCGGGATATGATTTGATTTTATATTCTTTTACCTATATTGAGCCTATACTCTTCTCGTTTTTAACTTTCCTATACTTTGTTCTACGACCGAAGCGTTTGCTGATCCTATCTCTTCCATTTTTATACTGCTATTCATTCAAATTATTGACATCTACAATTTGTACTCTGCAGAAGGCAAAATGGATCTTTGCAGTCGTAGAATAGATATATCTTTATTTCCATAAAATGATAGTATTGTATCCTACAAAATTTCTCTTTCTACTTTGCAATCAGCGAGCTTCCCGTCATCTCCTTCGGTTGAGGAAGATCCAAAAGTTCCAGCATCGTCGGCGCAAAGTCGCATAACCTTCCTCCTTGAATGAGTTTCGCATCCTTATTCCTGTCATCTACATAGATGAAGGGAACAGGATTGGTTGTGTGTGCGGTAAAGGGTTTTCCGTTTTCGTCTTTCATCTCATCACAGTTTCCGTGGTCGGCAGTGATAAGACAAACTCCTCCAAGCTCCAACACTTTGGACACCACACTCTTTAAACAGGCATCTACTGTTTCGACAGCCTTTACCGCCGCTTCCAAGACTCCCGTATGACCTACCATGTCTCCGTTTGCATAGTTCAAGATGATGACGTCCTTGGGATCCTTGTCCAGATCTTCCACCAATCTTTGCGTTACCTCATAGGCAGACATTTCCGGTTTAAGGTCATAAGTCGCTACCTTCGGAGAATCCACCAAGATCCTTTCTTCCTTCTCATAGGATACCTCCCGTCCTCCGTTAAAGAAGAAGGTAACATGGGCATATTTTTCCGTTTCGGCAATCCGAAGTTGGGAAAGCCCGCAATTTGAAAGATATTCTCCGAAAGTATTGGTAAGGGTCTGGGGAAGATAGGCGACATTGACATTGGGGATCGTCGCATCATAGACCGTCATCGTAACAAAGTAGGGAAGGACTGCTTTTCTTTCAAACTCGTTGAACTCCGGATCCGCGATGGATCTTGTAAGCTCCCTTCCCCGGTCAGGGCGGAAGTTGAAGAATACAACGCTGTCCTGTGCCTCCAAAGGTCGGATCTCTCCTACGGTACAGGGAAGGACGAATTCATCGGTAATGCCCGCCTCATAAGAAGAACTCATCGCATCCGATGCAACAGCGAAGTTAGGCGCCTCTCCTCTTACAATGGCAGCGTAGGCCTTTTCGACCCTCTCCCATCTCTTGTCTCTGTCCATGGCGTAGTACCTTCCCGATATGGTTGCGATCCTTCCTATCTTGTGCTCGGCCATATAGTCCTCCAAGTCTTCGATATAGCCCTTTCCACTGTCGGGAGGGGTGTCGCGTCCATCCATAAAGCAGTGTACGAGAACGTTTTGGACCCCGTTTTTCTTCGCCATTTCAAGAAGCCCCTTCAAGTGAGAAATATGGGAGTGCACCCCTCCGTCGGAGAGCAGTCCCATCAAATGGAGGGCGGAACCTTGGCTCTTTGCGTTTTCCATCGCCTTCAACAGGACCTCATTTTGAAAGAAGTTCCCTTCTTTAATCTCTTTGGTGATCCTCGTCAGTTCCTGATAGACGATCCTTCCCGCTCCGATGTTCAGATGTCCCACCTCCGAGTTTCCCATCTGTCCATCCGGCAAGCCCACGTCTTCTCCGCTCGCACCGACAAGGGTATGAGGATATTTCTCAAAGAGGTAGTCCAGGTAGGGCTTGTTTGCCATGTAGAAGGCGTTGTTTTCTTTTTTATCTGTAATTCCCACTCCATCCAAAATGATGAGTGCCACGGGTTTTTTCATAGATCAAATCTCCTTATAATTTACCAACTGCACAAAGGAGTTGACCTTGAGGGCCGCTCCCCCAACCAAGGCTCCGTCAATATCGGACTGTGCCATGATCTCTTTGATGTTTTCAGGTTTGACCGAACCTCCATAGAGGATGGACACTTCCTCGGCGATCTCACCGAACATCTTCTTCAATTCTCCTCGAATAAAGACCGTCATATCGTTGGCTTCCTTGCTTGTCGCAGTCTTTCCCGTTCCGATCGCCCATATAGGCTCGTAGGCGATGACCACTTTTTTCGCTTCATCCGCGCTCAGATCCCTCATGCCCTTTTGTACCTGTTCAGAGATGACAGTCCACAGTTGTTCTCCTTCTCTCTCTTCCAGGGTCTCTCCCACGCACATAATCGGAGTGAGATCGCAAGAAAGAGCCTTTTTTACCTTCCTGTTCACCACTTCATCAGTCTCCGAAAAATACTGTCTTCGTTCAGAGTGCCCCAAAATCACATATCTTGCTCCGGTATCTTTGAGCATCGTCGCAGAGAGTTCTCCCGTATAAGCTCCGTCGTCTTCGTAGTACATATTTTGCGCTCCCGTCGCAACTTGTTTTGAGGCCTTTCCAAGCTCGTAGAGCACATGGAAGGGAGCACAGAGAACAGCCTCAACGCTCTCATCGAGACGATGAACTCCCAACTCCTTCACAAAGTCGAGGCTGTCCTGTAAGTTTTTATTCATCTTCCAGTTTCCCGCAATGATCTTTTTTCTCATATCGTCCTCCGTCTATCGGTTGTCGATGGCATCGATACCGGGCAATATCTTTCCTTCCAAAAACTCCAAAGAAGCTCCTCCTCCTGTGGAAATATGGGTGATACTGTCCGCATATCCGAGTTTTTCGACCGCCGCCGCGGAGTCTCCTCCGCCTACGATTGTAACTGCATCCAGTTTGGAGAGGATCTCGGCGACCGCCTTGGTACCTCTTGCGTACTTGTCCATCTCAAAAACTCCCATGGGTCCGTTCCAAACGACGGTCTTTGCATCCTTCAGAACCTTCTCGAATTCCGCCACGGTCTTTTCTCCGATGTCAAGTCCCATATATCCGTCCGGAACATTAGAGTCCTCGGTCATCTTAGAAGCCGTCTCTTCGCTGAATTCAGTCGTAACATGGTAGTCGAGAGGAAGCAGGATGTTTACCTTCTTCTCCTGCGCCTTATCCAAGAGCTGCTTTGCAACTTCGACCTTGTCCTCTTCCACCTTTGAAGAACCCGTGTTTCTTCCAAGAGCCTTCTCAAAGGTAAAGGCCATTGCCCCACCGATGATAAGGGAGTCGACCTTGTCCAGGAGGTTTTCGATCACGGAGATCTTGTCCGACACCTTAGCTCCTCCCAAGATCGCAACAAAAGGTCTTTCGGGATCTTCCAGAGCCTTGCCCATCACGGAGACTTCTTTTTCGATCAAAAAGCCCATGGCCGAGGGAAGGTAGTCCGCGATCCCTGCCGTCGAAGAGTGTGCTCTGTGGGCGGTCCCGAAGGCATCGTTTACATACAGATCGGCAAGAGAAGCAAGTTCCTTGGCAAAGTCGAGGTCGTTCTTGGTCTCCCCTTTTACAAATCGAACGTTCTCAAGCAGGACTACATCGCCGTCCTTCATATTCTGCGCCAGTCTTCTCGCGTTTTCTCCCACTACAGTCTCGTCTTCAGCAAGCTCGACCTTCTTGCCCAAGAGTCCGGACAATCGCTCCGCCACCGGTTTCAGTGTAAAGGTCGGATCGTATTTTTTGTCGGGTCTTCCCAAATGAGACATCAAAATCACCCTTGCATTGTTCTCCAACAGATACTTGATCGTATCAAGGGCGGATACAATCCTTCTGTCATCACTGATTTTTCCATCCTTCATAGGAACGTTAAAATCACATCGTACAATTACCTTTTTTCCTGCCACATCCAGATCTTGGACGCTTTTTTTATTTAACATCGACATTCTTATCCTCCTATTGATAAAGACAGCCCATACAATCTGTTGCATGGGCTGTTTGACAAAATTTAATTCTCTTTTTGCAAGTGTCTACGAAACCGGCCGACAAACAACTATACTATTTTAGATAAAATATCTGTGCTGTTTACTTCTTCTCGTTGACGATCTTCGCCAAGTCAAGTACACGGTTGGAATATCCCCACTCGTTGTCATACCAAGCTACGATCTTCGCCATATTCTTGCCCATCACCATGGTGGAGAGTCCGTCTACGATGGAAGAACGCTTATCCTTAGTGTAGTCCACAGATACCAACGGCTCATCGCTGTATCCGAGAATGCCTTTCAGCTCGTTCCTGGACGCTTCTTCAAAAGCCTTGTTGATCTCTTCTACAGTCGCTTCTTTGGAAAGCTCCACCGTCAAGTCTACAACGGAAACTGTCGGTGTCGGTACCCTCATAGCAAATCCGTTTAATTTTCCTTCCAATTGGGGAAGTACCAAAGAAACAGCCTTTGCAGCTCCTGTCGTTGTAGGAATGATCGAAAGTGCTGCCGCTCTTGCACGTCTAAGATCTTTATGTCTCTTATCAAGGATGTTTTGGTCGTTGGTATAAGCGTGAACGGTCGTCATCAAACCTTTTACGATCCCGAACTTCTCATCTACCACCTTTGCAAAGGGAGCAAGGCAGTTGGTTGTACAAGACGCGTTGGAGATCACATGATGTTTTGCCGGATCGTAATCATGGCAGTTTACTCCAACTACAAAGGTTCCATCTACATTCTTTCCGGGTGCTGTCAAAATGACTTTTTTCGCCCCTGCGTCGATGTGCTTGGATGCGTCTTCTTTGTTGTTGAATTTTCCTGTGGATTCGATAACGATCTCCACGCCCAACTTACCCCAAGGTGCGTTTGCAGGGTCTCTTTCTTCAAACAACAGGATCTCATGTCCGTCGATGACCAATTTATCATCGCCTACCGCTTCCACTTCTCCCTGATAAGTTCCGAATACGGAATCATACTTGAAAAGGTGAGCCAAAGTCTTTGCTTCTTTTCTGTTATTGACTGCTACGATCTCATAGCCGAAAGCATCTTTTCCACCGTTTTCAAAGTATGCTCTCAATACGTTTTTCCCGATTCTTCCAAATCCGTTAATTCCGACTTTCATCTTCAACTTCCTCCTAAAAAAATAATATATTGTAGTTTATTCCTTACCCGTTTCCAAAATGCGATTTGCCGTATCCGAGTCCGTGATCAGGGTCAAGTTCGGATTGATCCCGGAGATGGCACGGATCGCCTCCACCTTCCTCTTCCCGGCAGCTACACCTATGATATTGCTCATCTGCTTGTACTTTGAAAGTTTGATACCCAAGGTGCTGCTCTCGTAGACGATCTCTCCCGAAAGATTGAAATAGAATCCGAAGGATTCCGCCACAGCCTTCCTCTCACTCAGAAGATCGCGTTGCTCCTGTGAGAGGTTACGTCTCTTGGCCATATCGTCGGCATTTCCTATTCCGAATACCAGACAGTCGATATTGTCGATCACCTGAAGAGTTTTTTCCAAAGAAGTCTCTTTGAGCAATTCATCCGCGATCTCCCGGTCGATGTTATCCGGTAGTTGGAGTAGTTCGTAGCTGCTCTTGAGTTTCTCGGCAACGATGGCGACAACATTGCTCGCCTGGGTCTCATAATTACTTCTCAAACTCCCTCTGGCAGACACGACCATGACTTGCGAAGGTTTGGGTTGGATCTTCATCGCCTGTGCCACATGGTACATGGTGCTTCCGCCTGTAATGCCCAGAATACTGCATTGTTTGAGCGACTGAACGATGTGCCTCGCAGCCGTCCTCCCCAGTTCATTCAAATTTGAATCTTCATCCGGAAAGGTCAAGCTGATAAGGACCTTTTTGATACCCAGACAGGCTTGGAGCTTCTTCTCCAGGTGATGTAGACCTCTGATCTTAGAGATGTAGGGCTGTGTTGCCTCCAAAAGTTCTTCCCCGCTCGGGGACAAACTCATACCATGGCTGAAGACCTCGATCAACTTGGCTTCTTTGAGAAAATCTATCTCGGCACGAACCACCCTCTCGGATAAATCCAGTTTCTGAGCCAAACTCCTGCGACCTATGACTTCACACATCTCTATTTCTTTGAGGATGTCATAACGCAGTTCCATCTCCTGCAAAATTTCGGGAACCAGTATTTTTTGAATCTGAAAAAAATCTTTCACGGTTACCCTTCTTTCATTTTGCGGGTACGTTTTTATCCCGCGTTTATTTTGTGTCCCATAAGTATCATACCCATAATTGGCAAAAAAATCAATCTTTATTTATATTTTTTCTCAAGACAATCTCTCATGCCTCAAAAAGTCATTATGAAATCAGTATTCTATCAAGGATGCAGTTATTGAAAATATTAGTATGAGAATTTTTACACTTCATACTAGTTCAAGGCGAAATCAGAAGTTTTTCTTTATGCAATGTTTTCTCACTGAAACATCGCACGAAGAAGCTCGATCCTCTTGCTGTTCTTTCCCAGAGCAAGGAGGGGTTGTAAAAGCAGTGATTTTAAAATTTTTTGTCTGAAGAGAAGAGGTTGCACAAGTTCGTCTCGTTTCTACGACAGGCAGATCGCCGGTGTCAATACTTTAAATCAATAGTAATATAAATTCCGATCGAAATGTGATACTACTACCCATTACACTAACTACTTAGCTATATAAACGATTCTTAACACAGGTTCGGGCATGAAAGCTCGCTTCATTCCTTCAATACAAGTCGTGGATGCAAGCGCTCCGAACAAATGACGGCGTCAAAATCTCCCATCATAAAAAGGGAACTTCCGTTCCCTTTTTTCTATGCTTGAGAACAGATGACATCAAGGTCTACATAAGATGCATCC
>JAUMWQ010000204.1 GCA_030529565.1 Filifactor alocis | reverse complement strand
AACCCCCTTTTGTCTTTTTTTGCGCAGACAGTAAAGGTGTCAGATCACGTAAAAACAACGGTTTCCGCAAAACTGTTTCCCCAAAATGAGGATTCAAAAGATGTATTGATCGAGAAACTAAGAAGTGAAAATGAAGAATTGAAGAAAAATCTTTCAGAAAATGTAGTAACACAGACTGATCTGGAAGAACTCAGAGAATTGAAATCAACCCTTAACTACGTATCAAACCACTCTGTGGATCAGTATATTTCCACCTCCATCATCTACAAGAACGACGGGAACTATTTTACATCCTTCGTCATAGATGCAGGCGAGAAACGTGGCGTAAAAAAAGACAGTATCGTCATAGGTCAAAACGGGTTATTAGGTGTTATTTTTGAAGTGAACAAGAATTATTCCAAGGGTATCTCCATCTTGGATTCGAATATGTCGATGAGTTTTGAAGTTCTTAGAAATAAAGAGATCACAGGAGTGGCAAGTCAAAACATTGCTATTAATACCCAGGATAATTTCGACGGATATCTAAAAGGCTATCTCTTCGATAAGGAACAGCATCTTTATCCGGGTGATATTTTGGTAACTTCCGGCTTGGGTTTCTATCCGGGTGGGATACAGATCGGCGAGGTGGAAGAGGTTATTCAGGATAAGGCCAATATTTTAAAGTATGTGAAAATAAAACCGTATATTAATTTCAAAACGATAAACAAGATTCTTGTAATCAATCCGAGAGATATGCAATAAAAAGGAGAAGTGATGAGGAACCTGATTTTTTTTATTATAGGATTGGCAGCTATCCTGGTCGAATTGTTTTTATTTAACAACCTTTATATCATTTCTATAAATATCAACCTTCTTTTAATCTATATGGTGTACATCGCTCTCTTTTTAGAACTTGATAAGGCTCTTTTTTTAGCTTTGATCATGGGGCTATCAAAGGATTTTACGGTTGAGAGAATCATAGGGGTCAATGCATTGATTTTTATTGTGATAGCTATTGGTGTTTGTAGGTTACAAGAGGTTATCTATAAGGATAAGCCAATGACGCCGTTTTTATTTATTCTGCTTTCTTCTCTTTTTTACAGTGTAGCTTATATTGTTTTATACAAGCTGTATCTGGGAAGAGCTTTTGTGATTTCTTACGTTGCAGCAAATATTCCGATCTTTGTGTTTGTTGAAACTGTGCTCGGAATTCTGTTGTTCCTACCCATAAAAAAAATGATTTATCGCATTCAGGATAGATGGTGAATATTATGAAATACAACATACAACGACGCTTTGCTGTTTTCTATGTGATTTTGTCGTTAATCTTCTTTCTAATGATTACCAAGATTATGTATTTGACTGTATTCTCTGAGGATGTCTTCAGCAAGAGGGAAGCAAGTTTTATCTATAAAAAAATTGAGATAAAAGCTCCGCGCGGAGAGATTAGGGATCGCAATGGTCGTTTGCTTGCAGGAAACAGGCCTAGTTTTAATGTTCAGATAACAAAGGATACTTCAGTCTCTCAAGAAGAACAAAACGAGATGTTTTATCACTTGTCGAAAATTTTGAGGACTAATGAGGAAGTGTTGGTCGATGAATTTCCTATTAAAGTATATCAGGGTTATTACTATTTTATTTATGATGAAGAGCTTAGAAAGTGGAAGGAAAAGAATAATTTGAAGCCTGATACGAATGCGGAGGAGAGTTTTTCCATTCTGGCAAACCTGCTTTCGGAGCAAGGGATGATTCAAATAAACCCTGAAGATACGGCAAAAGATATTCAACAGAAGATGATAGAGGTTGGTTACTATCCTCCTATTTCCGTAAAAAGTGAATTGAGATTTATCCAAGATATCAAAAAAGAAGAATGGATGGAAAGAACATTCGGAAGAAACTATAAAGATCACATGGATAAATCTGCTGAGGAGATCTTCAAGCTTGCAAGAGAAGTATATGAGATATCTGAATTTATTGATGAAAAATCGGCAAGAGATATTATGATCCTCAACGATCTTTTGCGTTCGAGAAGACAGTTTCAATACCAGCCGGTGAATATTTCTTTTGATATAGGAGAAAAAACGGTTATCCAATTGGAAGAAGCCACATTAAATCTCCCGATGGTCAGTATAGTGGTCGAACCGGTAAGATACTATCCTTATGGAGAGTTTACTTCTCATATTTTGGGATACTTAGGAAAGATCGGGGAGAATGAGACGGACTATTACGTCAAAGAAAAGGGTTATGATCCAAATGAAATTATAGGAAAGACCGGTTTAGAGAGGGCTTTTCAAGAAAAGTTGAGAGGGAAATCGGGATATCAGATCGTTCAAGTCGATGTAAAAAACAGGATGGTTCAGAGTTTGGGGTTCCAAGCTCCCATTCCGGGAGAGACCGTATATATTACTACAGACAATGAGTTACAACAAGTCGTGGAAGACTCCCTCAAAAAAACACTTAATTCCATTCAGACGGGTTCTTCCTATACGAGCAGTTGGGGAGACATAAAGATGAGGGATGCCAATAAAGTGTTCAATAAGGCAAAGTCCGGAGCAACGGTAGTTCTCGATGTCAAAAGTGGTGAAGTACTGGCCATGGCTAGTTATCCTGATTACGATCCAAACAAATTCGTTCTGGGGATCAGTCAGGAGGAATACGAAAAACTTATGACTGAGAACATCAATGACTCCATGGCGCCTAAGCCTTTATATAACATTTCCACGATGATGTCGGTTCAGCCGGGATCAACTTTTAAGATGATCACGGGTTTAGCAGGGCTTGAAAATGGACTTGATCCTTATTATAGAATTCAGGACAAGGGTTTTATTGAGATCGGTCAGCATA
>JAUMWQ010000010.1:12176-23854 GCA_030529565.1 Filifactor alocis | reverse complement strand
AGTTGTTATCACTTTGGGCGAAGAGAAGGTCTACTATGCTCTTCACAAGCCGGTTGGGTATATCAGTGCGGTTTCGGACAACAGGGGAAGAAAGACGGTAGTTGAATTGATAGATACACCTCATAGGCTATATCCGGTCGGAAGACTGGATTATATGTCCGAAGGCTTGCTTCTTTTGACGAATGATGGAGAATTTACAAACCGGATGATTCATCCGAGATATCATATAGAAAAAACGTATCTTGTCTGTGTTTCGGGCAAAGAACCGAAGAATATCAAAGACTTGTTCCAAAGGGGGATCTGGATAGATGAATATAAGACGAAGCCGTCGAACATCGTTTTGCTCAATAGGAAGGATCAGACCCTAACTTATCGCATAACGCTGTTTGAAGGAAGGAACAGACAGATTCGAAAAATGTTTCAAAGCTTGGATATGAAGGTTTTATCTCTTAAGAGGATCAGTATCGGAAAACTTCAGCTTGGAGATTTAGAAGAGGGCGGTTACAGAAGGTTAACGGATCAGGAACTTGCTTATTTCAAAACAAAGTTGAAATAAGGATGTTTTTGTTGTACAGATTACTCCGTGAATGTGGGGCGCTTTATCCGGATTAAAAATAATTAGGGCTATGCGGGCTCGAATACGTAAATAATGAAATTGGGGAAGATGACGTTGAAGAAAACGGACAAGATAATAAAAACGGATAAAAATTTGATAGAGTACATTGAGAAAATTTACATGACATTGACAAAAAGTCAAAAAATCATTGCAAAATATATTATGGAAAATTACGATAAGGTGGCTTTTATGACAGCGGCAGGTTTCGCAGGAGAAACAGGCGTGAGCGAGTCAACGGTGGTTCGTTTTGCCAACAAGCTCGGTTATGAGAGCTATACGTATTTTCAAAAAGACTTACAGGAACTTTTAAAGAAGAAGCTTACAACGGCACAGAGGGCATCTATGTCTAACTATACAAACAAGGGAAGCATTGTCAAGCAGGTACTTAGAGCCGATATCGACAATATCAAGGAGACGATGGAAGAACTCGACGAAGAGACCTTTGAAAGGGTTGTGGAGTTGATCTTTTCGGCACCGAAGATCTATATCGTCGGTTTGAGAAGCTCAGAGATGGTATCGGAGTACCTGGGATATTACCTCAATTTTCTGCTGGATAACGTGAAGGTCGTTAACTACGGGATCAACGACGTGTTCGAGCAGATTTTGAAGGTGAAGAAGAACGATGTGGTCATCGGGATCAGTTTTCCGAGATATTCCAAGAGGACATCAGAGTTGATGAGGTTTGCAAAGGAGCAGGGAGCAGTCACAGTATCGATTACTGACAGTGAGACATCTCCGATCGCGCAGCTGTCTCAGGAGACAATGATTGCAAAAAGTAACATGTCGTCGTTCGTCGATTCTTTGGTTGCACCCTTGAGTATTGCAAACGCTTTGATTATAGCGCTCAGTATGAAGAAAAAGGAAGAGTTGCAGGATAACTTCAGTAAGTTGGAAAAGATTTGGTCCAAGTACGAGATCTATTAGACTCTTATTGATAGGGATACGCTTGCATGTATAGAAGGCCACAGAAATAAGGAAATATGGGAGTGGATAGAATTTGATTATTGCGATAGACGGACCTTCGGGTTCGGGCAAAAGCACAATAGCGAAGGAGTTAGCGGAAAAATTTCAGTTTTTATATATCGACACGGGCTCGATGTATCGGGCCCTGACTCTCGGCTATTTGGAGGAAGGTGCGGATTTGGAGAGCGAGGATACTCGAAGGAGGTTTCTGGAGAGGATGCACGTTTCTTTTGATACAAAAAATCGGATCTGCCTCAACGGCCGGGAGGTGGCCGAAGAGATCAGAAGTATCGAAGTGACACAGGCTGTATCTTATGTATCCGCCTTTGCCGACATTAGGAAGAAGATGGTAGAGTTACAGAGGGAATTTGCAAAGGAGAACAGCGTCGTCATGGACGGGCGTGATATCGGGACTACCGTGTTTCCGGAAGCTGAGGTCAAGATTTTTCTCATTGCCGATGTGCAGGAGAGGGCGAGGAGACGTTGGAATCAAATGAGGGAAAAAGGGATAGAGACAACACTTGAGGAAGTTGAGACGGAGTTGAGGATACGCGATGAAAAGGACTCTAATCGTAAGGTCTCCCCGCTGAGGAAGGCGGAAGATGCTGTCGAGGTGGATACGACTTCTCTGACGGTGGAAGAGGTCATAGAAAAGATAGGATCTATCGTGCAAAGGAGAAGTTTATGTACACATTGATGAGGGGCTTGTTCAAGCCGATCGGTATGATATTCTATCGTTTGAAGGTCGTGGGCAGAGAGAACATTCCTCCTGCGGGGGCGGCAATCCTGGCGGCCAACCACGGAAGTATTAAGGATCCTGTCTTCGTTGCCGTTGCGGTAAAGAGGAAGATCAACTTTCTGGGTAAGGATCAGTTGTTTAAGACAAAGATATCGAAGTGGTTTTTTGACAGTCTGGGGGTTTTGCCTGTCAAGAGGGACAACAATGATATTGCTGTCTTGAGAGCAAGTTTGAGGGCCTTGAAGCAGGAGAGTCTGCTTGGTATCTTCCCACAAGGGACGAGAGTCGATAAGGGAGAAGCGAGTCAAGCTAAGACCGGAGTGGCACTTCTTGCGGTCAAGTCTCACTGTCCGATCATTCCCATAACCATCGATGCGACCTACAGGCTGTTCGGAAGAAACAGGCTGATCATCCATAAGCCCTACTACCCGAGCGCGGATAAGAGTTATGAAGAGATCAGCGATGAAGTGATGAAGATTATAGAAAACGGAGATAGAATATAGATGAAGTTGATCGTGTCCGAAAAGGCGGGTTATTGTTTTGGTGTGCAAAGGGCGATGAAAAAGGCTCAAGTGCTGTTGGAAAACGAAAGAGAAAAAAAAGTCTACTCCCTCGGACCCCTGATACACAACGAACAGGCGACGAAGAAATTGATGAACGAAGGCTTGTCCGAAGCAAAAAACATCGAGGAAATCGACGAGGGAAGCGTGGTGGTGATCCGTTCCCACGGTTTGGGAGAGCAATACTACACCTTGTTGGAAGAAAAGGGCTGTGAGATCCAGGATGCAACCTGTCCCTTTGTCAAGAAGATTCAGATGATTGCAAGGGATCATGCGAAACAGGGAAGGGAGATCGTTATCATTGGAGACGCCTCCCATCCGGAGATCGAGGGAATCAATCTGTGGGCAGGAGGAGACTGCATTATAGGCAAAGAAGTCGAGGATTTTGAAAAGGTAGATTTTTCTTGTGATAAGGAATATGTGGTCGTAGCTCAAACCACCTTCAGCGTCGAAAAATATCAGAGGATAAAAAAGTTTTTGGAAAAAAAGACAAAAAAATTAAAATTTTTTGATACGATTTGTGATGCGACGAGGGAGCGTCAGGAGGATGCTGTCGAAATTGCTCAAAACGTTGATGCTATGATAGTTGTAGGAGGAAGACACAGTTCAAATACAAAAAAATTATATGAATTGTGCTCTCAATTTTGCAAAACTTTTTTAATAGAAACGACAAATGATATTGACGTAGACGAAATAAAGAATTATGATAGTATTGGGATGACAGCAGGTGCGTCTACCCCCGACTTCATTATAAATGAAGTCATAAATTTTATTGTTCACACAAAAAAACACGGTAAGGAGTTGGGAATTGATGAGTAGCGAAATGGAAAAATTGTTGCTGGAAGAAGAGCAGAATTATGAAGAGGTGTACAAAGGTTCAATTGTAAAGGGGTATGTAGAAAGGGTTAAGCCGGACTCTTACTATATCACTTTGAACTATAAGACCGACGGAGTTCTTCCTAAGACAGAGATGAACGGAGATGAAGAGCTTCAGGTAGGGGACGAGGTTTCCCTTGAGGTCATTAAGATCGACAAAAACACTGGTGAAATTATCCTTTCCAAGAAGAGGTTGGATGCTTTTAAGGCATGGGATGATTTGGAGATCGGCAAGATAATTGATGTAAAGGTAGCTGAAATTGGAAACAAAGGACTCATCGCAAAATACAAAAACTCCATCAAAGGCTTTATTCCGCTAAGTCATGTAGCAAACAAGTTTGTGAAGGACGAGGACTTGCAAGAGTTCCAAAATATGGAATTCCAAACGGAAATTATTGACGTAGAACCGAGAAAGAGAAGATTGATCCTCTCCAGAAAGAACATCCTGGCTAGAGAAGAAGCGGCTAAGAGAGAAGAGTTTATCCAAAATCTGGAGATCGGAAATGTATATAAGGGTATTGTCCGTGATATCAAGAATTACGGAATGTTCGTTGACCTGGGTGCGATGACAGGCTTGGTTCACATCAGTGAGTTGTCCTGGAACAGAAGAGATAAGATCGAACAGCTTTACTCCATCGGAGACGAGGTCGAAGTAAAGGTTGTAGAGTTCGATCCCGAAAAACAACGTCTGTCTTTGAGTGTGAAAGCTCTGCAGAGAGATCCGTTTGAAGTGTTCCAAGAAAACACGAAGGTGGATGATATCGTAGAGTGTACGGTAAAAAACATCAAAGAATACGGAGTGTTTGTAAAACTGAATGAGGATGTGGACGGATTTATTCATATTTCCAACCTTTCTTCCTCTTATGTCAAGAACCCTGCTGAAATCGTAAATCAGGGAGATCATTTGACAGCGAAGATCATCAGCATTAATTCTGAAACACAAAAAATCGAGCTCACCTTGAACCTCAATGAAGGTCAAGAAGAAGTAGTGGAAGGACCCGATGCACAATCGGTATCTGAAGAGGATGTTGCAGAAGCGTCCGTAAGCGAAAATATCGAGGTTTCGGAAGAAGTTGTTGAAGAAACACCGGTAGATGCGGAATAAGCTGTTTCGAAAGAAACAGGAGGGTTTATATTCCAATGGGAATGTAGAGAAGTCACAGAAGGCGGAGGATCATCCGTCTTCTTTTTTTATTTAAGATCTAAATATCGAGAACCTTATACTATTATCTGTTAGGATTGACAGGTTGAATACTTTGAACTGTCGTCCTCCATTTTTTGCGAATAATATGTGTTGTATACCCGCTATTTCATACGGAGAATAGTATTATCGTTCATAGAATAAAAGACATTGATATCGAGGATCAAATGGATAGTAGTATGGTACTCTTCTCTTTTGATATCATTATCGCTTATTGATACAATACTCTTGTGTTCTAGGGGGATATAAGGATGTTTTGACCTCATAAGAGTTGGTGATCGCATCTGTTTGGATCGCGGTATACAGTCGATAACTCCCGTTCAAAAAACCTCCTTTTGCCTGTATATTGACGAAGGCTCGTTTTGATGGTAGTATTACTGTATGAGGAACTATCGGAAAAAGGTGAGAAGCCTTTACAGCCCCCGCTACTGTAAGAAACTCTTTGTTTCCAAGTCAGACCTTATAGTTCTCGATCATATATTTTCGGGTGGGAAAAGAAGACGATATCGGATTGTAATTGGGCTCGAAGGAGTCCTTTTTTGTTGTGGTCGGAAAGGAGACTTTCTTGAAAAAAATAATGTTTGCAGGTGTCAGCAGTTCGTCTGGAAAGACGACGATCGTATCAGCTTTGATGAGGTTGCTTAAAAGAAGAAATTACAAGGTTGCACCCTATAAGGTGGGACCGGACTATATAGATCCCTCCTTCCATGAAAAAGCCTGCGGGGAGATCTCTCGCAACTTGGATGAGTTCATGCTTGAGAAGGAGGAATTGAGGTACCTCTTTGCAGGGAGGAAGGATGTTGCGGACATCCATGTAATTGAGGGAGTGATGGGACTCTACGACGGGTATGGCTATCGGATCGATTATTGCAGTACGGCAAGTATGGCCAAGATCTTGGACTGCAAGGTTATCCTGATCTTGGATGCAAAAAGTCTCGCGGGTTCTGCGGCGGCTACTGTTCTGGGTTATAGGGACTTGGATAAGGATGTCCGGATCGGAGGGGTAATTGTCAACAACGTATCATCGCAAAGCCATTATCAAATTTTGAAGAAGGCGATCGAAGGCTATACGGGAGTACCGGTTCTCGGAAGGATTCCGCGTAATAGCAGTTTCGCCCTTCCCTCCAGACACCTCGGTCTGATACCGGGCTGTGAGATCGATGAGTTGGATTCCATGTTTAATATGATGGCGGATGTGGTGGAAGAATATGTCGATGTGGAGAAGATCCTTGAACTTGCCGAATCTTCTGCGCTCTCCTATGACGAAAATAGGAGGAGCGATGTCAGAAATATCACGGATATTAAGTTGGCTCTTGCCAGGGACAAGGCCTTCCATTTCTATTATGAGGACAGTTTGGATCTGCTTCGTGATATGGGGGTGGAGTTGGTAGAGTTCAGTCCCCTCGTCGACACTGCTCTGCCGGAGTGTGACGGAGTCTTTCTGGGAGGAGGTTTTCCCGAAGTCTTCGCGAAGGAATTGGAGGAAAATCGCTCCATGAGGGAGAGTATCCGGCGTTTTGGAGAAGGCGGAGGAGTTATTTACGCGGAGTGCGGAGGACTGATGTATTTGGGGACCTCCCTCCTGGATCAGGAGCGTTATGAGTATGAGATGGTAGGACTTTTGGACGGAAAAAGCGTGATGAAGGATCGCTTGCAACGTTTCGGATACTGTCAGGGAACGGCGAGAAGGGAAGTTGTAATCGCCAAGTGTAAAGAAGAGGTAAGGGGACATGAGTTCCATTACTCGGACTTTGAAACGGATCTGCAAGGAGTCTTCAAGATGGAGAAGCATCAGGACGGAGTACTTCTTCGTGAGTGGGAGGGGGGCTTTGCGTACAAGAATGTGCTCGGTACCTACCTTCACTCTCATTTTTGCAGCAACTATGCACTCGCGCTGAATTTGATAAGAGCGGTCGAGCAAAACAGGAGAATCAGATGACGGGAACGGTAGCTTACTCTCTTTTGATAGCGACGCTGATAGACTTTGTGCTCGGAGATCCTTATTGGTTTCCCCACCCCGTCATCATGATGGGGCGCCTGATCCGTTTCACGGAGAAGAGGGTGAGAAAGATCTTTGGGAAGAATAAGGTTTTGGCAGGATGTGTCCTTTGGTTCATCGTGGTAGGATCTTCCTTCGCCTTGTCATTTTGGGCGATCAGACTTGCAGGAAGGCTCAGCCCTCTGCTTGCCTTTTCCATGCAGACCCTATTGATGTGGAACTGTATCAGTACCAAGTGTTTGGCAGTCGAGGCCGAGAAGGTGGGATCTGCAGTTCGTACGGGAGATCTGAACCTGAGCAGAACACGGATCTCCTATTTGGTGGGAAGGGATACGACCGGGCTTTCCTTTGCCGAGATCTTGAGGGCAACGGTCGAAACCGTGGCGGAGAACACTGTGGACGGAACGATCGCACCGATGTTTTATGCAGTTCTGGGAGGGGCGCCTCTGATGGTCGCCTATAAGGCCTGCAACACCTTGGATTCGATGGTGGGATACAAGAACGAGAACTATATCGAACTGGGTAGGGCCTCCGCTCTGATCGACGATCTGGTCAATCTTATACCCGCCAGAGTCTCGATCGCTCTGATCGCCCTCTCCGCCCCTTTGGTCGGACTGAACGGAAGGGAGGCTTGGAGAATAGGCCTGAGGGACAGGAAGAACCACCTGAGCCCCAACTCCGCCCATGCGGAAGCGGCCTTTGCCGGAGCCTTGGGGGTCCGGATCGGAGGCACCAACGTGTACTTCGGCCAAAAGGTGGAGAAACCCACGATAGGGGACTCTGTCAAAGAGTTGGAAGCGGAGGATATTTCGAGGAGTAACAGACTGCTCTTTGCCACAACGATCACTACGTTGATCTTCTTTCTTCTCTTGAGAGAGATAGGGCTGAGAATGGCGGGATAAGAAAAGATCGGGAAAACTACGATACAAAACTTTTTTGGAATGCGGGATCCGACTGAAGTGTGGAACCGTGTATAGGTGCAGACAGAAAAAGTATTTCAAAACCCGTAATACACAGATCGTTGATATAAGAGTTTAAATATATACCGGCATTAAATACGGCCGGATAAGAAGAGGAGGTTGAAATGAGGGAGAAGGGACATGGAGCGGACCTGGTTGGGGTCGCTCGAAAGTACGGGATGGACAAGGAAAGTTTGAAGGACTTCAGTGCCAATGTCAATATCTTCCGCTCCGAAAAGATCCGGGAGTATATGGAGGACTTCGATATAGAGGATCTGTTCCACTATCCCGACATCCATCATACCGCTTTGAGGCGGATCTTCGCCCTGAGGTATGAGGTGGATGAGGAGGAGGTCGTTGTCGGAAACGGTGCGACGGAGCTCATTTATCTTGTCGTAAGAGACCCGCGTTTTCAACGCATAGGAGTTTGGCAACCTTCTTTTACCGAATATGAGAGGGCGATCAACAGCTGCGGCAAGGAGGCGATTCCCCTGTACTACGACGAAAACTTTGACTTGGACGAGAGGTGTTTCTCCACCTTGGAGGATCTCGACCTTGTCTTTATCTGTAACCCCAACAATCCTAACGGAAGGCTCAAGCGCATCGAAGACTTCGCAAAACTATGTGAAGATAAAGGGGTCGCCCTGTGTGTGGATGAGACCTTTATCGAGTTTTCGTACAGGGAGGAGGAATACAGCCTTCTGCCTCTGATACGGAAGCATCCGAACCTTATGGTATTAAGGGCTTTGACCAAGTTTTATTCCTTGGCGGGGCTTCGCCTGGGCTACCTCTTTACGTCTCGGGACAACGCCTCCTCCCTTGCTTGCCTTCAGGAACCATGGACGGTCAATGCCCTCGCTTCGAAGCTGGCTCCCGTAGTCTTTGACAGGGACTTTATCGCAAGGAGCAAGGAGTTTTATAGGACGGAGACAGAGTTCGTGTATGAAAAACTTTCGCAGATCGAGGGTCTGAAGGTCTATCCCACCGATGTCAATTTCATCCTCTTTGAACTTGAGAAGATGTCTGCGGCGTCTTTGAAGGAAGACCTCCTTGTGAACCACCGCCTCCTGATTCGGGACTGTTCAAACTATCGGGGGTTGGGAGATGGCTTTGTCAGAGTGAACATCAAGGATCGGAGGAGAAATGAGGAGCTGATCTCTGCTCTTTGCACGGAAGTTATGAAGCGAAGTTGTGGAAGGGATCTCATATGAAGAAGATATATTGTGCGAGCTGTCCGGGAACCGGGGGAGAGTTGGTCCAGGGAATGAGGGAAGACGAGAGGGAGTATCTGGCATCTTACTGCATCGGTCTGTATTCGAAGGCCTACTTTGTTCGAAGAGGAAGTAAGGAGGAAGCACAGTGCAGACGCAGGGGGTTCGTTGTACGCCCAAAGTCTTCCGAAATGAGGAGGAAGGTACTGGAACTCTTCGGGTTTAAGTCTTTGGAGGTTGAAAACTACGAGGTATATCTGGAAACGGATCTTCCTCTTGCCAAGGGGCTTGCAGGCTCTACGGCAGACATAGGGGCGACGGCCGGAGCCTGCCTTGCCTTTTTGAAAGAGAGAATGGAGGTCGAAGAACTCTGCCGTCTGGCTGCAAAGATCGAACCTACAGATTCTTCCTTTTTTCAAAATACCGTACTTTTCGACCCTTTGAAGGGGGAGGCGGTCGAGGAATTCGGTTTTCTTGAGGGGGTGAAGTCTCTGATCCTCGTTCCGGACAAGAGTTTGGATACGGGAGAGTTGAGGAGACAAAGCGATTACTTTGGTAAGAAGAGGGAATGCCGGAAGGAGGTTTCCGGGATTTTTTTTGAGTTAAAAAAGGCTTTTTCGGATAAGAATAGGGAGAAGGTGGCGGAATGTGCCATGAAGAGTGCTGTGCTCAATCAGAAGACGGTGGAGACTCCCCACTTGTATGAAATAGAAGAGATCGTGCGCTTTTGCGGAGGATACGGACTGAACATCTCCCACAGCGGAACGGCGGTCTGCCTCCTGCTTCCCTCTGCGATGTCGGAGGGAGAGGTTTTGGAGAATTTAAGCAAAGAAGGGATATTGAGGTATTATACCTCTTATTACAGTGTGCCCGTGGTCAAGGGCGGAATTACGGAGGAGGAAGTATCGTGGATTATGTAAAGCAGCCTATGAGGATAGAGGAGAGGAGTTTTGAGATCATCGATGAGATCATCAAGGAGGAACATCCGAATTACAAGTTCAACAACGAGTTTGAAGAACTTGTCATAAAGAGGTGTATCCATACGGGAGCGGATTTTGACTACCTCTACAACCTGAAGTTTGCCAATGATTTCGAGAAGAACATCAAAGAAGCCCTGCGCGCCGGAGTCACGATCTATACGGATACGAAGATGGCCTTGTCGGGGATCAACAAGACAGCCTTACAGAAATTGGGCTGTGAGGTCGTCTGTCTGGTCGACGATGAAGAAGTAAAACAGATGGCGAAGGAGGAAGGGATCACGCGCTCGATGGCGGCGGTCAAAAAGGCCCTTAGGGACGAAAGCGAAAAGGTCTTCGCCTTCGGCAATGCGCCGACCGCGATCTTTCAGCTTTTGGAAGAGGACTTCCAATCCAAGGTAAGGGCCGTCATCGGGGCTCCGGTGGGTTTCGTCGGAGCGAGCGAGTCCAAGCAGGCTCTGTTCGAGTCCGCCTACCCCTGTGCTTCCGCCTTGGGAAGAAAGGGCGGAAGCAACATTGCCGCTGCGATCATGAATGCGGTGATGTACCAGTTGGTTGAAAGATAGGGAAGGGCCATGGACTTTTACGAACGACAGCTCGGCTATACGACGGTCGATTCCAAGAAGTTTCGCAGGGGGTTTACGACGGGGACGGCAGCGAGCGCGGCGGCAAAGGCCTGTGCGATCATGGCGGTCTTGGGAGAACTTCCGGATTCCGTCCGTGTAACGACGGCGGGAGGAAAGGAATTGACGGTGTTGATCGAGGACTGTCATAAGAAGGACAACACCTACTATGCCTATGTCAAAAAGTTCGCCGGAGACGACATCGATGTTACCAAAGACGCTCTGATAGGAGCGAGTCTGGTGCTTCGAGAGGATGACGAGATCATCGTCGACGGGGGAAAAGGAGTTGGCAGGGTCACGAAGAAAGGCCTCCATCAAAACATCGGCGAAGCGGCCATCAACCCTTCGCCGATGAGGTGTATCCGAGAAGAGGTGAGGAAGGTGCTCGGAGAAAGAGGAGCGGAGGTCGTCATCTTCGTACCCGAAGGGGAGCTTCTCGCGGAGAAGACCTTCAATCCGAGGATCGGCATCGTCGGAGGGATATCAATCCTCGGGACGACCGGGATCGTGGAACCGATGAGTGAGGAAGGCTACAAGAAGTCCCTGCTTGCGGAGTTGTCGGTCAAATCTTCGAAGATCTTGGCGCTGACTCCCGGAAACTACGGAGAGAAGTTTCTCAATGCCAGGGGGATCTCCTCCGATAAGATCGTCATTATTTCGAACTTTGTCGGTTACATGTTGAGGGAAGGCGTCTCTCAAGGGGCCGAGAGCGTCCTCTTGGCGGGACACTTGGGCAAGTTGATCAAACTCTCGGGAGGGATCTTCCATACCCACAGCCATGTTGCGGATGCAAAAAACGAGATCATCGTCTCCGAACTTGCCCTCAATGAGGCTCCCTACCCTCTGATGAGACTGGTCATGGAGTCGAACACGACGGAGGAGGCCTTGGAGCATGTCAAGGCCTATGAGATGGAAGGGATCTGGGACAAACTCGCGCAGAGGGCAAAGCTCAGA
>JAUMWQ010000010.1:0-12166 GCA_030529565.1 Filifactor alocis | reverse complement strand
GTCTACAACAAGGCGCGGGTGGAAGTGATATTTTTCAATATGGAAGGACAGGTCGTAGGAAGTTCCGCCGATAGCGAGGAACTCGTGAGCCTGCTTCAAGGAAGGGGAGGGATCGTATGATCTGTGTAGTGGGAATGGGTCCGGGGACATCCAGGTTCATTACGGAGGGAGCGCGTCTGAAACTAGAAAAGGCCGATCATATCATCGGACATGCGCGACACAAGAAGGATATGGAACCTGTTCTGGGACGAAGCGTGGATGAGTATGTAAGTTTGCAGGAGCTAAAAACCTATCTCCTTGAAAGGGCGGATGAAGAAGTCGTCGTCTTGGCCTCGGGGGATCCTTGCGTCTACGGGATCGCCGAGTATTTGACTAAATTTGCATCTCAGGAGGGACTGGAGATAGAGGTCATCAACGGGATCAGCAGTATCCAATATCTCTTTGCGAAGATCGGTCTCTCGATGAATGAGGTCTACCTCACTTCCTCCCATGGGAAGAACCCCGACTTTGATCTTATGGCCTCCTTGAGCAAGGTGGGCATGGTCACGGATGAGAAGATAGGCCCCTTTGAGATTGCACAGGAGATGCTCAAGAGGGGGAAGAACAAAAGGATGTATATCGGAGAAAACCTCGCTTATGAGAGGGAGCGCATCACAGTTTGTCTTGCAGACGAAGTGGAGTGCAGGGCCTACGGTATGAATGTAACGATCATGATAGAACAATAGGAGATAAGTATGGAAGATAGAGAGTTTATTCGAAGGGAAAAAGTCCCTATGACGAAGGAGGAAGTAAGAAGCGTTAGTCTCTCGTGCCTTGAACTTTACAGGGCGAAGAGACTCCTCGATATCGGAGCGGGAAGCGGGAGCGTCGTACTTGAGGCTCTGATCACTTTCCCGAATTTGGAGGCGACAGCGGTAGAGATGAAGGAGGACGCCCTGGAAACGATAAGGGAAAATGTCGTTCATTTGGAGGAGACCAAGGGGATCTCGATCGCAGACAGGCTTGAGATCGTCGAGGGCAAGGCTCCGGTAGAGCTGGAGAAGACCTTCGACGCCATCTTTGTAGGAGGAACGGCGGGAGATGTCGGAGATATTATCCGGTGGACGAAAAAACTTCTCAACGACGGAGGAGTTATGGTGATGAACTTTGTAACGGTGGAAAACTATTACGAGGCCATGAGACTGCTTAAACAAGACGAAGGATTTATGGACTTCAGAGGGATCCAGCTTGCAGTCAACAGACTGGCGCCTCTTGCAAAATATACGATACTGAAACCGGAGAATCCGATATGGATCCTTTGCGTGAGGAAGGGAGCTTGAGTATGGCAAAGTTTTACGGCATCGGGGTAGGAGTAGGCAGCGAATACAATGTCACGAAGAAGGCCATAGATACCTTGGCTACGGTCGATGTGCTTTATGTTCCTTCCGCAAAAGAAGAGAGCAAAGACAGCGTGGCCTATGAGATCGTCAAATCTTACATTCCCGGGAAGGTGGAGGTAAGAAAGAGACATTTTCCCATGACCTATGATACCGAAGTTTTGGAAGAGGCTTGGAGCGGTATCGCGCAGGAGATCATCCGCGAGGTGGATGGAGGCAAGAACGTCGGCTTTATTACGATCGGAGATGCGCTGGTCTACAGTACTTACATTTACCTCCTGAAGAAGTTGAAGGAGGAGATCGAGGTCGAGACGATAGCGGGCATCACCTCCTTCCTCGATATTGCGGCAAACTGCAACTTCCCTCTGGTAGAGGGCAACGATGCCCTTGTCGTCGTACCTGCGACCGTTGGGATAGAAAGGATCAGGGAGTATCTCTTGAGGGAAAAGTCCGTCGTGCTGATGAAGGTATATCGCAACTATCTTGAGATCGCCTCTCTGATCGAAGAACTGGATCTGCTGGACTATGCGATCGCAGTGAGCAATTCTTCCAAGAAGGATCAGGAGATCATCTTTCCCGTTACCGGAAAGGAAAAAGACAGGGTCTCGTATTTTACGACCATATTGATAAACAGGAATTGGAAGTACAGTTAGAGGTGAATGAAGATGTCAAAGGTATGTTTTGTAGGAGCGGGACCGGGAGATGTGGAGCTCATCACATTGAAGGGATATCGGAAACTTCAAGAGGCCGATGTGGTCATCTACGCGGGCTCCCTGGTCAATCCGGAGTTGCTGGAATATTGCAAGGAGGGTTGTGCGATCCATGACAGCGCAAAGATGGACCTGTTTGAGATCGTCGATGTGATGGAGGAGGCTGTAAATAAAGACTTGGCGGTCGTGAGGCTCCAGACGGGAGACTTCTCCATCTACGGATCGATCCGCGAACAGATCGAGGAGATGAAAAAGAGGGGCCTTGAGTACGAGTTGGTGCCGGGGGTCAGTTCCTTTCTCGGAGCGGCCTCCTCTCTCGGTGTGGAGTACACCGTTCCCGAGGTATCCCAGAGCCTTATCATCACAAGGATGGCGGGCAGAACTCCTGTTCCCGATGCGGAGAGTTTGAGATCCTTTGCGACCCACCGTACATCGATGGCTATTTTTCTTTCCGTCAACGGCATAGAGGCGGTGGTCGACGAGTTGATCGAGGGAGGTTATCCGGGGGATACCCCCTGCACAGTTATCTACAAGGCGACTTGGCCGGAAGAGAAGAAGGTTTCGGGCGATCTTTCGACCATAGCCGAGAAGGTAAAGGAGGCAGGGATCAAAAAGACCGCCCTTATTTTGGTAGGAAGGTTCTTGGGAGAGGAATACCACTATTCCAAGTTGTATGCTCCCACATTTAAACATGAGTACAGAAAGTAGAGAGATGAAGAAGAAAACAGCGATCATTGCGATCACTCCGAGGGGAAGGTCGACGGCTCTTACTCTCAGAAAGCACCTAAATGCTCAGGTTTGGTTGCCCCTGAAGCTGAAGGGAGAAGAAGAGGAGGTTTCCTACTACGAAATACCCTTTCGCGACATTGTCGAGGACCTGTTTGTCTCGTATGAAAACCTCATTTTTGTTATGGCCGTCGGCATCGTCGTCCGTGCCGTAGCTCCTCTTCTCAAAGACAAGTCCAAAGATCCGGCGGTCGTCGTTATGGATGAGGGGATGAACTATGCGATCAGCCTCCTCAGCGGTCATGTCGGAGGAGCAAACGAGCTGGCGCAGGAGATTGCACGGGACGTGGGTTGTATCGCGGTAGTAACGACGGCGACGGATGTCAATGAGAAGACTGCTTGGGACATCGTTGCAAAAGAGTGGAAGGCATATTCCTATCGGGATAACGAAATCTACAAGGCTCTTAACCTTGCAGAGATATCGGGGCAAAAGATCGTCGCCTGTATCGATACGGAGGAGGACGTTCTCTTTGATCTCCTGAAAAAGCAGGGGGTAGAGGAAGATAGGATCTTCTTCTGTTTGGAAGAGGCCCTTTCTCATACGAAGAAGGAAGACAACGTCGTCCTGTTTACCACTTCTTCCTATGTAGAAGCGGGAGGAGGAGGAAGGATCCGCGTGGAAGAGAAAGCGTTTGAGGTCGAAGGACGCAGGGTCTTTCCCGTCGTAAAGAAGTGTTATGCCTTGGGTGTAGGTTGCCGAAGAGGAATAGAACCGCAGCTCCTGAAGAAAGAATTCGTGAGGTTTTTGGACGAACTCAACGTCCATCCGCACTCTATCGCAGTCCTTTCTTCCATCGATATCAAGAAGGATGAGGAGGCGATCCTGGTCTTGGCCGAGGAATTGGGGGTGGATTTTTTGACCTATACGAAGGAGGAGATCCGAAACGTCGAAGATCGGATGCCCGATATGGAGAGGTCGGAGTTTGTCTTTCGTCAGGTCGGGGTATATAACGTCAGTCAGAGCTGTGCCTACCTTGCGGGGAGGGGAGAGATCGTAAAGGAGAAGACGAGTTGCGACCGATCGACCTTCTCTCTCGCTAAGATATAGGTAGAAGAGGAGATACAGGCTTTCTGTGAGTTGTGAGGTGATTAGAAAAACAAGTTTTTTATCTTGGGTGTTTCTGATGTTTCATGCATTGCAAAAATCTTGTCGAGCCGATATTTCTGTACAGAAGTCTATAGTATTATGAGGTCAATACAAATATATACCCGAATTATTCAAGAAGGGGTATCCGAATCGAGATTGCAATGCAAAGACTAAAAGTGAATCTATTTGAACCATGGTCTTACTCTGTTTTTTTGAGAGATAGATGTAACGCTCGGATACTTTTTAGGAGTTGTTGTAAATAATCCGGAATAAACAAAGACAATTATATCATGGGTTTAACTAAACAGATTAAATTTTTAAGTTAAATGGGATACGATTTTGTATCTTAAAATATATTATACGAGGAGAATAGAGAATGTTGTATGTAGTGGGCATAGGTCCGGGGAATCCGGACAATATGACCTTTGAGGCCAAGAGGGTCCTTGAAGAGTGTGAGGTCATCGTGGGTTATAAGACCTATATCGACCTGATCAAGGATATGATAGGCGATAAAGAGGTAGTGGAAAACGGAATGAGAGGAGAGATCGAGAGGGTTCGCTCAGCGATCGAGATCGCAAAGACCGGCAAGAAGGTCGCCGTGATCAGCAGCGGAGATGCCGGAGTCTATGCGATGGCGGGTCTGGTTTTGGAACTTCTGGAAGATGACATCCCCGTCGAGATCATCAGCGGGGTTACCGCGAGTACAGCTGCTGCAGCGATCTTGGGTGCGCCTTTGATGCATGATTTCTGCCATATAAGTTTGAGCGATCTGATGACTCCTTACGAGTTGATCAAAAAACGAGTGGAACTCGCAGGCGAGGGAGATTTCGTCATCTGCTTTTATAACCCTCGCAGTCAGGGAAGGAAGGAGTATTTGAGGGAAGCCTTTGAGATCCTCAAAAAGCACAAGTCGAAGGACACCGTGGTGGGTTTGGTCAAACATGCGAGTCGGGAGAATCAGGAGAGTTTCTTTTACACCTTGGAGACCATGGACTTCGAAAAGGTCGATATGAGCAGCATCGTCATCGTCGGCAATGCCTCCACCCACCTTAAAAACGGACGAATGATCACGAAGAGGGGCTATGAAAACAAGGAGAATTTCAGATAGGCGGTAGAACTATGATACTGATTTTAGGAGGAACCGGCGAGTCGAGAGAACTGGCGAGCGCTCTTGACAGGGAGAAGATCGCCTACTATCTTTCCACTGCGACAAAGTACGGAAGTCTTCTTGCAAAGGAGGAAGTCGCTCAAGAAGAACAGGTGCTGTCGGGCAGGATGGACAAGGAGATGTTTAAGAAGCTGATAGGTGAGAAGGAGATCTCCCTCATCGTGGATATAAGCCATCCTTTTGCGGAAGTCGTATCGAAGACCGCCATGGAGGCGAGTGATGAACTCGGGATCACCTACTATCGCTATGAGAGAAAGGATACGATCCGGCACGAGGGAGTCTACTACGTCGCGGATGTCAAGGAGGCGGTCGAATTGGCGAAGACCTTCGGGGAAAGGGCCTTTTTGACAACGGGTAGCAAGACCTTACAGGATTTTGTAGAAAATTGGGGAGCGGAGCACTATACGATTAGGGTACTTCCCACTTCGGATGTGATCCAAAAATGTGAGGAACTCGGATTCTTGGCTAAGCAGATCATTGCAATGCAAGGTCCCTTCTCCTACGGGATGAACCGGGAACAGTACCTGTCCTATCCCTGTCAGAGTGTCATTACCAAAGACAGCGGAAAGGCCGGGGGTGTCGATGACAAGATCCTTGCAGCTACGGATCTGGGTCTTGCCTGTATCGTCATTCGAAGACCCAAGATCGAATATCGCAATGTGTTTCGCGATATCGAGGAACTGATAATGCGTTTAAAAGAAGAACAGAGGGAGGCGTAGAAATTTGGAACTGGGCTTGGTGGGTGTAAACCACAACAACTCTCCCATTGAAGTAAGAGAAAGGCTCAACTTTACGGAGTCAAAAAAAATAGAGGCTACAGACCTCCTCCTTGACAGAGGGTTAGAGGAAGTCATCATCCTATCGACCTGCAATCGAAGTGAGATCTACTTTGTCTGTGAAGATGTGGAAGAAACATTTGAAACGGTGAAGGACTTCTTTTCGACCTACTTTCATCAGTCGGACTGTCGGAGCTTCCTTTTTGAAAAGAAGGAGACCGATGTGATCCGTCATCTCTATCAAGTCTGTCTCGGGATGGATTCGGTGGTCATCGGCGAAGATCAGATCCTCGGACAGGTCAAAGATGCGATGATGAATGCGATGGAACTGAGAAGCAGCAAAAAGATATTGAACCGTCTCTTTCACGAGGCCGTTACCACGGCAAAGAGGATAAAGAGCGAAACACAGATCTCGCAGAACCCTCTTTCTCTAAGCTATATCGGAGTAAAGAAGCTAAAGGAAGACGTCAAAGACTTCACACAGGCGAAGATATTGTTGATAGGGCTGGGAAAGATGGGCCTGCTTGCTCTCAAGCACCTCGAGGCGGAAGGTGTTCGCGACATCACCCTCTGTAATCGAAACTACGCGAAATCTTTGGAACTGCAAAGCCAATATCCTTTCTGCAAAGCGGAGAGGTACCAAAAGTTGGCTGAGCTCATTCCGGAAGCGACAATCATCATCTGCGCCACCTCTTCTCCACATACCATCCTTTCAGTACGGGCGCTAGATGAGAGAAAGAGTCCCCTCCACCTTCTCGATCTCGCCCTGCCTCGCGATATCGATGAAAACGTGGGAGAGCTTGAAGATGTCTTCCTCTACAACATCGACTCTCTAAAATCTGAATCGGATGAGAACATAAGAATGAGAAAAGAGGTGCTGGAGAAGCATCAAGGTACGATTGAAGAGGCGATCGCGGAATTTGAGAGCTGGAGGGCAAAGACCCTTACCGATCCCGTGATCTGTTCCCTGAATGAACGATGCAGTCAGATCAAACAGGACACCCTATCTTATATTTACCGAAAAGTTCCTTTGGAACACAGACATAAGAAGGTGATAGAGAAGATGCTGGAGTCCGCTCTTAAGAGGATGATCCGGGAGCCCATCCGGAATTTGAAGCAGATGGAGGAGGAAGAGGAGGCTCAACGGTATATGGATATGCTCAGCTCCCTCTTTGAACTGAGATGATAAGATACTACCCCCTGTATATGGATATTCAGGAGAAGACGTTTTTGGTGATCGGAGGAGGAAGGGTAGCCTGTCGTAAGATCAGATCCCTCTTGAGATCGCAAGTCTCTCTTCTTGTCGTATCCAAGGAATTTTCGAAGGAGTTGCGGGAGATCGGGGACGAGAGGTTGATGTTGTATCAAATGTCGGCGGAAGAGTTTTTTGAAAAGCACGGGGATCTGCTCGACAAGGTCGACTTTGCCCTTCTTGCGACCGATGATCGGGAAGTAAATAGAAGCCTTGCAAAGAGGATGAAGGAGCTGCGCATATTGACCCTGGTTGCGGACGAAAAGGAAGAGAGTGATTTCATCATGCCTTCGGTGATCGAGAAGGAGATGCTGCGCATAGCGATCTCGACGGAGGGAGGAAGTCCTGTGATATCGAAGATGATAAAAGCTCGCATCGAAGAAGTGCTCTCCGATATCGACTTTGAAAAATTGAGGTATATCGAAGAGGTTCGAAAGGTATTGGTAGAAGCTTCGAAGAGGGGAGATAAAAAAGATGTCGCCGGGATCTGTGAAGACCTGTTGAAGGCGAATAAGACAGAGGTTGAAACATATTTGAAAAGGATCAAAGGAGAAGAGGTTTGGAAATAGTAGTAGGGACACGAGGAAGTCATCTTGCCCTGACACAGACGGGACAAGTCATTGAGCAGTTACAAAAAAAACACCCCGGGATCCGTTTCGTCCCCAAGGTCATAAAGACAAAGGGAGATAGAGATCAACAGACCCTCCTCCACAAGATGAACGACAAGGGAATCTTTATCAAGGAACTGGAGGATGAGCTCCTACGCGGAGGCATTGATATGGCGGTCCATTCGATGAAGGATATGCCTAGCATCCTTCCCGAGGGCTTGATCTTGGCGAGATCTCCCAAGAGGGAGGTCGCAGCGGACGTCCTCGTACTCAAAGAAGAAGCTTCTTCTCTTGAAGAGTTGAGGAATAAGAAGATAGGAACGGGGAGTAAGAGGAGGATGTTCCAACTTGCTCAAAACAAAGTCTTGAGTGTTGCGATCAGAGGTAATATTGAAACCCGGCTGGAGAAGATACGGACCGAAGGCTTGGATGGAGTGATGCTTGCAGCAGCGGGCATGATAAGGGCTGGTTACCGTGACAGGATATCCATGTATCTTGATCCGCACGAGTTTGTACCCGCGGCCTGTCAGGGAATCTTGGCGATCGAGATCAGGGAGGATGACAGAAGGGTGTTCTCTCTTTTGGAAGAGATCTCGGACCGTGACACAAATATCTGTGCAGAGACCGAGAGGGCCTATCTTAAAGAGGTGGGAGCAGGCTGTCATTCGCCGGTCGGAGCTTATTCGGTCATAGAGGGGGATCATGTTTTTTTGACCGTTCTCTTCGGGACGGAAGATGCAGGAGTGTTATTGAAGAAGAAAGGAAATTGCAGGATAGGAGAACATATGGAACTGGCTGTCTCCTTGGCTCGCGATATCAAGGGGGAAGTAGAAAAATATGAAAAACGGTAAGGTGTATTTGGTCGGAGCCGGTATCGGAGAAGCGGACAACATCACCGTAAAGGCAAAGAAGATACTGGAGACGGCGGATGTGGTCGTTCATGATCGACTGCTCAACAGGGAGTTGCTCAACGGCCTTCCTTCTCACGTTGAGTTGATCGATGTGGGAAAGTCTTCCTCGGAGCATTTGATGAAGCAGGAAGACATTAACGATTTGCTTGTGCAAAAGGCGAGGAAGGGCCTCAGGGTCGTGCGCCTCAAAGGAGGAGATCCCTATGTGTTCGGCAGAGGAGGGGAAGAAGGAGAGGTACTTTATAGCGAAGGAGTGGACTTCGAGGTCGTTCCCGGGATCACAAGCGGGATAGCGGGCCTCTGTTATGCGGGGATCCCCATCACTCACAGGGACTTCGCCTCCTCTCTCCATCTGATCACGGGCCATCGAAGGGATGGGGGACAAGAGATCGACTATGCAACTCTCTCCGTTTTGGAAGGCACCCTTGTCTTCTATATGGGACTGAAGAACCTTGGATCCATTACACGAGGTCTTTTGGATGCCGGAAAGCCTGGGAGAACTCCCGTCGCTGTGATCAGTCAGGCGGGTTATCCTCGCCAATGTACCGTCTGCGGAAGTTTGGAGACCATTGAGGAACTTGCAGGAAAAGAAGAAGGTTTGGTTTCGCCCTCCCTTATCGTGGTAGGCGAGGTCATCTCTTTGAGGGATAAACTGAACTTCTTTGAACGCCGTCCACTGTTCGGCAAGAAAATTGTCGTTACAAGGGCGAGGGAGCAGATAAGCGGTTTGGCTACTTCTCTCAAGGAACTTGGAGCAGAGGTGATCGAACTTCCTTCGATCAAGATCGTTCCCAAGAACTTGAAAGAACTTTCCGAAGAGGTATCGAGGATCGAGGATTACACCCATCTCATCTTCACGAGTAAAAACGGGGTGGATATCTTTATGGAGGCTCTGCTCAAAGAAAAAGATGCTAGAAGTCTCTTTGGACTCAAGATCTGTGCGATAGGAAGCGGAACCGAGGCAGCCTTGCTGGAATACGGTTTGAGAGCGGACATCCTTCCGGGCACCTATGTGGCGGAGAGTTTGTTTGAGAAACTGAAAGGTCATCTCGATGACGGGAGCAGGGTACTTTTACCGAGGGCGGAGATGGCGAGGGACTATCTTCGAAAGAACTTGGAGACACTGTGCTCCGTCAACGAGATCCACATCTACGATACCTTGATGGAAGAACCGCATCAGTTGATTGTGGAGAAACTGATGAAGGACGTGCCGGATTATATCACCTTTACCAGTTCCTCAACGGTTCGAAATACCGTTTCGATACTTGAAGACAAGGCGGATCTGCTCTTAAAGGACGGCATATTGAAGATCATCTCCATAGGTCCGATCACGAGTTCGACCGTTGAGGAGTATGGTTACAAAGTCCATGCACAAGCATGGCAACACGATATCAAGACCCTCGTCGAGGTGTTGATCGAACAGGAGGAAAAGAATAAATGACAGAAAGACGATCAAGGAGGATGAGGAGCAACGCTTTGAGTAGGGAATTGATCTGTGAGACCCGTCTGCACAAATCGGATCTGGTCTATCCTTTGTTTGTGGTAGAAGGAGAGGGAATAAGAGAAGAGATCCCCTCTTTAAAGGGTTGTTTTCATCTGTCGATAGACAGGTTGGAAGAGGAGATCGAGGAGGTCTATGATCTGGGACTGAGATATGTCATCCTGTTCGGTCTTCCCTCGGAGAAGGATGCCGAGGGAACTTCCGCCTACAGAGGAGATGGTATCGTCCAGAGAGCCGTTTCTAAGATCAAGGAATTGAGAAAAGACATCTACGTTATTACGGACGTCTGCGTCTGTGCATATACGGAGCACGGGCACTGCGGACTTCTCGACAAAAGAGGAGGGGTGAAAAACGACGAGACCGTCGAGGTGCTGTGCAAGGTCGCGTTAAGTCATGCGAAAGCAGGTGCGGATATGGTCGCTCCCTCCGATATGATGGATCTTCGCGTAAGGGAGATCAGAAAGACCTTGGATGAAAATGGGTATAAGAACCTTCCTCTTATGTCTTACAGTGCGAAGTATGCATCTTCGTTTTACGGACCCTTTCGGGAAGCGGCAAATTCGGCACCTAAGTTCTCGGACAGGAAGTCCTACCAGATTGACTGTGCAAATGCAAACGAGGCACTCAGAGAAATTGAGCAGGATATCGAGGAAGGGGCGGACATCGTTATGGTAAAGCCGGCAATGCCATATCTGGACATCATACAGAGGGCCTCACGAAACTTCAATATTCCCATTGCCGCCTACCAGGTGAGCGGAGAGTATGCTATGCTCAAGTCGGCAGTGGATCAGGGACTGATGAATAAGGATGTGATTATGGAAAGCCTTATCGCCATCAAGCGTGCAGGAGCCGATATCATCATCACCTACTTTGCAAAAGAGATCGCTCCTCTGTTGTAAAGTTGGAGAGATAGCTGAAATATCGGTTCGGCGGAAAAAGATAAACCGCATTTTGGATAAGTGAAAAAGATGGGGCGGTAATATATAAACCCGGTCGAGATGCGAACGATATCAGCCGTGGAGGTGCGCACAAAGGTACGAAGTGGTTTTTCCGTCATCTTGTGATCATCTGTTAAACTTGTTCGGTCCTGCAGTTTGAATTCTAAAATCACTCAAAACGTTTCCGGTAAGTAGGTAAGTATATATTCTGTATATACTATCATTTCCTTGAGTTGTGGATATAAACGATCTGTGACCCATAGAAGATAAAACGATATTTCGTGGTCGAAAAACAGATATTCCATACTTCTGTGGTAGAATAGGGAAATACCGCACAAAAGCAAAATTCTGATTTTTCTTCGACTTTATAAGATACAAAGATTTGTCATATCAATGTTTTTAAGAATCTCATTCTCCGTACAACATTTATTTCGGGTTAATTTTTTGAATTATGCGGTAACGCCGTAGTATAAACGGGAAAAGATTGAGTGTTGTAGAAGTGAGATTTGTAAGAGGAGGTAGAAGCAATGAGATGTAGGGATGTAAGAAGGTGTTTAAAGGGAAGGGTTGTTGTTTTCGGCGGAGGTTTTTTGATTGGAGTTTTGGGTTCTTGTCTGGTTTCAAAACTGCAGTCGAAGTTGAGAGAAGAGTATGAGAGGGACTGTCTTTATATGGCGGTTATGGATGATGAGATATGCAGGAACGAGCTGGCAGGTATGCGTATAAATGGAAGAGAGGTGGAGTTTCCGCCGAGGTCTGAAAGTCTGCATTATCGTTTGGAACTTTGGAGAGAGCTGAACAAGGACCTGAGTAAAAAACAAAGACAAAAAGAGATCGAAGAGATGCAGGAGCGTCTTGCATTGTCAAGAGATAAATAAAACGGGAGGTAAAGAGAAATGGCAAATGTGGAAAAACAGGTAAAAAAGGAACTAAAGGTCGTTTTGCGCGGAGGGATAAGGGCAGAAGGAAGTGAAAAGGTAGGTGTGATCTCCGTGGTTTTTATCACTCAGGATAGAAACCTCGCGCAAGAGAAGATGCAGGAGATGATCGTTG
>JAUMWQ010000009.1:21986-24164 GCA_030529565.1 Filifactor alocis | reverse complement strand
ATGAGGTTCGAACAAGAAAGATATTAAGCTACTCTAACTTGATAGCTACATCCAGTAACATCGCAGTTGTAGCCGTAACTAAAGATATGACCAAATTAGATGCCGGAGGAATGGCAGTAACGATTTACCGTTTAATTACTGATGCCAAATTTATACGTCAAGTAAAAGAGGAGTTTATCTTTGGTAGCTATAAGGACATGATCATGGGTGATTGTTTGCGCTAGTGTAGTGGCACGTTGAAATTCACGGTAATTCAGGCTTTGATGTTAATTCTTTTGGTTTATAACCGAGATAAGAAATAAAGATGAATATCAATATGTCAGTATACTAGTCTATCGACACGTTGATATTCATACTGATTATAACCATACTATTGACCCGTCTGTATTATGATGGGGACATAAAACAAGGATAAATGTCAAGAAGATACCGCATAATTCAAAAAGTCGGCAAAAAATCCATTTTATACAAAGGACGAAATTTTTAAAAATGTTGATATGACAGATTTTGGTATTTTATAAAACCGAACAAAATCAGAAACTTGATTTTGTTCGGTTTTCCCCTAGCTTAATCGAAGGATGTGCTCTATGCACAAGACAAAAGGTCGTATTGTCGAAATAGAAAGCTCAAACTTCACACATAGATTATCCTGCAAACATGTTGGAACATCGATATTCGGCTTTCTTCAGTTATCGAAATTCTGTCGCGGTATCGGCTCAAAAGACTATTTTATAAATGCAGGTAGAGCCTTTATAAACATATGCAATGATTCTTCTATGTGTCATTCACAAAGAGTGGTGTGCTCACGAAAAAGAACCTCAAAGATACGAACCGAATGTTGAAAGGCTTCGATTGAAGAAGGCAAGTAAAAACAGATATTCAAACACCGAGAAAACAGGGATCCCTCTTTTCTTGTAGGCATTGGATGCTTTGTGTTATACTATTTCTTATAGCATGGTCCTCCTTTGTATGTTATTTTTGTTGTAATTCAATGATACCAAATAGGAAGGCACGCTATTTTACTTTTGATTTTTATTGCTATTTCAAGCTTTTTTTACTTTTTTATGTGCGAAGTTTGAGTATATAAACAGTTTTGTACTGACATTTCAAATTACGTGATGTACCCTTAGGCAAAGAAAAAACAGCAGTCCGTTTTTGATATGTACCCTCCGTACTGATCATCCGGCAAAGAAGGTACATATCATTTTCGGTCCACTGTTTTTATATCAGCTTTCTAATCCTCTTGCAGATACTTACAGAAAAAGGTGAGTTTCTGCGGCGAATAGTTTTCTCTTTCATAGAATTTCACAGCTCCGGGATTTGTGTCTTCCGCCAAGAGCTGGATCCTCTCAAAGCCCTCCTTCTTTAGAAGGTTTTCAAGTTCCGACAAGGCTCTCGAACCGATGCCCTGTCCCTGCATATCCTTGCGTATATAGAGGTCATCCAAGAGCAGGGCCTTTCCGTGGGCCCACACGCTGAAAAACCACGACGTATTCATAAATCCCACTATTTGAGCACCTTCTTCGATCACATATAGACGGTTCGGAGAATTCGGCTCATCGATAATAAGAGAGAAGATCTCATCGGGATCTCCCTTATCTTGGGGATCCTGCCATACATTGCCGTCCTGATACTCATACCTCATAAATTCGATATTGAGTTGTTTCCATACAGTCCTATCCTCGCGCTCGCACAGTCTTATCACGATACTGAGACCTCCTCCGTTCGCCACAAAAATGATACTGATTATTTCCTTCGCTGAAAGATATCGCTCGATTCAAAAAACAGTTCCAAGTCTATTTTATACTATGGAGACACCGAATAATTCAAAAAACATCGTAAAATCACTGTATATAAACACTGAATTTCTCGAAAGCATTGATTTGACAAGACTTAATTTCTTGCAAATTCATAGAAAAATCAAGGTTTCATATTTGTGCAGTATTGCCCTATTATCTGTTAAAGTTGACGGGTTGAACATTTTGGATCATAGGATCAGCCAAATTGTTTTTCGGCAATGATATATTTTGTATACCCGGCATTTCAAACGGAGAATAATATTACAAGGCAAAGAATCTTGTCATATCAATATTTATAACAGTTTTGTCCTCCATATGAGACTTGTTCTATGATGATCGTCCAAATTATACGACATTGACTTGATAGTAACGATTTGTA
>JAUMWQ010000009.1:0-21976 GCA_030529565.1 Filifactor alocis | reverse complement strand
AAACACCGTTTCGTGGTTACATAATCGATACGGCGACCTCTCGATTAGATAACAGCATCAAAGCGATAAAAAGCTTTCAAAAGTATTCTTTTATTAAGCCCTCCGCGCTTTAATGAAACTACAGAAAAAATATATCCATCCTCGATATTTGCCCAAACTTCCGTCCATATTTTCACTTCGAAGCTTTCTTAAATTCAAAGAGAAAGTCGCACTTGTTCCCTTCCATTCCCAGAGTCTGGTTTCTCTTGAAATCCAATTTGTCGATGTCACCGAACACGATGTGATCACTTAGACAGAAAAGTTCGCAGATCTCTGGAGCTCCGAAGTAGTCGCAGGTGTCCTTCCACAGACATTTGGTTATATCTATCGCGAACTCCTCCTTATTGTCGGAAAGGATGTTGCTGTCCCAAAAGTCAGTACCGCTCATCGACTTTCTCATTATCGTACGAAACACCTTCGGGAAGCCCGGAAGATGAAACATCTTCTCCAACACTCCATGCGCCTTACCCGCCCTGTAGAAGGCGCGTTTTTTAACAAGTTCCTTAGCCTCTTCCTTGGAAACTCCGAGTTCCACAAGTGTCTTATACAGACAGATGTTGGGCAGGATGCTGCTTTTTTGTCTCTTTTTTTGCATTTCGCTCCACGGACCTCGTTGGATCGAATCAAGCATACTTTTCATATTCTTTGCATATCCGGTATCCAAGTTTTCCAAAACCTGTTCATTCAAATCTGAAGCGTAAAAATCCTTAAATTTCATTTTACTCCACCCCCTGATACGATCTTTCTTGTTATTTCAGTGAGTTACCGTTCCGATAGAAAGCTCCGCCCTCAATTGATGTCGAGTTTCCCGATGTCCTTATCTAAAGTGTATCATAAAAGGATGTAATTATGCAAAACATATGGGAGATATTATCGTTTTCTTGTGAAAAATATTTTTATACTATTATCTATTAGAATTGACAGATGGAGTGCTTTGAAACATATGATCCAAATTGTTTTTTGGCAATGATATATTCTGTATCCCGGCATTTCAAACGAAGAATGCTATTAGAACAATGCCGAACAATTCGAAATGTCAGCATAAAATCATTTTTTATGCGAGGGACAAAACCCATTATATGACAGGGTTTTACACTTTATAAACTTAGAGGAACGTCATCCGGTTGACTTTGTTCAATGTTTCCTTGGGTTTTAGCATCACATCTTTTATCAAAGGGAGGTTACAAGTCGATCTCTCACCCTCTCATTCTTTTGCCATTTTTTCGACGTTCTTTTTCCCCATTCCAAGTAAGCATGCACATCTAGGAAGAGGTATTCACTATTTTGAAAAATGGTAAGAAACTCTTCCATGGTATCCGGTCTGTATGCTCCCAATATTTCCGGAACATATTCATACAAACGATCTTCAAGTATATCCCTAAAAAAGAGAACGGTATCGGGATTGACTTTGACCAGTCTTGCTATATATTCCTCCGCCTTCTTCATCTCATTGAGCTTGTAATAAAGCATCGAAAAGGCAAGCAGGAAATGAGTACCTTCTTCGGGATATCTTTCGTAGAGATCCAGCAACTCGTCCTCTTCCTCCAAAAGGACCCAAAGAAACATCAGGTGATATCTGACACCCAGGTTGTCGTTCTCAGAAAGTCTGAGCATCTCTTCACACTCTTGTGCCGCCATCCTCATCTTCCCGGCGTTCAAAAGTTCCCACATATAATCAAATCTCAGTCTCATATAGGGACGGGTCTCGATAAATCCCCAAAACTCTCCCTCATACTCAAACCAACCTTCGCGTTCAAGATTCTTTGTCGCCTTCTCTATCAGTTTCTGATATTTTTTGATCCTAGATTCGACGTTTGACGACGAATATTCAATCAGTTTTGATTCCGCATCCAAGTTGTTTTTATCAAATTCCAGAACCTTTTTGAGCAGTTCCGTCCTTCCTTTCTTCGTCGGTGCAGCCTGTGAGAGTTGAAAAAGCTCATCCGCTATTTCTTCCCTGTCTTTATTACCCGCCTCCAGTTCCTCTACAGCTTTTGTTATTATGTCTCCCCAAGCCTCAACGAACCTTTTTTCTGAAATATCCAGACCTTCCTTCTCTATCATCTTTAGAAATTCTCCCAACAGTTTTTCGGAAGTTTGTGACATAAAAATTCCCCTTTCTTCTTCACCTATTGCATATCATTTCTACAAACTGCATTTCGGTATCGATAAAACACTGAACAAAGATACATTTCCTTTCCATCCCTTTGTACTATTCTCCAATAGAGAGACATCTCACAATTTAAAAAATCAAAGCAAAATTACTCCTGTATGAGTGCGGAATTGCTTGAACGTTTTGATTTGACAAAATTCCATTTTTAGAACATTTATAGAAAGATCAAAATTTCACATTTGTCCGGCGTTTTCACAGAAGCTCGATCCTATCTATTTTGCGACCACGAAATTCCGTTTTATCTTCTATGAGGTATAGAGCGCTGATATCCATAGCTTACAGGAACAATAACGTTGCAACAAACACTGCACCCTTTGCACGGATCCTGTTTGTCGAGGTATAAAGTAAACCTTTCCCAATCTACATACAATATTTTCCTTTGCACGGATCCTGTTTGTCGAGGTATAAAGTATCAGGTCCTCGCATTACATACCGCCATAGCGTCAACCGTCGCATCGGGGATCCTCTTTTTGATCGCCTTCGCCGTCAAACTCAAGGTTGCTCCCGAAGTTATGATATCGTCGAGAAGGAGGATGCGGCTGTTCTCTTTGAGGACGATCTCCTTAGGCTCAAAGGCATCTTCCAAGATCAACATCCTCTCAAAGGGTTTCTTCTCGGAGAGGAAGGGGGTGTTCTTCCTGCGCATGACCATATCGACAACGGGAAGATCCAGTCTTTTGCCGAGCATTTCGGCCATCAGTTCGACCTGATGAAAACCACGGGCCTTGATCCGTGCGGGATGGATGGGCACATAGGTGAGATAGTCGCAGCTCATGCCCTCTCTTCTTATCTTCTCTTCGAGCAATTCAGCGAAAAACTCCGCCAAATAAGTCTTTTGCCCGTACTTATAGCGGTAGACCAGCTTCTGCGAAAAATTGTTATACGCCATAACGGTCAAAACACTGTCATAGTAGTAATGTTCGTCCGTGCAATAGCAGTAGCTCTCCTCCGCCGTCCGTCGTCCGCAACGATGACAGACTCTGTCGGTAAATACAATATTCTTGTAGCAGGAGTGGCATAGAGAATAAGGATTTTGCTTGGATATACTCTGCATACAGCCGATACAGTTTATATTCGAGGGAAAGACCGCCTCTCCTAGGATATTTAGCCATTTCTCCATTCTTCCGACCTTCTTTCACGATATTCTCCGATCGTACTGTTCAAGCAAGCCTGCTTTCTCGTACCACAAAACACAAAAGGGATTTTCGATTATCCGTCTACCGCCCTGTCTGTTATGAAAATAACATAATAAGAAGATACCACATAATTCGAAAAATAAGTATAAAATCAATTTTATATGAAGGATACATGCTTGTAAAATGGATATAACAGACTTTTGTATCTTGTAAAATTGAAGAAAAACCGGAAGTTTGCCTTTGTGCGGTGTTTCCATAATTTCAAAAACTGCTTTTACGTTCTGATTTATTTCAATCTCTAATATCCGCTGCTTTGTATCCCATAAGAGATGAAAGGCATTTTCGCAGTCGGCAGAATCCATATGACCTCTCTTCTATTGGATAACGGTATGATACAAACGCTAAACTTCTTGGCAGTATCCATTTGATACTATTTTTCCTTAGAGTTGTGGATATAAACAATCTGTGGCTCATAGAAAATAAAACCGTTTTTCGTGATCGACAAATAGATATACCTACATTTCTATCGAAGAATAGTATTACAAGATGCTATACTAAGTAACAATGACAGCAAAAATAAGACATTCCTTTGTGCAATATCGACTCATTGCTCCGAAATCGGATATCCCGAAAGAGCGGAAAAGCGAAGTTCCCCCTCGCCTTCCGCCTCCGTCCTGTCTTGAGCAGATCTTGCACCAACTGTTTTTGCAGGATACGCGGTTTCCGCCTCTACCTCTGCCCTATCTTAAGGTTGGGTCTTGCACTGAGACTGAGGTCGCTCGTATATCCTTCAATAAGATGATAGTAGCCCGCCGCCGCGATCATCGCCGCATTGTCCGTGCAGAGCGACAGGGGCGGATAGTAGCAGGCGATCCCTTCTCTCTCGCAGTCCTCCTTCATCTTCTCCCTCAGCCTTGAGTTTGCCGATACTCCTCCGCTCAGCACAAGGGAGGTGTAGCCTCTGTCCTTGACCGCCTTGATCGCCTTGTTGAGCAGGATGTCGACCACCGTCTCCTGAAACGAGCGGGCGATATCTTCCGCAACAACGGTTTCGCCCTTCATTTTTGCGGAGTTGATATGGTTGAGCACCGCCGACTTCAAGCCCGAAAAACTGAAATCGTAGTTGTCGTCCTTATAAAACGCCTTGGGAAAGTCTATGATATTCCTTCCCTTGTCGGCGAGTTTGTCCACCAGCGGACCTCCGGGATAACCGAGGCCGATGGCTCGAGCCACCTTGTCGTAGGCCTCTCCCGCAGCATCGTCCTTGGTCTTGCCCAGGATCTCAAACTCATTGTAGCCCAAGACCTCCACGATATGTGTATGTCCCCCCGACACGATCAGGGAGATAAAGGGAGGTTTCAGTTCGGGAAAGGCAAGGTAGTTGGCCGCAATATGTCCCTCGATATGGTTGACACCAATCAGGGGTTTGTCCAAGGCGAACGAGAGGGCCTTCGCTGTCGAGAGTCCGACCAGCAGAGCTCCTGCAAGACCCGGTCCGTAGGTCACGGCGATCCCGTCGATCTCGCCGATCGGTCTGCCCCAGCCTTCGATCGCCTCCTCGACAACACGGTTGATATCGACAACATGGTTGCGGGAGGCCACCTCGGGCACGACCCCGCCGAATTTTTTGTGTATCTCGATCTGCGTCGAAACGATGTTGGAACGGATGATCCGTCCGTCTTGGATCACCGCTGCCGCCGTTTCGTCGCAGCTACTTTCGATTCCCAGTATATTAACTTCCTTCAACTTCTTCCAACAGCTCCTTCTTCATTACGATCGCATCTTCTCCGTTATCGGAGTAATAGCCCCGTCTCATACCGATGACCTCAAACCCCTTTCTTCGATACAGACGTTTCGCCGGCTCATTGGAGGATCTGACTTCCAGAAAAAACCGCCTCAGGCCGTCCTCTCGCCCCAGCCGAAAAAGCTCCTCCATAATCCGATCTCCCACTCCCGCTCTTCTCTGCTCGGGATGTACGGCGATATTGTTGATATTTCCTTCGTCGAAGATCTTCCAATAACCTCCGTAGCCTATGACCCTGCCGTCCTCGAGAGCGACGATATAGCGTCCTTCTTCTCTCTTTTGCTCCGTGTAGAGGGACTCCCTGCTCCATGGAACGGCAAAGCAGATCTGCTCCATCGCATAGATCTCCTCCACATGCTCTTCCTTCATTCTCTCAAAGTACATCATAGACCCTTTCCCGTCCTCTCCTCAAACTGGAGCTCCGCCTGAGACTTTCTCAGGTAGACGGGCTCAATATAGCCCTCGCCTTCTTTTTGAAGAGAAAGCAGGCAGACAGAGGAGGCTCTTGGAAAACAGAGGTCGCAGGGCGCCTTGACCGCATTGGAGGGAACTTCTTCCCACAGCTTGACCGCATCCCCGGTCAAGATCACCCGCGGATAGAGAGCGATCTTCTCCTCCAGCTCCTTCACAGAAAGCACAGATTCTCCGCTCAGGCTCTTCAGACCTCCGGGGGTCTCCTCGTCCCTCCTGTAAAACGCGGCATAGAAGTTGCCCCTCTGTGCATCGGTGGTCGCCAAGATGACATCCTCACAAAAGCGATGGGAATAGGCCATCGCCTCCAAGGTCGATATGCCCACCACCTCTTTGTTCAGTGCAAGAGAAAACGCATTGGCGACGCTCACCCCGATCCGTACTCCCGTGAAAGAGCCGGGGCCTACCGTACAGGCAAACTTGTCGACCTCCTCCATCGAAGTTCCGATCGCCTTCATCATCGTTGCGATATAGGGCATAAGGCGCTCACTGTGAGTGAGGGCATGGTTTTGATTCAACTCGTATTTTAAGACACCGTCCACCGTAAGAGCTATGCTCAGCGATGCCGTGGATGTGTCGATTCCCAATATCTTCATAGATCTTCCTTCCATAATCCGTATCCGTTAATCCGATGTTGCCTCTCCTACTTGTCCAAAGTATACGGTATTATCCTAATCTTCCAGCTCCTTCAGCACTGCCGCGATACGATCTATCCCTTCTCTGATCTTCTCTCTGGATGTCGCATAGGAAATACGTACAAAGTCATCCACCCCGAAGGCCGCTCCCGGCACCAAAGCCACATTGGCATATTCGAGGATCAGTTCCGAGAACACGAGGGAATCCGTGATCGTCCTTCCCTTATAGGACTTGCCTTTACATGCTTCGATATTGAGCATAACGTAGAAGGCTCCTCTGGGTTTTCTCGCACTGACGTAGGGCAGCTCCTCGATCAAATCGATGATGAGATCTCGTCTCTGCTCAAACTCCTTCTTCATCTCCTCCACAGCGCTTTGATCTCCGTTCAGGGCCTCGATGGTCGCATACTGCGCCAAGGTGTTGGGATTGGATGTCGTATGGCTCTGCATTCCCGAGATAATCTTTGCGATCTTCGGGTTGGATGCCGTGTAACCTATCCGCCATCCCGTCATCGCATAGGCCTTGGATACTCCGTTGATCACAATGGTCCTGTCCTTGATCTCCTCTCCCAGGCTCGCGATACTGATATGCTCTCCGTCGTAGATCAGCTTCTCGTAGATCTCATCGGAGATCACGATCAGGTCGTGTCTGATCGCCAGATCCGCGATCTTCTTCAGTTCTTCTTCCGTGTAAACCGCTCCCGAAGGATTGCAGGGACTGTTGAGGATGATCGCCTTGGTCTTGTCCGTAACGACGGCCTCCATCTGTTCCGCGCTCACCTTGAACTCGTCTTCTTCCTTCGCCTCAACGATGACGGGAATTCCCGCCGACATCTTGACAAGCTCCGCATAGGTGACCCAATAGGGACTGGGCACGATGATCTCGTCTCCCGGGTTGGTGATCGCCTCCACCGCATTGCGAAGTGCATGCTTTGCTCCGTTGGACACGATGATGTCGCCGACCTTGTAATCCAGACCGTTATCCTGTTTCAACTTCTTGGCGATCGCCTCTCTGAGCACGGGCAGACCCGATGCGGCCGTATATTGGATATGTCCGTCCTTCAAGTACTCCTCCGCGACCTTTCGAATGTTCATAGGTGTCGGAAAATCGGGTTCTCCCACGCTGAAACTTATGATATCGATGCCCTTTGCCCTCAACTCTCCCGCCTTCGCCGTGATCGCCATCGTGACCGAGGGCGAGATCTGTTGATATTTTCTTGAATATTCCATGGTATCTTCTCTCCTTCTGTTTGAAAATCTGCCGTACCCTTCCATAAAGAAGACCTGTGTAGTAAGATCTCTCCTCCAAAAAAACCGCCCCGTCGAACGACTTGTCGCCTCGATACGGGCAGCTGTGGGAGCAGAGCCTTTCATAACTACCTCCCTTTGAGTTGTGGATATCAACGATCTGTGACCCATAGAAGATAAAATAATTTTTCGTAAAAAACAGATCTATCCATACTTCTATCGGAGGATAATAAGGCCTCTTTCCAATCGACTTCTCCCTTCAAAGAAAGCGATGTGACAGGTCTCTTTTGTCTGTACGGTGTTTTCCCAAGCGTAAAATAAACTCGAGTCGCAGCCCCGCCTCAAACTATGATTTTAAGAAGGGGAAAAGTCTTTCGACCGAGGAACGTTCTTCCCCTATTCTATCATAAACAAAGGTAAATTTCAGTTCATCCTCCAAATTTCACACAGGAAGAGGATCAGCCTCCGCTTTTCTTTCTATATCTCCATACTTCGATCGCATAAGGGGCAGATTCCTCACAATTTAGAAATCCGGAGAAGTCCCCCGTTTCCTACAAAAAATAAAACTGTTGGAAGTCTTCCTTTCACAAAAGTTCTGCAAACAGAACTATCAAGGGAGATACCGTATTATTCAATAAAGCGTCATAAAATCAATGTTATGCGAAGAATGAAGTTCTTAAAAAGTTTGATATAACAAACTTTCAAGTTTTATAAAATCGAAGAGGACTCAGAAGTTTTCCTTTGTGCATTGTCCCCACAGCATTGCAAGTTCCACACTCTTGTAAGACAATAGAAAAACCGCCGTGTCCCCCTGTGCGATGTCTTCCCGTGTCCACTTCCTATTGAGGAGGTAAGACCTAACGAGCTCCTATATTGACAATGGTACGTCCCTGGTGTCTTCCTTCCTTCAGTTTCAGAAGAGTCTCCGGAAGTTCTTCCAAACCTATTTCGTTTACCTCCAAGTCATCCATAATGTGCCACTCTTCGGCAAACCTCTTCCAGATCTTAAGACGTTTTTCACGGCTGATCTGCACGGAATCGATCCCCAGCACCTTGTTCCCCCTCAGAATAAAGGGTAACACTGTCGTTGAGAGCTTGATGCCCCCCGCATTTCCGCACATCGACATCGCCCCGTCATAGTTGAGTTGGGGAAGAAGATGAGAAGCTACCTCCCCTCCGACAGTATCGAGGATGTAGTCATATTGACTCTTGAGGAGCAGAGGATTTTCCTTCAAAAAAACATCGCTCGGCTCGACGATGTCCGTCGCACCCAGTTTTTGCACAAGACTTTTCTGATAATCCTTGCGCACAAGAGCCTTGAGTGTCCCGTAGCCTTGTACCTTAAGCAGGGGCAGGGCCACACTTCCCACTCCTCCGCTGGCACCGGTCACGAGAACAACGGGCTTGTTCTTTGCAGACATTCCCGCCTCTTCCAAGGCCTGTACGGACAAGCCCGCCGTAAGTCCTGCGGTACCGATCACCATGGCCTCCCTCATGGATAGACCTTCGGGCAAAGGTATCACCCATTCATGAGGCACTCGAACATACTGAGAAAAACCTCCCGTATGCGAAACTCCGGTTCCGTAACCCGTTACCAAAACCTCCTGTCCTTGCACAAGTTCAGCCACCCCCGAAGATACGACGGTACCCGACAGATCGATGCCCGGGATCATGGGATAGGAGCGGATGACCCCTCCGTTTTTCTGAACGGCCAGCATATCCTTGAAATTCACGGAGCTGTATGCGACCTTGATCAGCACATCTCCCTCATCCAGAGCATCCAAGCCTATCTCTTCCTCACGAAGAACGATCTCTCCTTCTTCCTCTCTCACTACCATTGCCTTAAACTTCAAATCCTTGTCCACTGTTTGACCTCCTATATCTTTTGTATAAGTATGCCGCGACCTACAGCACCCCATCCTTGTCATAGCTGCGTCTTCCATCCTTGTTCGCAGACCAAAGATCTCGCACCTCCAACCTTGCAAAAATAAAATTGTCCTTTTTTTCAAAAAATTCTTGACTTTTGATCCGTGCAGTGGTAAGATGGATAAAATATTTTTTGGGGAGAGGTACAAGATGCTTCGCACTACTTTAAAAACAACAACCTATTATTATTACTACTATACGAAATGCTCTGTCTCATAAGACTGTAACGGTTTATGGGCGAGCAATATTTTGCGTGCGCCCGTAAGTGTGTAGTAGTATAGCTGTTTCAGATACCAACCACTATCGGGAATTTATCGATAGTGGTTTTTTTGTACCCTTTATTCGGAGGTGATAAACATGAGGAGGTTCCTCATTGCTTACAGTTTCATTGTCCGCTCGAATTGCCCGTAACACGAACCTCATAGTAGAGTCCGGATGATCATAGAGTCGGACGATATCCGCGTCAATACAAAGAGCGATGCCGTAACCGAGTTTCGACGGTCTCAGGCGGAGATCGAGGTCGCAAGATCGCCCTTGTTTTTTGAAATCATTTATTTTATCGTTTTGTAAGTTTCAATCCCATTAACGGGATGTCGCATAATTCCAAAAAGCAGAGTGCACCGGGTTTCATACAAGAAATGAAATTATTGAAAGTGTTCATTGCACAAGGTTTTTGTATCCTATCAAAAAACATAAAAATCTACCTTTTGTATGCTGTTGCATTAAAAAATACAGTCCTGTTGTTCTTCAATAGAAGTAGGATGATATCCTACTCGATCATCAAAGTATTTCAGGTCTGAAGAAGTCAAGGTCATCCGTATCGACCGTTCAAACAGATAGCAGTATCAAAGGTATGTTGTTTCGATCCGAAGTATCTTCCTGTATTGAAGAAAGATCGGCTTATCCGCAGTGATCGGCGACAGGAGCTCGTCTCCCCCGAGAGATCGCCCTTAAGCGGAAGGCCCTAAGACCATGCATCCGAAAGAGATGCAAATACTACAAAAAGGAGGGCACACGAAAGTCGTGTGTTAAGAGAAAATGAAAAAAATCAAATGGATGTCAAACGAAAGTTTTCCCCTGGAAATGCACAAGGCGAGAGTGGTTCAAAAACTGAACCTCCTCGAGCCTCAAAAACGATTGGAAGCGATGGAGGAGGCGGGATTCAACACCTTTCTTCTCAAGAACAGAGACGTCTTCCTCGATATGCTGACCGACAGCGGAGTCAATGCCATGTCCGACAAACAACAGGCCGCAATGTTGCAGGCCGATGACAGCTACGCGGGTTCCGAGACCTTCTTCCGTTTGGAGGCTTCGGTCCAAAAGATGTTCGGCACCGAGTTCTTCCTGCCCGTCCACCAAGGTAGAGCCTGCGAGCACATCGTCTCCCGAGTTCTTGTAAAAGACGATCAAACCGTGCTTATGAACTACCATTTCACGACCTCCAAGGCCCATGTCGTGCTTGCCGGAGGACGGGTAGAAGAATTGATCGGCAAAGAAGGACGGATCCTCAATTCCGACTTCCCCTTCAAGGGAAATATGGATGTTGAACTGCTGAAAAAAAGAGTCGAAGACCTCGGAAGCCAAAACATCGCCTTCGTTCGCATGGAGGCGGGAACCAACCTGATCGGCGGTCAACCCTTCTCTTTGAAAAACTTGGAGGAAGTCAGCAAGGTCTGCCGGGCAAATAAGATCCCCTTGGTCCTGGACGCAAGCCTCCTGTCGGACAACCTTCACTTTATGAAGACGAGGGAAGAGGCCTGCCAAGCTATGAGTATCAACGATATCAGCCTGAAGATCGGAGAGTTTTCGGACATCATCTACTTCTCGGCAAGAAAACTCGGTTGTGCCCGAGGAGGAGGTATCTGCACCTCGGATGAGGCCCTCTTCAAAAAAATGCAGGGACTCATCCCCCTCTTCGAAGGTTTCTTGACCTACGGCGGGATCTCCGTCCGCGAAATGGAGGCTATGGCAGTGGGTCTGGAAGAGACCATGGACGAGGATGTCATCTCCCAAGGCCCCATCTTCATCGAATTTATGGTCAAGGAGCTCGTCAAAAGAGATCTTCCTGTAGTTACACCGGCGGGCGGTCTGGGTTGCCATGTCAACGCCATGAAGTTCCTTGAGCACATCCCTCAGGAAGAATACCCTGCAGGCGCTTTGGCGGCGGCCCTCTTCATCGTCAGCGGAGCGCGGGGAATGGAACGCGGTACCCTGTCGGAGCAAAGGGATGAAAACGGTGTCGAGCCCCTTGCGGATATGGAGCTCTTGAGATTGGCCCTGCCGAGAAGAGTGTTTAGCGTATCTCACGTTATGTTCGTTGTCGATCGCTTGGAATGGCTGCACAAGAACAGAGAACTCGTCGGAGGACTCGAGTGGGTGGATGAGCCCGATATCCTGAGATTCTTCTTCGGACGACTCAAGGCCAAGGGAGACTGGCCGCAGAGACTTCTCGAGAAGTTCCGTGAGGACTTCGGCGACAGCCTTTAAAAAAAACCGACCGATCTTACGACCCTCCTTCTTTGTTGCTGCGAAGTCCTTGTCCTCAAGACAGATCTATAGTACAATGGGATTGAAATTTCCGAAGTCGCTCGTGCTGAAACACCGGTCTTCTCAAGGCGATCCGATGTAGAAGGACTCAGTAACTTCGGGGAGAATATCTCAGTAAAGAAAGGAATCGTTATGAGGATCATCATCTCGCCCGCAAAGAAAATGAGGGTCGATAACGACGGTTTGGAAGCGACGGGCCTTCCCGTTTTTCTCGACGAAGCCGAGAAGATCAAGGCCCTGCTCCAAACCCTGAGCAAGGAAGAATTAAAGGAACTCTATCGCTCAAACGAGAACATCGCCTCCTTGAACTACGACAGACTTCAGGAGACGGATCTGAAGAAAAACCTGACCCCCGCCCTCTTTGCCTACGAAGGCATCCAGTATCAATATATGGCTCCTCAGATCTTCGAGGAGGCACAGCTCGATTACGTGCAGGAACATCTGCGCATCCTCTCGGGTCTCTACGGGATCCTGCATCCCCTTGACGGTGTCGTGCCCTACCGTCTTGAGATGCAGGCCAAACTCCGTATCAACAGTTGCAAGAACCTCTATGAGTTTTGGGGAGGGCGGATCGCAGAGCATCTTGCGCAGGAGACCGACTGTATCGTCAACCTCGCCTCCCTCGAATACAGCAAGATCGTCTCCAAACATCTGCCGAAGGACTTCCGCTTTATCACCTGTGTCTTCGGCGAGCGGACAAAGGACAGGATCGTTGAAAAGGGAACGATGTGCAAGATGGCAAGAGGACGTATGGTTCGCTTTATGGCGGTAAATGCGATCACGGAGCCGAAGCATCTCAAGGACTTCGACTCGGACTACGCGTACAGCGAAGAAGACTCCGATGCCTCGACCTATGTGTTTGTAAAGAAAGAATAGTATGCCGACATATTGATATTTAGCCTTATTGTTCATCTTCACTATAAGTCCAACGAACTCATATCAAGGCTAAAGTTACTATGAATTCAATGTGCCATTACACTAGGGAAATACCGCTCAAAGGGATATTTTGTTGTATAAGATTATACCGCACAATTCGAAAAATCATCATAAAATCAACTCCACCCAAAGGATGAAATTTTCGAAGATGTTGATTTAACAAACTTTTTTATTTTATAAACTCGAAGGAAGATCAGGAGTTTGCCTTTGTGAAAGGTTTCCCTAACACAGAGAAACCTTTTGAGTTCAAGATTTCCAAGAACTTTTTTGAAGGAGAACCATCGAAAGATCCGCGCTCTTCCTTGAGGAGAAAAATCTCCTCACCTTGAACAAAGAGCGGAACTTCGACAAAAACCCGGGTGCGAAAAATCATAGGGATCGGGTCGGACGGATAAATACCGTCTGACCTGATTTTTTTGTCGTTTTTTTTGCTGTCTATACCGAAGTACGATCCGTTGCCATTATTCTTCGTATAGGAAAGTATAACAACATCCTTTCTCGCTGGAGTTCCTGCTCTATCTGAAACTCCAAAATAAAATCAAAAAACCTTCCCTTCTTTCCCTTTTATGGAATAACAGCAGTACAAGATCAAAGTTGTCGTGTTATTCTTTGAAACCTCGTCCTCGTCCCTAAGAGTGATACCTCCTTCTTTGCTCCATTATGCGAATCAGGCGGATAAAGTATAAGTCTTTGTATCTCTTTAAGATATAGATATACACTTGTAGAAGATAAAAGATGATACCGCACGATCCACAAAGCAAGCCTGATACTACTATTCTTTTGAGTTGTGGATATCAACGATCTGTGAGCAATAGGAGATAGAACTATATTTCGTAGTTGAAAAAATATATCCATACTTCTATCGTAGAATAGCACTATGCTGCTACTTGTTCTCTACATACCCGAAATACTTTTTTGAGAGTTGTTCCGCCCTTCTTCCATCGAGGTTTCCTTATCTCTCCGTCAAAAAGTTTGATCTTGCCCCTTGACAAAGAATCTTATTATCTTTATGATAATATCATAGAGATAATAACTATAGCGATCCCGATCGATGTAACGCTGCTATTGATTACGCATTGATATCCGTGACCCGTACTCGAAGATAAAACTATTATTCATTTGAACTGTGGATATCTCCGATTTATACTCTGTAAGAAGATAAGAGGAACTTGTTTGGCTCCAAAGCAAATACAACCCTACCTCTATCGAAGAACAGTATAAAACCATTTTTCTCGGTCGAAACATAGATAGGACCGTACTTCTATAAACTCAAAGGAAGATCGGACAGTTTATCCTTGTGCGGTCTGCCCTTAGATCCCGGAAAGGAGAAAACGATGAGCAAAAAACAGAAAAACACTCTCCGAAGCAAGTCTCCCCTTCCTATTCAGGAGGACTTCCTGACCGAGCGGGAGTTTTTGGAGCAATACCGCTCCTCGGACTACGAAAGGCCTTCGGTCACCGTCGATATCGCTCTGTTCACCGTCGACGAGGAAGAGAGCGGAAACCATCGCAAAAACGAAGAAAAAAAACTGAAACTCCTTCTGATGAGGAGGGAACATCACCCCTTCAAAGGAAGGTGGGCACTTCCCGGAAGTTTCGTCGGCATAGAAGAAAATCTTGAGGATGCCGCCTATCGGATCATGAAGGAGAAGACCGCGGTACCAACCGCCTACCTCGACCAACTCTACACCTGGGGCGAGAAGGACAGGGATCCCCGCTTGCGGATCATCAGTGTTTCCTACCTGGCTCTGTTGAGGCAGGGCTGTCTTGACCTCCCCGGAGACAAGGCCTCTCTCTGTTGGTTCGATATCGGCATGAAGAGGATATCCAAAAGCACTTCTCACACCGATAAGGGCGAGGAGATCAGGCAGGTCGACCTTCTCCGCTTCGTCTGCGAAGACAGGGAGTTCGAAGTTGAGGTCGAAACAAGGATCGTCTTGGAAGGAGGCATCGTGCGACGAAGTATGCACATCCTCAAAGACGACCACCTCGCCTTCGACCACGCAAAGATCATCGTCCATGCCCTTCAAAGACTTCGACAGAGGATCGAATACGACAATATCGCCTTCTCCCTGATGCCCGAAGAGTTTACTCTGACGCAGTTGCAACAGGTATATGAGATCATCCTGGATCAAAAACTGCTCAAGGCCAACTTTCGACGCAAGGTCGCTTCTATGGTCGAAGAAACCGACAACTACAAAAAAGATGCGGCTCACAGGCCTTCGCGTCTGTATCGATTTGTCAACCGCTTCTCTTGATGCTGAACTCAGGACGTTTTTTTCAGCCTGCCCTGCCCCTGTATCGCAACCGGATTTGAATTGCGGGATCGGAGCGGTATTGTATGACCGATGTGCACCTTGTATCGTTACCGAAAAAGGCAGGAAGAAGACACAACGGGTCAATGTTCCATGCGATGTACACCTTGTATCGTTACCGAAAAATGTTGTTCCGTTATCTACGACGACACTTCAAAAAATCGGCATAAAACCAATTTTTTATGAAGGATGGGATTCTCAAAAACACTTGATATGACAATCTTTCGATTTTTACAAGATCGAAGGAAGATCAAAAGTTTTCCTTTATGCGGTGCTTCCCTGTTAAAATTGACAGGTCAATGCTTTGAACTGTAAGCATCCGAATTGTTTTTCGGTCCCGTATGACCGGAATTTCAAACGGGAAACAGTATCAAGCGATCCTAAAAATGAACGTTTCAAACAAACAGCAGTATAAGATACTGAAACCACAGTATAATATCCTCAAGGAGGGGAGAACCATGTTCGGAATAAAGTATATGAAGTTTGAACCCAACGACTATGTGATCCTTTACAGGAAAGGAAGACCCGTTCGTAAGGGGGCGGGGATCAGTTTTTGGTACTATAGCGCCTCCGAGAGCATCGTCAAGATCCCTACCGATGTAATCGATGAAGGCTTTATGTTCGAAGAAACCACCCTCGACTTCCAAACCGTCACCATCCAAGGAAGCGTGGCTTTTCGGATCGATGAACCGGAGAAGATCTCGGAATACGTCAATTTTACCCTAAAACCCAACGCAAAAAGCTATGTCTCGGATGTTATGGCGAACCTGTCGAAGAAGATCAAGACCGCCGTAGCGGTGTCCACGAACAAGACGGTGAGCAAACTCCCTCTGCATTCGGCGATCACCGAACGGGAAGAGATCAAAAACCTTATTTGGAACGACCTAAGGGCGGACGAACAGCTCAACCGCCTGGGCATATCGATCGTAAACCTCTCCATTTTGGGGATCAAGCCCAATGTCGAAACGGCTCGCGCCTTGGAGGCGGAAGCGAGGGAGAGGATCCTAAAGGCCTCGGACGATGCCATCTACGCCCGTCGCAACTCCTCGATCGAACAGGAAAGGATCGTCCGTGAGAACGAGTACAACACCGAGATCGCCATCGAAGAGAAAAAACGGGAGATCGAAGAGCGAAAGCTCAAGGCAAAGCAAGGCCTGCAACAACAACAGAACCTCTTGAAGGAAGAACAGGTCCGAGCGGACATCGTGCTCGAGCAAAAGAGGAGGGAACTGATCGAGCTCTCTTGCGAGAACACTCGAGTTGAAGCCCAAGCCAAGGCTTACGAACTGTCCTGTACCATGCAGGCCTTAGAAGGTACCGATCACGAAGTCCTCCAGGCCCTCGCAAGCATGGGTATGGATTCCGGTCGCCTTATCGCGGTCGCCTTCGGTCAGCTCGCCAAGAAAGCGGGAGCGATCGGTCAACTGAACGTTTCGCCCGACCTGTTGACGGAGTTGATGGACAAATAGAGAACCGAACGAGATACGCCTCATCCGTTCAAACCGTTCAGGTATACGGTTCTTCGCCGGAAGCGGAATCCTATCCGCCTCGGTCGTCAAAATAAAGTATTTCCGGTCTGAAGAAGTCAAAACCGTCCTTATCGACTGTTCATACTATTATCTATTGGAATCGACAGATTGAACTCTTTGAACCATCGCCCTCCAAATTGTTTTTTCGGCAATGATAGATGCTTCATACCCGGCATTTCAAACGGAGAATAGTATTATATGAATGATGAGATCCCTGAAAGTTTTGATCCGACAAACTATACTATTCTTCCTTTGAGTTGCGGATATAAACGTTCTGTGACCCACAGAAGATAAAACGATGTTTCGTGGTCGAAAAACAGATGTATCCATACTTCCATCGGAGAATCGTATGATGCATCGGGAGTTTTCCTTTGAGCGGTGCTTGCCTATCATTCATATCATTTTCACAGGCGGGATTTTATCAGGATTCGCATAAGGAGGAAAAAGATGCAAAAAGATCTGAAATTTGTTGTAATCACAAGGGAGACCCTCTTGGAAGAGTTGATCAAAAGATACAATACCCTCGAACAGGCCAGATTCTATGTGACCCACTTGGGAGAAGATTTCGAAGAATATCAGCGCCAACATCGGGAGTACCGCCTCTCTCTGGAACAGACCCTCCACCTCCTCAGGGAAAAAGGGCGGGTCCAAGTCATCGAGCGTCGCTACCTCCCGAACTTCCTGTTCGGAACCGACGACATCGTCGTAGTCGTAGGCCGGGACGGCTTGGTCGCCAACACGATGAAGTACCTTACCTCGCAGAAGGTCATAGGCATCAACCCGGACAAAAGACTGTGGGACGGCGTCCTCCTCCCCTTCGATCCTTCCTCTCTCAAAAAAGTCCTCCCCGACATTCTCCGAGAAAAACGGGAGATCAGGGAGATCACCATGGCAAAGGCAAGCCTGAAAAACGGTCAGCATCTCTATGCCGTCAACGACCTCTTCATCGGACCCAAAAGTCACACCTCCGCCAAATACAGGCTGTTCTTCGACAAAACGGAGGAGTCCCAATCCTCCAGCGGTATCATCGTCTCCACGGGCCTCGGCAGTACCGGTTGGCTGAAAAGTATCCTCTGCGGAGCCTTCGGGATCGTAAACGGAGCAAAAAAACTTCCCCCACAAGCCGAAACCGTCTTCAAAGACTCTTCGCCCTCCCTGAGCTGGGACAGCCCCGAGCTGATCTTCTCCGTGCGCGAACCCTTTCCGAGCAGGAGCTCGGGCGTCAGCTGTGTCTTCGGCTCCATAGACAGCAGTCGCCCTCTTCGCCTTATCTCCTATATGCCGGAGAACGGCGTCATCTTCAGCGACGGCATCGAAAACGACTTTCTGGAATTCTCCTCGGGAATGGAAGCCTGCATCACCGTTGCGGACAGAAGGGGCCATCTTGTGGTATAATGTCAGGGAAGTCGAAAAATCGATGTGACACCAAACCGAACCGAGTGTCCATATTATGTAATATCGATCCCATCATCCGTTTGCATTGCCACATAGAACTGTATTCTAAAATTGATCGAGCATTTCAGGCTATTCTATCGTTTCCGCAAACGGTATCCTTGTATTGCTCTCCGACAGAAGTGGCTTATATCCGCAAGAACAAAAACTTAGGAAACACCGCACAAAGGCAAGTTTCTGATCTTTACTGTTTTTATAAAACACGAAGGTCTGTCATACCAAAATTTTCAAGGATTTGATCGTTCGTATACAATTGGTTTTATGCTGATTTTTCGAATTATGCGGTATTACCCTTATTTTATCGACCCAAAGAACAAAGGTATTGATATCAACAGTTCCAATAGATCATAGTATTGAGCGGTATCAGAGCAAGGAGGAGATTTTGATGAAGAAACTGAAAAGCACGGAGGAACTGGAAGCAACAAAGAAGGAGCACCCCCTCTTTCTACTCTATGTCGGTATGGAAGGTTGCAATATCTGCCACAGTGACAAACCCAAGGTCGAAGAACTATCACAGGAAATGAAACTGCCTGCCTATGAGATCGACTACAACGAAACCCCTTCGATCCGAGGATGGCTCCATGTCTTTACCGTACCCGTCGTCCTGTTGTTCCGAGAGGGAAGAGAAGTACATCGGCAAGCTCGGATCATCGACCTTGAGGAGCTTCGCTACCGTATAGAGCAGATGTAAAATTTGACAAAAAAATAAAGCATTTAGAATGCTTATAGCGATTTTTCCCCTTTTAAACTGTCAAACCCCCGTCTATTGACAAATTTATAAAAATCGCGCTATCATCATTATAGATATAATTATTAAATCACACCTAAGGAAAATAAAATAATCGTACAAAGGAGTGATTGGCAATGAAGTTTGGAAAAAAACAATCGCTTTGACAGCGGGAATGATGGCAATATGTATGTTGATTCCCTCCTGCACAGAGGGGCATAATGTTCCGGATTCGGATGACAAGGTTTTATCGGAAAGAACGTCCGGTGATAATGAGATAGTGCCGTTACGCAATGTGGTTATTGATTCCGGAAGTTATTCCGGTTCAGATTATGATGACACTTTTTATTTGAGCAAGGACAATGGAAAAACAGTAAATTTCTGGATTAAAAACAAGGGTTCCACCAAGGTTGTAATCAGCATTAACGGTGGAAATGAAAGAACCATCAACCCGGATAAAAGCGGTCATATCTCTGCAGATGTTATCGGTACGAATCAAAATTTCCATTTTAATGCTACATCAAGCTCCTCCACACCGGGAAATGTCAGTATTGATTTTCGTATGGCACAACATTAGAGTATTTGCACAATGGCGTTTTGTTAGCGGTGAATTATGCAGAACTTAGAGAAAAGAGCAGGTATTTTGCCTGCCCTTTTTGTGTTGGGGCAGAGGGATAAGGAGGCAATCGAAGCCTCAAAAAAATTAAGGAAACAGCGCACAAAGGCAAGTTTCCGATCTTCCCTGTTTTTATAAAATACGAAAGTCTGTCATACCAATATTTTCAAGGATTTGATCGTTCGTACAAAATTGATTCTAGGCTTATTTCCCGAATTGTGAGGTATGTCCCTAACTATGTGTATTCTAAACCTTATAATCACTCAGACCTCTCCTATAAAAGCTTATCGATGTCTTTGATATTCTCCCTTAGATACGCCTTCCACTCTTCTCGAAGTTGATACAGACTCTTGCCGAACTCTTCTTCAAAGCTCGTTTCATCTCCCGTCTTTATCCGAAGATAGAACATCTTCTCCAAGCCGTACCTCTTCATCAGATAATAGACGAAGGCTTTGTTTTCAAAGAAGTTATAGTTATTAGGTTCCAGAAAACCGGTAAAGCCTGCCTTGTTTCCTTCAAACAGATATACCTTCCCGTCCTTTGTTTCAGGATCGTTTTTTAAAATAAGTTCCGTGATATAAATAAACTTATCACGCTCATTGTCATCACCGAGGATTTGTCCTATCTTTTCATCCGTCAGTTCCCCGAAGTTTTTTTCCACAACGGAAGCTATTCTTTTGTCCAACTCCGAATAAGTTTCTGATTCTATAATTTCCCTTAAATTTACTGCCGTCTTAAAATAGCTTTCCCATACTTCATCCGAATACCATCTTGCTAAACACAGATCGACACCTTCCGCCAACCATTGGGGAGAACTCCATATACTCCCGTTTCTTTCTTGAGAAATCTCCTCAAAAACCTTGTGATTATATTCTGACATTTGATGTATAAGGTCTGTCAATTCTATATAATCTTCTCTGCTATCGTAGGTACTCACAGTCTTTGTATTGTCAAAGAAATAGATAGTCTTTTTCGGATTATCAAGGACCTCCCGATACTCTCGATAAAAGTTGGGAGCCTCCTTCTCAATCGTCCTCCGATTCTTCTCGATATTCTCCTCGAAGGTCAGCAAGATCTCTTCCAACTCTTCCGCCTCATCGTAGGTCTCATCTTCCGTCAGTAGGGTTATGCTAAAACCCCCGATCTCCTTGCGGGTGTTGACGGTAAGCTTACCTAAGGTGTTATAGCGCACTTCGATATCTTCAAGCAGGGAGGGTCTCTGTTTCTGATACTCGATATTGATCCCCTCTTCCTTTGCCCACCCTTCGATGTCCTGCATCTCGACCTGTCCATGGAGCAGATCTTCCTTCTTCCCCTGATCGATCAGGTAGGCTGCCAAGTCCGCACTTGCAACCTTGAGGTTGTTCACTTCTTCCTCCTCGGTAAACGGCTCGAAGAACCTTGCTCCGAACAGAGAAAACTCCCTATCCTTATAGTAGGAGACAAAGTCCGTTTTCTCGTCTTTTCCCCCGTCTTCGAACACCAGAAGACGGATCCCTTCGACGACCCAGTTGTTGTAGAGGTCATAGGCCTGGGCGATCAAATATTTCTCAAACTCCTCCCCCTCTATAAAATCCGGGGTAACTTCGATGACTTCCCTGTTCTTAAATTTGTTATAGAGCGGGTTTATTGTGATCTTAACCTTGGTTATCTTCTCGAATCGATCGAGCTTTTCCAGTTTCTTTGTGAGTTTGTCCAAGAATTCTTCCCTGTTTTCCAGAGAGTTCGGCAGTTTGATCTCGATGTCCTCATTGGAGTAGACGGTAAAGTTCTCCCCCTTTCGCTCGGACAGATCAAGCCCCCTACCGCAGGAAGACAGAAGGAACATAATTAGACAGACTGCACATAGAGCCAAATACTTTTTCATATCGACTTCCCCTTATGTAATCTGGAATTTTGATGTCGTCCCCGCTTGCTCCATACGATCATCCGTGTAACAATGACCTGTATTCTGCGGATACTGTAACCGAGAATACACTGCACAAACAGTGCACTCTTTTCTTTTTCAGTATATCATTGTGCTTTAATTGTAGTTTATTATTTTATTTTCTATATGTCAATATATTTTATATCTGTTTTTTTGCAATTTGAGTTTTATTTTAATTCTTTCGTCGCAATTCTTTGCCAATTATAACTATTGCATGGCTGAAGAACGAACACATCCATTTCCCAAAGACAAAAAAGGCGATACCGCATAATCTAAAAAATCGGCATAAGATCGATTTTGCACGAAGGATGAAATCCTTAAAAACATTGATATGACATACCTTCGTGTTTTATAAAATAGAAAAAATCGGAAGTTTTCCTTTATGCGGTATTCCCATAGTATAAAATCACTGTATATAAATGATGAATTTCTTAGAAGTATGGATTTGACAAAATTCTACTGTTGCAAATTCATAAGAAAATCAAAATTTTATAC
>JAUMWQ010000203.1 GCA_030529565.1 Filifactor alocis | reverse complement strand
AATGTCAAGAACTCAAAGAAATGAGGAAACACCGCACAAAGACAAACTTTCAATTTTTCTTCGATTTCATAAAATACAAGAGTTTATCATATCAATATTTTCAAGAATTTCATCCTTCTCACAAAATTGATTTTAGGCTTATTTTAGGAATTGTGCGGTAGGTCCATAATAGTATTAAATAATATTTTGCTCCGTATCGTAGTCAAAGATATGAATCCGGTTCCAATGCACCTTCAACTCGACCTCATCGCCCACTTTTTTCTTTGTTTTAGGATCTACTCTTGCAATAAGTTGTTGACCGTACTTCTGCATATAGAGGAGGGTCTCCGATCCCATCAGCTCCATAACATCGACCTTTGCCCTCAGCACGGAAAAGTTCTCCGTAAGGTCATCGACTTCAGACTCATGAAGATTCTCTGGGCGAATACCGACATACACTCTACGTCCGATATAATTTCCTCTCTTCAAAGCTTCCTGCCTGTCTTTTGTAAGATCCAGTTCGGACATATCCTCAAGGGAAACAAACACCCTGTCTTTGGCTTCGGATACTTCTCCTTCAAATATATTCATCTGAGGGCTTCCTATAAATCTTGCCACAAAGACATTTTTAGGATGCGCATACATATCGCTCGGGGAATCAATCTGCTGGATCTCTCCCTCGTTCATCAGGACGATCCTGCTCCCCATCGTCATTGCCTCGGTTTGATCGTGGGTTACATAAATGAAAGTGGTATTCAACCTATGGTGGAGTTTTGAGATCTCCGTCCTCATCTGTACTCTTAGTTTCGCGTCCAAATTGGACAGAGGCTCGTCCATCAAAAATACCCTGGGCTCTCTTACGATCGCTCTTCCCAGAGCGACCCTCTGCCTCTGTCCTCCCGAAAGAGCCTTCGGATATCTCTTCAGAAGATGATCGATCTCCAAGATCTTTGTCGCCTCGTTTACTCTTCGGTCGATCTCTTCTTTCGGTAGCTTCCTCAATTTAAGCCCGAAAGCCATATTATCATAAATGTTCATATGAGGGTAGAGGGCATAGTTTTGAAAGACCATGGCAATATCCCTATCCTTGGGATGAACATCGTTTACCCTTCTATCCTCGATGTACAGATCCCCCGAACTCACTTCTTCCAAGCCTGCGATCATCCGAAGTACGGTTGTTTTGCCGCAACCTGAGGGACCAACGAGAACGATAAATTCCTTGTCTTCGATCTCGATACTGAATTCTTTTACCGCCGTCACATTTCCGGGATAAACTTTTTTTACTTTATTTAACTGAACACTGGACACGTTTTAACTCCTCTCCGCCTGAACTCTATTTCTCAAACATCGGTCATACGATTGTAAAGCCCGTTTTATCCCTTGACACCTCCGGAGGTGATCCCCCGAATAAACTGCTTCTGAAACACCAAGTATAGGAGGACCATAGGTAATACCGACAAGGTCAGTCCTGCCAACAATACGGTCCATTCGGTACTCAAGCTGCTTCTCAAATTCATCATTCCCACAGGGATCGTTCTCAAAGAATCGCTCTCAATAAACACCAAGGCAAACATAAATTCGTTCCAACACGACATCGCGGTGAACAGCGAAGCAGTTGCCAAGATCGGCTTGCACATAGGTACGATGATCTTGGAAAACACCTTCCATGTCGAACATCCGTCGATATATGCCGAATCCTCAATTTCTCTGGGCAAAGACACCATATAAGAGCGTATCAAAAAGGTCGTAAACGGAATTCTATATGCTACATAGGGTACAATCAATGCCCAGTGTGTATTATAGATATGTAGCTTCTGTAACATCTTATAGAGCGAAACCAAACTCACCTGAGGAGAGAGCATCAGGCCTCCGACAATGAAGATCAAAAGAAACTTCTGCCCCTTAAACTCAAGACGGCTGAGTGCAAAAGCACAACAGGTACTGATAAACAAGGTGAGCACCACTGACCACGAGGTCACATAAATACTATTGAAAAAATACTTTCCGATCCCGTTGCGCCATGCCTTCGCATAGTTTTGCCAAAGGTATTTCTCAGGTAATGCCCATGTATTGAGAAAAAGCCCCTGATTGTCTTTAAACCCGCTCAAGACCATCCAAATCAAAGGATATATGATCATGATCGCATAGATACTCAGCAGTAAAAAAATCAAAATCTTCCCCAAGCCCGTTTTTCTATCCTTCAAGAATATCATCTCCTATCCTTCGCGTTTTTCCGCCGTTTTTAACTGAAGCAGGGTTATCAGGAACGTAATGATAAAAATAACGGTGGCTATTGAAGAAGCGTAACCCATCTCGTCATTTCGAAATCCCGAACGGTATAGAAACGATGCAAGCACTTCCGTAGCACGTCCCGGTCCTCCCGCCGTCATAACATAGACCTCATCAAAGACCTTGAATCCTCCGATTATCGTCAATATGCTCGATAAAACGATAGTACCCCTTACCTGCGGGACCGTAATATACCAAAACTTCTGCCATCCGTTGGCTCCGTCTATCACCGCAGATTCATAGATACCCTCCGGAATCTTTTGGATCGCCACCAAAAACAACAACATAATATAGCCTATCGACTGCCATTGAGAAACGGCGATGACCGCATACATGGCAGTTTCCTTTTCTCCTATCCATGCCCTCGTCAAAGACTTCATGCCCAAAGCGATCAAAGACTGGTTCAACAACCCTATTGTAGGGTGGTAGATCAGTTGAAACAAAAGACCTATTACCGTGATCGAAATGACACTGGGCATAAAGTAGACAGATCGAAAAAACGCCTGAAATCTACGAAAACCCTTTTCTTCCAAAACGGCTGCTATAACAAGACCTAAACCGACCTGGAAGATGATTGATACAATGCAGTACAGAAGATTATTTTTAAGCGCCTGATAGAATATGGGATC
>JAUMWQ010000202.1 GCA_030529565.1 Filifactor alocis | reverse complement strand
AGATTTTGCTCCTGAGCCGAATCAAAGATATCGGTAAGAGCAAAGTCTATCGTGCTGTCCATAAATCCGGAGGAAATATGGATAACACTGCCTGATGATCTCTAAACTATCATAGGATTACTGTGATTGCAATAGAAATGACAAGATTGTAAATCTTTTGACAACGGATTGTTACCGGATCATCTTGTTTTTCATACAATTAGCTCATTCTCTTTCAGAAATAATACAACTTGCATTTGTATCGAAAAATATATCGAGAATTATTTTTTGAACTTTTGTCAGACAATGAGGATGTCAATCAAACCGTTTTGCTTTGCAATTTGAGAAAGCTCTTCCATATATTTCTCAGAGGGGGAATAGGAGCGGAGGAGTTCTTCGCGTACTCCCATCTGACGATAACGGATCAGCTTATAGCGGATCTTCGGATCTTTTTTTGCAACATGGGAGCTGATGTCTGCAACGAGTCTTCGATGCTCTTCCAGTTCGGGAACGATAACCGTCCTTATTTCAAAGAGCTTGTTCTTCTCCAGGAGAAAGTCGAGGTTCTTTCGCACGATGATGTTATCTCTACCGGTCAAAAGAAGGTGGGATCTGCTCTCCCAAGATTTGATATCGAGCATGGCCTTGTCGAACGAACTTACAAAGTCTACCATGGAACTTGTGTAGAGAGGGATGCCGCCGTTGGTGTCGATGAAACGGGACAGTTTAGGGAAACGTTGTTTTACCCCTCGAAAAAGCTCAGTCAAGGCTCTGTGTTGGAGGCTGCATTCTCCTCCCGAGACAGTAATACCCGATAGAAAGTGGATATAGTCCCCGATCTGTCGGAGAACGTCCTCGCAGGAGAGAGACAGGACCTTGGGACTGCTGTTATGCGGGCAGATCTTGATGCAGGTATCGCAGTCGATACAGAGCGCAGGGTCATAGGTGACGGTGCCTTCGTTCAGGGAGAGCGCCTTCGAGGGACAGTGATCGACACAGATGCCACAGTGGTTGCACAGGTTTATCGTTTCGGGATTATGACAGTACAGGCAGTTGAAATTACAGCCTTGCAAAAAGATGGCCATACGGTTTCCCGGGCCATCTACACTGCTGAAAGGTATGATCTTGTTTACTTGCAATTTATTCATCACCACGAACACGTCTTTCCAGGATATGAGAATTTTCCCTTGCTCCAAGACCGAAGACTACGGTCTGTTGGATGACCTGCTCCTTGTTATAGAGTTTGTCCATCTCGGACTTCTTCACAAGGTAGCCTGTGATACGGATCACATCGGCATCTCCGCCGTAGAGCGAGAAGTAACGCATTCCTTCCTCGAAGGCGCCTTTGATGATGTCTAGGATGGAAGAAGGGTTTTTGCATGCAGTCTCATCAAAGGGGAAGATATCTCCGATCCCCGACTTGAAGTACTTGTGAAAACGGGCCGTCTGTTTGATGTGCAGGGGGAAGGCGGGTTCATCACCGATCGGTATTCGGCAGCCGGGGCTGATCCCGTGGTCGGTATCGATGCCGACCTGAGCATGCATCACATAGTGCCCGTCAGTGATCTCGCAGTATTTTGCAGGTCTGTTATGGACGAGCTCCGTCATCTTTTCTACGATCTCGACGCCCATATCATCCGCTTTTTTGCTGTGTCCGAAACGATCGTCTTTTTTCTCGGCTCCGACAAAGTGGTTGACGCATTCCGCCAAACCGACCATGCCGAACATACCGCTGAACTTTTTCCTGTCTATAAAACCTTCTCTTACAAGAAAACTGCTTTCAAAAAAGGTGCTTTCTTCGACGAGAAAACGGACTTTTTCATCCATGAGATGAGCCATTTGTTCAATGGCATCGGGAAGGACATTGCCCATAAAATCTTCGTAGTCCTTTGCAAGAGGAGCAAGTCTTGCAAGATTCATACGCACGAGGGTATAAGCACCTCCGCCGATGTTCAGGCCGTTATAGCAGCTTGCAATGGCATAGTCTCCGTCGAAGTCCTGTCGGAACATTTTGTCGTTGGAAAAGCTTGGTTTTGCCACCTTGATAGAGGTTTCGATCGCAAGAGTGGCGAAGTCATCGGGGGTGATATCCTTATCGTATTTCAAGGTGATATTCGGTGTCATTGTATTGAGTTCCTGAGTTGCCTTGAGGATCAATTCTCCCGCTACGGTCTTGTGGGGACCTATGTTTGCATGACAGAACGAATCGGTGATAGTTCGGTCGATATGCAGAAGGAGGAATTTGATGGCACGGTAAGCCTCGTCCACATCTTTGACAAACGGCTCCAGAAGGGAGTCAAGATTTCCTACATAGACAGGGAAGGTCGTGATGGAAGGAATATGATGATAGAGGATCATCAGATTGTTGGTTGCTTCCCAGATATCCTTGGGAGGTTGAAGTTCCAGAAACTCGCTTCCTTCCCTCATAAACTTTGCGAAATCCATGGTGATATATCGCGGACGATAGGGCGCACTCCCTTCAAAGAGATCACAGATCGCGCCTGCGTCCAGATATGTTTGGAGCTGAGGGGTGATATCGAATATATTAAGTGTACCCTCCGCTGCATGAGCAAGAGCATTGACCTTCTGGTGATAGGTCAAGACGGGGTCTTTGATCAAAGACAGAATAACATCGGACATAACTTCCTCCTTGTAATGCGTAAATCGTTTCATCTTATATAAGGATAAGATACAATTCAAATCCGTACCGGTATTATACAGTAAAAACAAAAACAATTCAAACCTTCTTTGAGGGAAACGGACAGGACGGTCAAGGACATCTCCTTTTTGAACTGTTTGAAAAAGTCGAAACCTTGTTAAAAAACCTGCCCACAGAGATATATCGTATAAATCAAAAAACAGAGCGAAACCTTTTTCGAGCAAAAAATAAACTTCTTAGAAGTATGGATTCCATAAGGTTTTTGTGCTGT
>JAUMWQ010000201.1 GCA_030529565.1 Filifactor alocis | reverse complement strand
CCATGAAGGAAGACTTGACTATGGAGTATGGAGATTTTATTGTCCTTATGGCTTCTTTTATTTGGGCGGTGCACATCCTGGTGATCGATTACTACAGCAATAAGGTTGAACCGTTGTATATGTCGTTCCTTCAGTTTTTTGTAGCTATGATCTTGTCTTCCATTGCGATGTTTTTATTGGAAAAACCTGAATGGAACGGGATCTGGGACGCGAGGGTATCTATTTTTTATGCCGGAGTGTTTTCTGCCGGAGTCGGCTATACTCTTCAGATGATAGCACAGAAGAATACGGATCCGACTATAGCCTCTCTTATCCTGAGTTTGGAGGCGGTTTTTGGAGCTTTGGGAGGATATTTTCTTCTCAATGAAGTGCTTTCGACCAAAGAGCTGGCAGGGTGTGCGATCATGTTTATTGCTATTTTGATTGCACAGATCCCTGATAAGAAGACACAGAGCACACTTTTGTAGTCTTTGCGTCAATAGGAATGAAGGAAGAATACTTGGATAAGGAGTAAAACGAAGATGAAGAAATTGTTGTTGATAGACGGAAATTCTCTGATGAATCGGGCGTTCTATGCTCTTCCACCTCTTATGAACAAGGACGGTTTGGTAACCAACGCTATTTATGGATTTTTGACGATGTTATACAAGGCGATCGAGGAGTATCGACCGACTCATATCAGCGTGGAGTTTGATTTAAGGGCTAAGACGTTTCGACACAAAGAATACAAGGACTACAAGGGAACGAGAAAGGGAATGCCTGATGAATTGGCCATGCAAGTAGAGCCTTTAAAAGAGATCTTAGACGCAATGGGAGTCCATCGTGCAGAGCTCGAGGGTTATGAGGCTGATGATATTTTGGGAACTCTATCCAAATGTGCGGAGGATGAAGGGTTTGAGGTTCTGATCCTGACAGGGGACAGGGATGCCCTGCAATTGGCTTCAAAGACTACTAAAATTTTATTTACTAAAAAAGGGATCAGTGAAGTCGAAATCTATGACGAAGAGAAGGTGTTCGAGAAGTACGAATTGACACCTCAGCAATTTATCGATCTTAAAGGATTGATGGGCGATAAGTCCGACAATATTCCGGGAGTTTCCGGCATAGGAGAAAAGACAGGGATCAAACTCCTAAAAGAATATCAAACCTTGGAAAATCTTTTGGAACATACGGATGAGCTTAAGGGCTCGGTCAAGAAGAAGTTGGAAGAAGAATGCGAGACGGCTTTGATCAGTAAGAGGTTGGCGACCATTGTTCGCAACATTCCCTTGGATTTCGATTTTGAGACTCTTAAATATACTCCGGACGATCAGGAAAAACTCAGGCCTTTGTTTGTAGAGTACGGTTTTGTATCGTTGTTAAATAAACTTGATCCCCAGAAGGACGCAGGGATTGTTTCCTTGCAGGAAGCCATACTCGATATGGATGTATCCGGACTTCTCGAGAAGGCTCCTAAGGAAATTTTGATTGCCTGTGCTCTCGAGGAGGGACACGTCCTGTCACGGAGGATCCATAAACTCTATCTCTGTGATTATGACAAGACTTACTGTATCAAAGAAGATCAGATCGATTTGTTGACACAATATCTTCAGGATCCAGGTATTGAAGTGGGAGGTTATTGTCTCAAGGAGGTCTATGTTGCACTTAAGGCCTACGGGATCACTCTTGATCACTTGAATTTCGATGCGGACGTAGCTCGTTATGTTTTGGATCCCTCAAAAAGCGGAGAAAAGATAGAAACTTTGGCTCTGGAATATGGAATAGGAAGGCCGAGGTATGATCCGGAGGAGTTTTTAGGAAAGGGAAAGAAGAGGCTGTCTTATCAGATCGCAGATCCTTCGAAGACAGATCAGTATTTTTATGACGTTCTGGAGATCGTAAGGCGGATCAAAACGAAAATGTTAGAGAAGATCACAGAAGAAGGAATGAATGAACTGTTTCAAGATATTGAGCTTCCCTTGATAAAAACTTTGGGAGAGATGGAGTTTGAAGGAATTCAAGTCGATATCGATGTGCTTCACGCTCTGAAGGAGCATTATCAAACTCTTATAGACACTTATGAGGCAGAGGTGTACAAATATGCGGGAGAAACTTTCAATATCAATTCTCCGAAACAACTGGGGTTGATATTGTTTGAGAAGTTGGGTCTGCCTCCTTTGAAGAAGACAAAGACGGGTTATTCCACTAATGCGGAGGTTTTGGAAAAACTTTACGATGAGCATCCGATCATCGAGAGTATCCTGTCCTATAGACAGATAGCAAAGCTGCAGTCCACTTATGTGGAAGGTCTGCTCCAATTGATCAACCCTGTGACGGGAAGAATCCATTCCACCTTTAATCAAACCTTGACAAGCACGGGCAGAATTTCATCTCTGGATCCGAATTTGCAGAATATACCGATAAGAACACGGGAGGGAAGAGAACTTAGAAAAGTTTTTGTTGCAAAGCCCGGTTACGTTCTGGTAGATGCGGATTATTCTCAAATAGAATTGAGGGTCTTGGCGCATATTGCTGCAGAGGAAAAGATGATAGAAGGCTTTAAGGAGGGTAGCGACATTCATAGGAAAACGGCTTCGGAGGTCTTTTCTGTTGCGATCGATGAGGTTACCCCCGAACTGAGAGGGGCGGCTAAGGCTGTTAATTTCGGCATCGTCTATGGCATCAGTGACTTCGGTCTGTCGAACAACCTCAATATCCCCATGAAGCAGGCGAAAGAATATATAGAACTATATTTCAAAAGATACCCGGGGATCAAAAAATATATGGATGAGGTCGTAAGAGAGGTGGAAGAAAAGGGCTACAGTACGACCCTTGTGGGTAGAAGGAGATATATTCCCGAACTGATGTCGAAGAACTTTGTGATCAAAAACCTTGGGAAACGTCTTGCAATGAATACTCCGATTCAAGGTTCCGCCGCAGACATCATAAAAATTGCAATG
>JAUMWQ010000200.1 GCA_030529565.1 Filifactor alocis | reverse complement strand
ATCCTTGGGGATCGCTCCTTCAGGGATGTGGATGTGGATGTCTTTTTCTTTATAGAAATCACCGGAGATTCCATAGTTTTCTGCAACGTTTCGCAGGTAAGAATGACCCGCCTTCGCCGACTCCTTCATCACTTCTCCAAGTTTTCCCGTAAGTTCAAGCTTTCCGCTTCCATTCAATACCATCGCCTCTATATTTAAGGTCTCTCCACCGACCTGAGTCCAGGCCATACCGTTGACCGCTCCTATCACTGCTGCCTTATCAGCTTTGGAATATCGGAACTTCTGTTTGCCCAGATATTTTTCCAGATTCTGTGCACTGATCAAAACATACTTCTTCTTGGGATTCCTCACTTTATCAATGGCACATTTTCGGCATATCCTCGCAATTTCTCTCTCAAGTCCCCTCACTCCGGATTCCTTCGTATAGGAACGGATGATCTCAAAGAGAACTTCGTCGGACATTCTAAGGTACTTTTTATCCAAACCGTTCTCAACACAAACCTTGGGTACCAGGAAGTCCGCCGCTATCCTGACCTTTTCCTGTTCGGTGTACCCGCTGAGCTCGATGACTTCCATCCTATCATACAAAGGCCTGGGAATGGTGGACAGAGTATTGGCTGTCGTAATGAACAGGACCTTCGACAAATCGAAGGGCAATTCGAGATAATGATCGACAAAATCTTTGTTTTGTTCAGGATCGAGAACCTCAAGCATCGCCGATGCGGGATCTCCACGAAAATCGGAAGTCATCTTATCGATCTCATCAAAGAGAAAGACCGGATTATTGACCTTAACATCCTTGATGGAAGAAATGATCCTTCCCGGGATCGCTCCCACATAGGTTCTACGATGTCCGCGGATCTCGGATTCGTCCCTGACTCCTCCCAACGACATTCTGATAAACTCACGGTTGAGTGAACGGGCAACCGACTTGGCAATCGAGGTCTTGCCCACTCCGGGAGGCCCTACCAGACAAATGATCGGCGATTTCAGATTCCTCGATATCTGTCTTACCGCAAGAAACTCCAAGATCCTCTCCTTTACCTTCTCCATGCCATAATGGTCTTCATCCAAAACCTTCTGTGCATGGTCGATATCGTTATTATCTTTGGTGCTCTTATTCCAAGGCAGTTCCAACACCGTTTCAAGATAGGTCCTTATCACGCCGCTCTCCGCCGATGCTGTCGAAGTCTTGGCATAACGATTGATCTCTTTTTCTATTTTTTCGTGAATTTTCTGTTCGAGTTTCAGCTTATTGAGTTTTTCCCTGTAATCCTGTGCTTCATCGGACGCGCTTTCCTCTCCGAGTTCTTTGTGAATGGCACGAATTTGTTCCCTCAAATAATAGTCTTTCTGAAATTGATTCACCTGTTGCTTGACTTGATTTTCTATCTTGTTTTCGATCTCAAGGATCTCAATCTCTTCTAAAAGAACTTCGTAGAGTCGTCTCAGTCTCTGACTTGGAACATGCATCTCCAAAAGTTCCTGTCTGGTCGACTGTTTCAACATAAGATGAGAGATAATAACATCACAAAACTGGCCGATGTCCTCCATTTCATCAAGACCGAGCAATACTTCGGGCGTCAGCCGGTTTCCCACCATAACATACTGTTCAAAAGTTCGCAGAGTCATCCTTCTAAGACCCTTGATATCGAGAGTCTCTTCTTCTTCCTCCTCCGGAAGTTCTATCGTTTCCACGAGGAAGAAAGGATCATCGGACACAACGTCTCGGATCTGTGCCCTATAGATACCCTCAACCAAAACCCTGAGGGAATTACCCGGCAATTTCAACATCTGCTTGACCTTACATACTGTTCCCGTAGTATAGACATCTTCCCTCTTGGGCAGATCCACTTCCGCGTTTAACTGGGTGGACAAAAAAATCATCTGATTGGTCTCTACCGCCTCATCCAAGGCCAACATCGATTTTTCTCTACCGACATCGAAATGGATCACCGTGTAAGGAAACACTGAGAATCCCCTCAACGGTATCATGGGTAAGACGATCTTCTTTCTTCTTTTCTTTTTCATTCCTAGTATTCAGCTCCTCTATATCTTAAACTGTCTATCTTTATTCAAAATGGATCTCTTCCGCACAGACCGTAGGGATCCGGACACTTCCGTACAGGACGCTGTCATCCCCATTCTCAACCAAAACTATCCATATCGAACTTTTTTCAATCTTCTGTCCGAATTTGCGGAAAATTTTTCAAACACTTCTATTATAGCATTTGTTCCCTATCTATTATACCCTTTTTCTACTTGAAAAGAACTATATTTTTTAGCCCGAATTTTTATTGGTCATCCGTTCTATACTATTCTATTAGAATCGACAGAATAAATGCTTTGAAATATACCATCCTCCAAGTTATTTTTCGGTAATGATCTATGGTTCATACCCGGCATTTCAAACGGAGAATAGTATTACAACAGATCTGCAAAACCTTGTCGAAGCTCCCAGAGATCATCCCTTCCCGAGGGCTGTTCTACTCAAGCATCGCTCTTATACACAAAAACATCACCAAACAAAAAGGACAGTTCCTTGTAATTTCGTATTACAGCACGAAATGTCCTCCCTGTGTTTCTTTCGCTGAAAATCCGTCCTTTTGCTTTTAAGGTTTTCTTTTTCTATAGCTTAGATTCTTCAAATAAATCAGACACCATACCCTCGGAGTCCAGCACCTCATTTCCATCTAAACTTTTATAAATCAATTGACTGATAATGTAAAGAGAAGCCAAGGAAAACAATACATTTTTCAAACTCGCCTTGGTATAATTGTATCTTCCGCTCTCGCTTTGTTCTGCACGCCTATGTTTCACATCGTTGTAGGCTTGCCACCAATCCGGAGTTCTCTTTTTATTTTTTTCAGAAGTTTTATCACTTTTTCATTTGTCAAATTAAGCTGGACATTGATACACATATTCTATAAATACTTCCA
>JAUMWQ010000199.1 GCA_030529565.1 Filifactor alocis | reverse complement strand
AACAACTCATCTCCAAGTATAGAAGAAACTACGACTCCCTACAATACAATGAGATCATTCGACAATTTGAATCCTACTCTCAAAAAATCGACACCTTGGAGGAGGTAGATGAAATTATGGGGTTTGAAGGAATAGGAGCGAAACTTTTCTGGAACTGTTACCGTCAACTTCTCAACAAAAGCGTATTTGAAAGAAGGGAGTATCGACCTGCTCCTGATTATATCAACTCGGCACTGAACCTTGGATATGCCTTTCTTGTCAACGAGATCACAGCTTCTTTGTACTGCGAAAAATTTGATCTCGAAATAGGCTTCCTGCACAGTATATTTTATGGACGAAACTCCTTAGCCTTGGACATCATGGAAGAATTCAGAACCCCATTTATCGACGCGTGGATCCTTAAACTCTTCAACCTGAATATATTGAGCGAAAAACACTTCAAAACCGAAAGTGAAGGATACCAACTCGATGACATCGGCTTCTCCAAATTTATGGAATCGTATCACGAACACATGGAAGAAGGGCAGTGGAGAGAAAAATTCAGATCACAAGCATGGAAGTTGAGAGAAGCATTGATAAAAAATGAAGATTATCAACCGTACCTTTGGGAATAGTATCAGAAAAAGGAGGGTCAAATATGTTTGAATTTGAAAGAACCGTATCCAAAAAATCACTGTGGGAAGCATGGCAGACAATCAGATCCAAAAGCAGAAAGTTCTCGTGCGGCATTGATCAAATCGACATAGGTGTATATGAAGACCGAGAATATGACAATATCAACCTCCTTCACTACTCATTGATATCGGGAGCGTATCGCCCCTATAGAGAAAAAAGTTTCACTTCAAGACAAAAACGTACCATCTACATCTCTTGCCTGGAAGACAAAATCGTTCAAACAGCAGTAGCAAAAGTCTTGTCGGAACTCATAACCTTCCATCCCTGTGTACACAGCTTCATAAAAGGACGATCCATATTTACGGCCTACTTCGAACTCAAAAAACACCTTCCGAATATCGAAGAATTCTACAAAACAGATATCGCAAAATTCTATGAAAGCATACCTAAACAAACCTTGATCAAAAAAATAGAACAGCTCACCGGAGACAAAAAATTCATCGACCTGATCGATAAGATCTTAAAGAACCATCCTCGGGGAATCTCTACAGGGAGCAGCCTGTCTCCCGTCTTGAGCAACATATACTTGACCGATTTCGACCAAACCATGTCGAACAACTCCGTCTTTTATCTGAGATATGTGGATGACATGCTTATCGCACCTAATAACGGCATGGAAGATTTGATCCGAAGAACCGGAGAGGAACTGGAGCAACGAAGCCTCAGAGTGAATCAAGAAAAAAGCAAGATAGTAAATGCGACAGAAGGATTTCGATATTTGGGATTTGAAATAAAAAAACACAAAACCATGGACGAACTGATCTGTAACGGCAATTTTGCACAAGCCGAGATCTCGTTGAACTCTCTTGAACCCGATTCTAAAGACCCTGCATACTTTGGAGATGACTTTGAGAACAAAGGACAACAGGAGGAGCAGGTGGAAGAACAGAGGAGGGAGGAGGATAATAACATCACCGCGGATACAGGAGACGACTGTGGGTCTGACGAAGAGATCCCCGCACACATCTTATCGATACAAAACAATTGTCACATCATCGATCACCTCGTAAACAAAGCGAAACATGAGCGATTTCTCAGTTATCCCGAAAAAAGAGTCCTTCTCTATATCTACAAATGTCTCGGTGACGACGGAGCAAAATACCTTCACACAATACTCGAGCACTGCATGGACTACAACTACCATACCACACAAGGATATATAGACCGTTGCAAAATACAACAACCCATGGGATGCAAAAAAATATCCGAACTCTTTGAAGACTGCTGCGACAAATCCGGATGCAATTGTAACTTTAAAAACGAGAAACTATATCCCACTCCGTTGATACATGCACTAAGAGAAAAAAGAGACTGCTTTATCCTATCCGAGGCAAGCAAAAACATCGGCCACTTCAAGAAGCTTCCTCCCAAACAGGATATCCATGAGACCCTTTCAAAAACATTGACACTGAACAAACAGATCCATGAATTGAAAATCCAACAGAAAATCTGCAGACAGCGTTTGGAAGGCCTCTTTGAGAAAAACGGATATATGGAAATCGAAACACCTCAAGGACTCTTGATCAAAAATGACGAAGGCCTGTTTATAAAACTTTGAGGATCATCTCTATCAGAAAGGAAATGAAAGGAGAGAAGCCATGAGAGGTGCAAAAATATACGTCATCGCCTATGACATCAGCGACAACAAAAAGCGAACTCAGATAACAAAGACTCTTTCGGACTACGGTGTCAGGATACAAAAAAGTGTATTTGAGTGTCTCTTGAACAACGAACAAAAAAACGACCTCCTGTTCAAACTTCGTCTCGTTATCAAAAGGTACCCGGACAACGATGACAGCTTGATCGTATTGGAAGACATCAGAGAAGATCAAATCCGATATCTGCAAGGCAAAAACCTATTTTTGTCGAAATCAAAAAAATATAGCATTGTATGATCGGTTCAAATTCGCTACAGAAGTACACAGCTCCTTAGATGATCACTCTCGGACTCCTCCCCTTACGGGAAGATCAAGCCCGAGAGTGATTTTGATACATCGCCTTTTCAAACTCGGGTAAAAACGGTATAAGGATGTTATATATTGCAATGACCGTTTATATGGATAGAATCCTATGACCGGTTGTGCTTATCCAAGAAATTACAGATCATGTTATTTCGACATATCAATCAAAGAATACTATAAACATCCAAAATTATAAATATTTAAAATAATATTTATCTTGAAAAGCGGATCGAAGTGTGATATTATTAATATATTAGGGACTGATAAAAAATCATCAAAAAACCTCCTTGAAAACCTATTTTAGGGTCAAAAAAGGGGGTA